>NZ_JBFTSL010000001.1:0-466250 GCF_056400005.1 Arthrobacter sp. 01L42 | reverse complement strand
TACGGGCCGGAAGACCTCGAACACGTCGCCCAGGAGCTCAACGGCCGCCCACGTAAAACGCTCGGCTGGGATACCCCAGCCGAGCGTCTGCGTGATTTACTACAAACCACCTAACCAGCAGGTGTTGCAACGACTCCTAGAATTCGCCCAGGCGGGAGCCGGCTTTTTTCGTGGCGCTGTAAGCCTTGCGGGCTTAGTCGCGGGTGAGGCGGCGGTGGGTTACGCGGTGCGGCTTGGCCGCATCCGGGCCCAGGCGCTCGACCTTGTTCTCCTCGTAGGACTCGAAGTTGCCCTCGAACCAGTACCACTTGGACGGGTTCTCCTCGTCGCCTTCGTAGGCGAGGATGTGGGTGGCCACCCGGTCCAGGAACCAGCGGTCGTGCGAGACGACGACGGCGCAGCCCGGGAATTCGAGCAGGGCGTTTTCGAGGCTGCTGAGGGTTTCGACGTCGAGGTCGTTGGTCGGTTCGTCGAGGAGCAGCAGGTTGCCACCCTGCTTGAGGGTCAGCGCCAGGTTGAGGCGGTTGCGCTCACCACCGGAGAGCACCCCGGCCTTCTTCTGCTGGTCCGGGCCCTTGAAGCCGAAAGCGGCCACGTAGGCGCGGGACGGCATTTCGACGTGGCCGACCTGGATGTAGTCGAGGCCGTCGGAGACGACCTCCCACAGGGTCTTGTTCGGGTCAATGCCGCCGCGGCTCTGGTCCGCGTAGGAGATCTTGACGGAATCGCCGATCTTCAGTTCGCCGCCGTCGAGCGGTTCCAGGCCCACGATGGTCTTGAAGAGGGTCGATTTGCCGACGCCGTTGGGGCCGATGACGCCGACGATGCCGTTGCGGGGCAGGCTGAAGGACAGCCCGTCGATCAGGGTGCGGTCATCGAAGCCCTTCTGGAGCCCCTTGGCCTCCAGCACGAGCCCGCCCAGGCGCGGGCCCGGCGGGATCTGGATCTCTTCGAAGTCGAGCTTGCGGGTACGGTCTGCCTCGGCAGCCATTTCCTCGTAGCGGGCCAGACGGGCCTTGGACTTGGTCTGGCGTCCCTTGGCGTTGGACCGGACCCATTCGAGTTCCTCGGTCAGGCGCTTGGCCTGCTTGGCGTCCTTCTTGCCCTGGACCTCCAGGCGGGCGCGCTTCTTCTCCAGGTACGTGGAGTAGTTGCCCTCGTACGGGTACAGGTGGCCGCGGTCGACTTCGGCGATCCACTCGGCCACGTGGTCGAGGAAGTACCGGTCGTGGGTGACGGCAAGGACGGCACCGGAGTAGCTGGAGAGGTGCTGCTCCAGCCACAGCACGCTCTCGGCGTCAAGGTGGTTGGTGGGCTCGTCGAGGAGCAACAGGTCCGGCTTCTGCAGCAGGAGCTTGCACAGCGCGACGCGGCGGCGCTCACCACCGGAGAGCAGGGTGACGTCGGCGTCGGCGGGCGGGCAGCGCAGTGCGTCCATAGCCTGTTCCAGCTGGGAATCGATGTCCCAGGCGTCGGCCGCGTCGATCGCTTCCTGCAGCTGTCCCATTTCCTCGAGGAGGGCATCGTAGTCAGCGTCGGGGCTGGCCATTTCCTCGGAGATCGCGTTGAAGCGCTGGATCTTGCCGTAGATTTCGCCGACGCCTTCCTGGACGTTGCCCAGGACGGTCTTGTCTTCGTTCAGCGGCGGCTCCTGCAGCAGGATGCCTACCGTGTAGCCGGGGCTGAGCCGGGCCTCACCGTTGGAGGGAGTGTCCAGGCCGGCCATGATCTTGAGAATGGTGGACTTACCGGCACCATTCGGGCCGACAACGCCAATCTTGGCCCCCGGGAAGAAGGACATGCTTACGTCATCGAGGATGAGTTTTTCGCCGACAGCCTTACGGGCCTTGGTCATTGTGTAGATAAATTCCGCCATGCCTACAAATCTAGTGGTTCGGGCGGGATAACTCACATTCCGTGAGCCCGGATCGGCCACTTAACGGCGTCCGGGGGTTCGGCTCAGTCCCGGACGCCCACGAGGCAGCCGCCGGAGGCCAGACCCGGCAGCACAGCGACGGTGACGCTGCCGGTGCGGATCTGGGCCACGATGCAGTCGCTGCCGTCGCGCACTCCGGCCTCGACGGCGTCGACAGCCAGGCCGGTGGGCGTCCGCCCGGCTGTGACTTCCACAGCGTCGGCCGGAATCCCTGCCTTAACCAACGACGCGCGGAGGCCCGCCGTTTCGGGCTGACCGCCGGCGCGGATGGCGGCGTTCAGGACCGCCTCGACCGTGGACTTCATGGCGGATTCCCTGTCGGGTTTCAGGCCGGGTTTCGCCACCGGCGACGTCGTGGCTGCCGGTGCCGGGGACGTTGCGGAAGGTGTCCCCTGAGAATCCGCTGCTTCAGAAGCCATGGCTCCGCTGCTGCCGGCCGGCGTCGCACAGGCGGAGGCCGAAAGCAGGAGCACCAAGGTTGCGGCGGCCGGAACGGCCCAGCCGCCGCGACGGGCGTCCCCTCCCGCAGTGCGAGTGGGGCCCGCCCGTCCCGCAGCGATCCTGGCGTGTTGCATCGGGCAATTCTGCCACGCGGCAGTGCCGCGTTCCGGCGTTCCGGTGCCCAGTCCCGGCGTCCACGGCGCTGCCCGCCGGCCCCCGCGGATTCAGGCTGCGGCCCCTTTCAGTTCTCCGGTTTCCTGGTCCACCTCCTCCTCCTCACCGCTCTCGTCATGGATGAAGGTCCCGTGGTCGTGGTGGTCGGCACCGTGGTCGCCGTCCCCGTCGTCGTCCCCTGGCTGGCTCTGCGGTCCGCCGCCGTCGCCGTCACCGCTACCGGGCGCGTCTGGGGAACCGGATCCGGCGGCCGCCTGGCTTCCGGCTGCGGCTGAGCGGGTGAAGTTGGCAGAGCCCCACATGAGGTCGTGGCCAACTGACTCCGCGTCAATTTCGGCGACGTGGTAGACCCTGCCGTCCTTCTCCCAGCTCCGCATCTTCAGCCTGCCAACCACGATGACCCGCTGGCCCTTCTTGATGCTGCAGCCAATGTTGCCGGCCAGCTGCCGGTATCCCTGGACGGTGAACCAGTTGGTGTTGCCATCCACCCAGGTGCTGGAGCCGCGGTCGTACCGGCGCTCGGTGGCGCCGAACCGGAAGGACGCCGTGGCCACGCCACCGGGTGTGGTCGAGCTTCTGATCTCCGAGGCGACGAAGCCACGGACCGTAATGTTGTCGCTCATTCTCATGTCCTGTCTCGAATTGTCGTGCCCTGCCGGGCAGTTCCAGCATCCCGCCGTGGACCGTGGCCGGGGAGGACCCGACTGTGCCATGTGGATAACCGGCTGCCGGCAACGGTGTGGGGACCGTGTTGGGGAGAAGTCAGGGCCGGCAGGGCCAGCCAACCGGACGGCGTTGACCTCCACCGGCCGTCCGGCACTGTAAACTTTTTGAGGCGTCACCGGCAGCAGCCGGTGGGCGCCAGCGCGCCCCAGTAGCTCAGGGGATAGAGCAGCGGCCTTCTAATCCGCCGGTCGGGGGTTCGATTCCCTCCTGGGGCACAAGAGAGCGGCTCTGACCTGCGACAACGCAAGGTCAGGGCCGCTTCCTACGCCAACTCCGATTTCAACCAGAACATCAGATCCACTTGTTGTGTTTGAACGTCAGGAACAGGATCCCGCCCATGCCGAGCATGAGCGCGAGTGCCATCGGATAGCCGAAGATCCAGTCGAGCTCGGGCATGTCGCGGAAGTTCATGCCGTAAATCGACGCGATCAACGTCGGCGCAAACAGGATGGCCGCCCACGACGAGATCCGCTTGACCTGCTCGTTCTGGGCGAAGCTCGACTCCGTCAGGAGCCGCATTTCGTCGTTCTGCCGCTGGGCAACCAGGGCCGCGTTGACGGCCAGGGCGTTCTGCAGCAACGCCCGGAAGGCAGACACCCGCTCCCCCAGCCTGATGGCGTGGTCCAGGACGTCGCGGAAATGATCCTGCAGTTCGGGGTCCGGCACGCCGTCCGGTCCGCCGCCCATGAGGCTCTGCAGGATTCCGGCCAGCGGGGCCGTGGCACGCTGGAACGTGATGACCTGGCGGGAGAGTTCATAGATCCTGCGCGATACGCCGGGATCGGCAGCGAACAGGTCGTCTTCGATTTCATCGATATCGTTTTCCAGCCCTGCCGCCACCGGCTCGTACTCGTCCACCACCTGGTCCAGGATCGCGTACAACACCGCATCCGGTCCGAGCGCCAGGAACTCCGGCTCGGACTCCATCCGCCGGCGCACCCGGGCCAAGTCTGGAGACTCCGCCCGGCGGACAGTCACCACAAAGTCCGGGCCGGAAAACACATGGATCTCGCCGAACTCGACCTTCTCCACATCGTCCAGGTACCGCGCGGGCCGCAGCACCAGGAACAACGTCTCGCCATAGTGCTCCAGCTTGGCCCGCTGGTGGCCGGCGAGCGCGTCCTCCACGGCCAGGTGGCTCAGGTCAAATTCCTCGGCCACGGAGCGCAGCTCCTCGGCTTCGGGCCGGTAGAGCCCGATCCAGGCCATGCCCTGGCGCTGCCGCAGCAGAAAGTACGTCTCCTCGAGCCCTTCCGGGTCGGCGGTCCGGTGACCGTCCACATAGACGGCGTTGTCAATAATCGTCACGGCCGCGCCTCCTCTTCAAGGCATTCGCTTTGCTGTGACGTTATACCGTCCCCGGGCCGGTGCCAACAGCCCGCACTGCCCCGTGAGCGCCGCTGGTTTTCCGGGAACATTCCCCGGAAAGACTGCCGGGAAGAACGACGCCGACGGCCGCCGCCACGGCTCCAACGCACAGATGCTGGCTTGGGGCAGATCGCCCGAACCGTGCACACCGGCTGCCCTGAGCCCCGCCAGCCCTCAGCACGCTTAGTATTGAGTGGACTGGCAGGCCGGCAGGGATAGCCTGTTCGCCCTGCCCGCAATCGAAAGGTACGGCCGCCATGACCGAGACACCCCGCAGATTCGACCCCACCAATCCAGACGACGCCTCCACCTCCCAGTACGCGGGGTCCGCTGACGCCACGCCCGGGCCCTCGTCCGCCGAGCAAGGCCTCAGCACGGACGTGGCCGCGACCGGCACCGATGTGGCCGCCACGACGGCGGGGCGCGCCGAAACCTCCCGCCCCGAGGAACCCACGGCTCAGGCTCCCGCGCCGGCGCCCGCTCCGGACACGCGCCAGGTCACCCGTGCGGGAATGGTCTGGGCCGCGGTTGCCTGCGCGCTCGTGGTGCTGATCCTGCTGATCGCTTTCATCCTGCAGAACCAGGAGTACGTGCAGGTGAAGTTCTTTGGCCTCGAAGGCTCGGTCCCGCTGGGCATCGCCTTGTTCATCGCGGCCGTCGGCGGCGGCGTTCTGGTCGCCATCGCCGGAGCCGCCCGCATCATCCAGCTCCGGCTCGCCGCACACCGCGTCCGCCGCCAGGCCAGCCCGGGCACGCGCACGCGCTGACGCGGAAACCGCCAGGCGCTACCCTCTTTCCATGCGCGACGCAGAACCCCGGGCCCAGGCAGCCATCACCACCGCCGCGGCGGACTGGCCCGACGTCGAGCGTCTCTTTGGCGTCCGCGGCGAGCCCTCACGATGCTGGTGCCGGTTCTTTGCCTTGACCGGCCCGCAGTGGTCCGCGTCCACCCCGGAGGAGCGGAAGAACCAGTTGCGGGACAAGTTCGACGGCGGCCAGCCGGCGCCCGGGGTCCTGGCCTTCCGCGACGGGAATCCGGTGGGCTGGTGCGCCGTCGAGCCCCGCGGGTGCTACCCAAGGATCCTGCGCTCGAAGGTGCTGGCGTCGGCCCCTGACGCCGCCCGGGATCCCGGCGTGGACCATGTGTGGTCCGTCAGTTGCTTTGTCGTCTCCCCCGGCCACCGACGGACCGGCGTGGCGGGGGCGTTGCTTGCCGCCGCCGTCGAACACGCCGCCGCGCACGGCGCCACGGTGGTGGAGGGTTATCCGGTCGACCCCGCGCAACGGCCCAAGGCCGGCCCGGCAGACCTCTACCACGGCACGCTGGGACTCTTTTTGGCGGCCGGCTTCACAGTAGTCAGCGGCGAAGTGGTCAGCGGCGCGGTGCCGGGACGCGCCGTCGTCCGCCTGACGGTGCCCCGGCCCGGCAGGGACCGCGGGCGCTAGGGCAGGGTCAGGATCACCGGCCCGTCGGCGGTGATGGCAACGGTGTGTTCGCTGTGCGCGGCGCGGCGGCCGTTCGCTGAGCGGAGGGTCCATTCGTCGTCGTCATGGTAGTAGTCGTCCTTGCGGCCGAGAATCAGCATTGGCTCGATGGCGATGACCAGGCCCTCGGTCAGTTTGATGCCGCGACCGGGACGCCCGTCGTTGGGCACGTGCGGCTCGGCGTGCATGGTCCGGCCGATCCCGTGGCCGCCGTGGTCGGCGAGCAGCCCGTAGCCTGCCCGGCGCGCTGCCCCGCCGATCGCGTAGGCGAGATCCCCCATCTTGTTCCCGATCCTTGCCGCTTCGATCCCCCTGGCCAGGGCGGCGTCCGTGGCGTCGATGAGGGCCTGGTCCACCGGGTCCACGGTCCCCACGATGAAGCTGACTGCCGCATCGCCGCACCACCTGGCCAGGAACGCGCCGCAATCCACGCTCAGGAGGTCCCCGTCCTGGAGCCGGTACTCGTTGGGGATGCCATGCACGACGGCGTCGTTGACGGACGTGCAGATGACCCCCGGGAACGGCACTGACGCCCACCGCGGCCGGTAGTTCAGGAACGCCGGAGTGGCTCCCGCGTCGGCGATTGACGCCGCGGCGAGATCGTCCAGTTCCTTGAGCGAAACGCCGACGGCGGCCGCCTCCCGGACCCGGGCGAGGGTGGTGGCGACCACCCGGCCGGCCTCGCGCATCAGTGCGATCTCTTCGGGACTCTTGATCATGGACATGGCTTTCCCTTCCGACGCGGAGCCGCGGCTTGCTGGCTTCAACTCTAAAGCCCGCCGCGGCGTGTCTACAGTGGCCTCATGACCACCACGGAACTCATTGACGCGATCCGCGGCAGCCTCCAGGCTGCTGCCGATCCTGGCCGCGCCGCAGGGGCACAGGCCTACATGAAATCGCAGATGCCATCCCTGGGCGTGCGGGTTCCCGAGATTCGCAGCATTGTCAGGGCCGCAGCCTCGGACCACCCGCCGGGCAGCCTGGCGGAACTGCAGTCCGCGGTTCTTGTGCTGTGGCGCAACGCCGGCCACCGTGAGGAACGCTATGCCGCGATCGAGCTCACGGGGCTCAAGCCCGCAGCCGGGGAACTGAGCATGCTGGCCCTCTATGAGGAAATCATCCGCACCGGAGCCTGGTGGGACCTGGTGGACGGGGTGGCCCACCGGCTGGGCGCCCTGTTGCAGGCCCACCGGGCAGAACTGACGCCGGTGCTCGAACGCTGGAGCCGGGACGAGGACTTCTGGGTCCGGCGGGCCGCGATCACCGCACAGCTGGGGGCGAAGGGCGCCACGGACACGGAGCTCCTGGCCGCTGTGATCGAGGCCAACCTCGAGGACCGGGAGTTCTTCATCCGCAAGGCGATCGGGTGGGCGCTGCGCCAGTACGCCAGGACGGATCCGGCCTGGGTGAAAGCGTTCGTGCGGCGGCATGCGGACCAGCTCAGTCCGCTCTCGCGCAAGGAAGCGCTCAGAAATCTGGCGGCTTAGCCAGAATCAGCGCTAGATGATCGGCCGCGTCGTGACCGGCTCGTCCGACTTGGTGAACAGCAGCTTGGTCTTCGGGTCAAGGAAGATCAGGTACAGCGCGAACAGCAACGCAATGATCGCCGCGGCGTTGCGGGCCAGCGCCAGGGCCAGGCCCAGATCCGCGGTCTGCAGGTAAGGGAAGACGTCGAGCTGGTCCGAGATCGCGTACACCATGAAGAAGGACACGATGAAGTAGAGCGCCTTGACCTGCCAGTCGTCGCGGATGCCCGTGACGGCGAAGAGCGGGATGAGCCAGACGATGTACCAGGACTGGATCATCGGGGACAGCAGCACGACGGCGGCGAACGCCAGGGTGAGCCGGCGCATCAGGCGGTCGTAGTCGCCGCGGAAGATCTGCCAGGCGACGATGCCGACGGCGAGCAGCTTGCCGGCGTCGAACGCCCACTTGGCCAGTCCCCAGCCGTCGAGCCCGAAGGCGTTGGAGATGGAGGCCACGATCAGGCCCACCAGGCCAACAGGCGCGTACCAGATCCAGATGCTGCCCGGGGCGGACAGCCCGTTGATCCAGCCGAAGCCGAAGCCATTGACCCGGCTCATGAGATAAAGCAAGGCCAGGCTGATGCCGGCCGTGAGGGCCCAGAAGACGAACTTGCGCGGCCAGCTGGCGCCCTTGCCCGCCCAGAGCAGGCCGATGAACGGCAGGAAGACCACCGTGATGGGCTTGACCGAGATGGAGAGCGTGACCAGCACGATGCCGAGGATGACCCGGCGCGTGGCGCAGTAATAAAGGCCGGCCAGGGCCAGGCCGATCATGAGGGCATCGTTGTGGACGCTGGCGATGAAGTTGGTGAGGAACAGCGGGTTGGCCGCCGTCAGCCACAGGGCCCGGTTCGGGTTCACTCCGTGCAGTTCGGCCAGTTTGGGCACGTAGATCACGCAGAGGACCACGCCCACCAGGGCCGCGATCCGGAACAGCATGATGCTGCCTTCAGGGTGCACGTTGGTGGCCCAGACCACGAACTGTTCGATCCACAGGAACAGTTGCCCGTAGGGGACGGGGGCTTCGGTCCACATTCTGTCGGCGCCCAGCTGGAAGTAGTTGGACAGCGCCGAAATGCCGTTTTCGTAGGGGTTGAAGCCCTCCACCATGAGCCGGCCCTGGCCGATGTACGCGTAGACGTCGCGGCTGAACAGCGGCACAGAGAACATCAGCGGCAGCCCCCACGCCGCCGTCGCCTGGAGCGTGGCCTTGCGGGCGCCGGCCCCCCAGACCCGGACGCGCTGGCCGAGCCGGAGCCAGGCGCGGACCAGCAGCATGCCGCCGAAGGCCAGCAGGACAATGCAGAGGGCGACGCCCAGGGCCTCGGTGCGCATAAAGATGAACAGCGGGACGCGGCGGAGTTCGGACGCGGGGGCAAGCCAGCCGACGCCGATCGAACCGATCGTCATGAACAGCGAGCCCAGGAACCCGGCAAGGATCGGGGACCGCGGGTTGTCGACGTCGCCGACGGCCCCTTCCCCCTCAGTGGAGGCCGCAGCCGGGGTGAGCGCGGTCCGGCCGGACGCGGAGGGGCGGGACGTGGACGGGCGGGACGTACCGGCAGCCGTTTCCCCCGCCGCAGGCACAGGCGCCGTCATGTCAGGATCGTCCAATCTGTTGTGGGCCACAATTCCGCCCACAGCCGGCCGCAGTGTCCGGCCCGGGGCGCCGCGTCGAAGAAATACGTGCCGAAATAATTCGGCGGCCGCGTATTCGAAATCCTAGCACCGGACGGCTCTGTGGCGTCGGAACGGTAGGCTGGGCGGGTGCCTATTACTAACGAACGCATCGTCTGGATCGACTGCGAAATGACCGGCCTGGACACCAAGAATGACGCCCTTATCGAGGTGGCCGCGCTGGTGACCGATTCGGAGCTCAACATCCTGGGGGACGGCGTCGACGTCGTGATCAAGCCCGACGACGCCGCGCTGGCCCAGATGAACGACTTTGTCCGCGACATGCACACACGCTCCGGCCTGCTGGCGGAGCTTCCGCACGGCAAGACGATGGCCGAAGCGCAGGCAGCGGTGCTCGCCTACATCAAGAAATGGGTGCCGGATCCCCGGAAGGCGCCGCTCGGCGGCAACTCGGTGGGCACCGACCGCGTGTTCCTTGTCCGCGATATGCCCGACGTGGTGGAGCACCTGCACTACCGGGTCATCGATGTGAGCACCATCAAGGAACTCTCCCGCCGCTGGTTTGCCCGGGCCTACTTCCAGTCCCCGGCCAAGCTGGGCGGCCACCGGGCGCTCGGCGACATCAAGGACTCCATCGACGAACTCCGGTATTACCGCGAGGCCGTGTTTGTCCCCGCGCCGGGCCCGGACAGTGCCACGGCGCAGCGGATCGCCAAACGCGTCATGGGCGGCGAACCAGCCGAGCCCACCCCGGCGGAGTAGCGGCCGCACACCTACCCTCCGCGCAGCGGGGCCGGTGAAACGTCGCCGGGGACGTGGCGCGGAAAAGTAATCTGCGCCACGTTTCGCGGAAATTTCGGCGAAAATCGCAAAAGTGGCAAAACCACCCCCAAACAGCAGGTAAGCTATTTGTCGTTGCCTTTCCAGCCAGCCGGTTCGCCGGAGGGCCTGATATGGCACATGGTGGGCGTAGCTCAGTTGGCAGAGCGCCTGGTTGTGGTCCAGGAGGTCGCGGGTTCAACCCCCGTCGCTCACCCTCATGAAGGACGGCAGTGATTGTCCGACCTTTTCCAAAGGCCGCACCGGTTATCCGGTGCGGCCTTTGTTGTCTGTATGGGAAGGAATCGCAGTGAAGCGCAAGCTGTTTGAAGAAGACCACGAGATGTTCCGTGAGATGGCCGCCGAGTTCAACGCGCGCGCGGTCGCTCCCCACTACACCCAGTGGGACGAGGACCACATGATGCCCCGGGAACTGTGGTCCGCTGCCGGCGAGCAGGGCCTGCTGGGCCTGGCCGTGCCGGAAGAGTTCGGCGGCATGGGGATGTCCGACTACCGCTTCCGGACAGTGCTCGATGAAGAATTCGCCAAGAGCAACCACCTCGCGGTCGGCCTGGCGTTCCACCTGCACGATGACATGGTCCTCCCCCACCTGCTGGCCTACGGCTCCGATGACCTCAAGGCCCGCTGGCTCCCGGGCATGGTCTCGGGCGAAAAGGTCACCTCGGTCGCCTGGACCGAACCGGGGGCCGGCTCCGACCTGCGCGGCATCCGCACCAAGGCGGTCCGCGACGGCGACGACTGGCTGATCACTGGCCAGAAAACGTTTATCGGCAACGGCATCTCCGGCGACGCCTCCCTGGTCCTTGCCCGCACCGACGGCGGCACCGGACGCGGAAACCGCGACTCGTTCTCGCTTTTCATGGTCCAGAAGGGCGAGGGCTACAACACCGGCAAGCAGCTGGACAAGATGGGCCTCAAGGCTTCCGACACGGCCGAGCTGTTCTTCGATAACGTCCGCGTCCCGCACGCGGACCTCGTCGGCGAGGAAGGCAAGGGCCTGCAGTACGCGGCCGAACAGCTCCCCCAGGGCCGGCTGGCGATCGCCGTGGCCAGCTCCGCCGTCGTGCGCGCCACCTACGAGGCGACTGTCCGCTACACGAAGGACCGCAACGCGTTCGGCGAGCGGATCATCGATTTCCAGAACAGCCGCTTCGAACTCGCCGACATCCTCACGGAGGTCGAGGTCACCGAAGCGTATGTGGACCAGGCCATCCTGGCGTTCAACGCCGGAGAGCTCGACGCCGCAGGCGCCGCCCGTGCCAAACTGTGGGCGTCCGAGCGCGCCAAGTCCGTCACGGACCGCTGCCTGCAGCTGCACGGCGGGTACGGCTACATCATGGAATACCCGGTGGCCCAGGCCTACCTCGCCGCCCGGCTGCTGACGATCTTCGGCGGCACCAACGAAATCATGCGCGACGTCGTCGGCCGCACCATCGCCGGCTGAGACGCCGCGACTCCACCTGCACCCGAGGAACTTTCCTGATATGACCGTCCTGCCCATCACGATCTGGGGCGAGCCCGTGCTGCACCGCCGGGCCGCGGAAGTCGAAGTCTTCGACGACGAGCTCCGCAGCCTGATAGCCGACATGTTCGAGACCAACGACGCCGCCAACGGCGTCGGGCTGGCGGCCCCCCAAGTGGGGGTCGGCAAGCGGCTCTTCGTGTACAAGTACGACAACGACGACGGCGCCGCGCCCACCGGCGTCGTGGTCAACCCTGTCCTGACACTTTCCAAGATCTCCGGCGCCCTGCCGGACCCCGACGAGGAAGAGGAAGGCTGCCTGTCCTTCCCGGGCGGCCAGTATCCGCTCAAGCGGGCCGAATGGGCGAGGGTCCAGGGCTTCGACGGTGACGGGAAGCCGGTGGAATTCGAGGCGACCGGCTGGTTCGCCCGGGTCATCCAGCACGAGTACGACCACCTCGATGGCAAGCTCTACGTCAACCGGCTCATTGACCGCTATGCCCGCCGGGCCATGAAGCAGGCCAAGCGCAGCGGCTGGGGCGTTCCCGGCCTGACCTGGATGCCGGGAGTGGACCCGGACCCGTTCGGCCACTGACGGCCGCGGCTGGGCGCTGCTGCACGCGGCTTTCCCCACGTTTGACGCCGATGCGCAGGAAATCGCCGGCGGTTTGGGGGCACGCGCCGGCGGCGGGTCCCAAAGGTGGGGAATTTCGGCGGGATTTCCCCAGTTCAGCAGTGACCCGGCCAGCCGGTTCCTTTAGGTGCGGTCGACGGCGGCCAGAATGGCGGCGCCGAGCTCGGCCGGCCTGGTGAACTGCGGCCAGTGTCCGGTAGGCAGGTCCACATAGTCGACCTGGCGGATCCGTCCGAGCTCCGCCACGAACGGGTGGCCGCCGGCAACCATTTCCGTCAGCATCGAGGACGGGAATTCGCAGGCGATGATGGTGACCGGAACCTCGAAGCGGCGTTCATCCGAGAGCTGCTGCCGGTCCTGGGCCACGCCGCGGGGCTGCGGGATGGCACGGGCACGGAACATGGCGCGCAGCTCGTCGGTCAGGTCGGTGAGGTCCTGGTCCTCGAAGAGCTCCCACGGCGGCAGCGGCACCTCGTCGCCGTCGGCCGGGAGCTCGTCATTGATGACCCCGCCCTCCCCCAGCGGTCCGCTGTCCACGTAGACAGCCCGGGCCACCCGGTCCGGGCGGGCGTCGACGGCGCCGTGGATGATGGCCCCGCCGCCGGAGTGGCCCACCAGGACCACCGGCGCGTCGAAGGAATCGATCTTCGCCACGACGGCGTCGATGTGGGTGCGCAGGCCGATCCCGGCACGCGGCGCATCCGCCGACTCCAGGCCCGGCAGGGTCAACGGATGGACCTTGTGCCCGGCCGCGGTCAGCGGCGGGGTGACGTCCGCCCACGACGAGGCGTCCAACCAGAATCCGGGTACGAGGATGATGTCCATGCCGGTACCCTACCGGTCGAGTACCAGCTCCACCACCTGATAGGGGTCCTCGCCCGGGACCAGGTTGTGCATGGTGATGCGTCCGCCCGAGCCGTCCGCCGGGTGCAGGTGGATCTGCCAGCCCCAGTCCGGGCCGGTCGGCGCCGCATAGGAGCCGTTGAGCCGGAGGACACCGTCGCCGCCCACAGTGCCGGAGAACTGCATCAGCGCCTTGCCCGTGTGCCAGGAGTCCAGCCACACAGCGGTGGCGGGATCCGCGCCGGACGCGCCGCCGGCCAGGATCAGGAGGCCTTCCTGCGGGCTCTCACCGTCTGACCAGGTGTAGGCGACACTCGCGAAGTGTGCGGCGGTCACCGTCACCGTGGCGGTGGCCGCCGAAGCCTTGTAGTCGTCCGTGGGCATGAGCCGCAAGCGGTTTTGTCCCTGCCAGGCGCCAAGGAACGGTGTCACGTATTTCACAATGTCCATGCTGCAGTCTACTGAGCCAATCGATCCTGCTCAGTCCTTGGCCGGCTTTTCGAGGCTCGCCGCGAAGTCCGGGACGTAGCGGAACAGTTCCCGCGGGGGGCGCGTGTAGTTGACGGCCTTCGGCCGCTCCGGCAAGGTCACCTGTTCTGTCCGTACTTCGGTGTAGTCGATGCTGGAGAGCAGGTGGGCGATGAGGTTGATCCTTGCCCGGCGTTTGTCTTCGGCTTCCACCACGTACCAGGGAGATTCCGCGGTGTCTGTCTGCACGAACATGTCGTCTTTGGCCCTTGAGTAGTCTTCCCAGCGCAGGATTGCCTCCCGGTCCATCGGCGAGAGCTTCCATTGCCGCATCGGATCATCCATCCGGGATTTGAACCGCCGCTCCTGTTCCCCATGGCTGATCGAGAACCAGTACTTGAAGAACAGGATGCCGTCCTGGATGAGGAGCCGTTCAAAAACCGGGCACTGGGCCATGAAGCGTTTGTGCTCCGCCGGGGTGCAAAAGCCCATCACGTGTTCGACGCCGGCGCGGTTGTACCAGGAGCGGTCCATCAGGACGATTTCCCCGGCGGCCGGCAGATGCGCCACATAGCGCTGGAAGTACCATTCACCGCGTTCGCGCTCAGTCGGCGCCGGCAATGCCACTATCCGGGCAAACCGCGGATTCAGGTACTCGGTGACCCGCTTGATCGCACTCCCCTTGCCGGCTGCATCCCGCCCCTCGAAGATGATGAGGACCCGCGCCCCGGTGCTCCGGACCCACTCCTGGAGGGCAACCAGTTCCGCCTGGAGCCGCAGAAGTTCGGCCTCGTAGATTCCGGCATCGAGCCGGGCCGGCCGCCGTGCGGAGCCCTTCTTGTGGCCGGCGTGCCCCTTGCCTGATTTGTCCCTGCGATGTGCCATGGTTTCCGTTCCAGCATTTGGGGCGCGCGGTTTGTCCCGCCGCGCCCATTCTCGCCGTGCATCAGGACGGCTGCAAGGGTCCTCCAGCCCGAGGCCGGGACGGGCGCGTCAGCGCGGCACGATCGTCTGTTGCGCTGGGCACGAGGCCAGGATCCGTTTCATCGCCTCCTTCTCTGCCGCAGTAACCCACAGCCGGTAGGCCGCCTTGACCGAAATTTGGCGGGCGACGTAGTGGCAGCGGAAAGCCTTGTTTGGCGGCAGCCAGGTGGCGGCGTCGGAGGCACTCTTGTCCTGGTTGGCGGGACCGTCGACGGCGATCAGGTTGAGCGGATCGTTGGCCAGATGTTCACGCTGCTGCGAGGTGAGCTGCTGGGCGCCCTTTTGCCACGCGTCCCCCAGCGCCACGACGTGGTCGATCTGCACCGCAGCACTGGTTTCGGCGCCGCGCCGGAACACGATCATGCGGCCGGTGTACGGTTCCTGGAACGTGCCGCCGGCCACCTGGCAGCGGGAGCCACTGACGAATTCGGCGGCCGCCAGGTCGCGGCGGAGGATGTCGTTGCGCGTATCGCAGCCGTTGCGGTCGACGTCGAGCCACGCCTGGCCGAAGGCGCCCCGGTCATAGTTGTTCTTCGCCGACCGTCCCTTGACCGCGAGGGTGTCGAGCACGCCGGCAGCGCTTCCCTGCGGCACGGCCCGGACGGCGTCCACCGCGTTCATCCACCCTCGGGCAATGACGGGGGCCTCGCGGGGGCCGGCGATTTGCGGCTCCGCGGCGGCAAACTGGCCAGCCGTGAAGAACCAGACCAGACCGCCCAGGACGGCCAGGCAGGCCGCGGCCAGGAGAATCCAGGCCTGGCGGGAGTGGCGGCGGGCGCGGCGGAAATCCATCCAGGTGACGGTCATGTGGGCGGCCGCTCGCGGCGTTTTGGCTGCACGCCCTGAGCCTATGCGGACGCCATGCCACTCGGGCGGTTGTCCACAGTGTTGGGGACCGGTGGCGGAACGCGGGGGCCTATTGCTCCCGTGTGACCCGTTTCAGGTCTTCGTTGGCCAGATCCAGCAGGCCCTGGAGCTGGGTCACCCGGTCGTCGTTGACTTCACCGGACTGGCGTTTGACGAGGGCGTCGTCCAGCAGCCGCTTCGCTTCTTTCGCGTTGCTCCGCGCGACGTCCAGCGCGTGTTCCAGGGTGGTCTCGTGTTCAACAGCCGGGTTCGGTTCCATGGCTCCATTGTGGTTCCCTTTCCCGGCCGATTCCAGTGCATCGGCCGGGAAAGGAGGAACATGTCCCGGTCAGGGACATTCGCCCTGACTAGACCTCGACGGGCAGCCCTGCGGCCTCGAGGATGGACGCAGCGTCCTTGGCGGGGAAGGACGGCGGGTTGACCCCGGCCATTTCCTCCATGACGCGGACCACCTGGCAGCTGTAGCCGAACTCGTTGTCGTACCAGACGTACAGGACGAGGTTCTTCTCGTTGGAGATGGTGGCCAGGCCGTCGACGATGCCTGCCCGGCGTGAGCCGACGAAGTCCGTGGAGACAACCTCGGGCGAATCGATGTAATCGATCTGCTTGCGCAGCTCGGAGTGCAGCGACATTTCCCGCAGGTAGTCGTTGACCTCGTCCTTGGTGGTGCCGTTCTCCAGGTTCAGGTTCAGGATGGCCAGCGAGACGTCCGGGGTGGGGACGCGGATGGAGCTGCCCGTGAGCTTGCCGAGCAGTTCCGGCAGGGCCTTGGCCACGGCCTTGGCGGCACCGGTCTCGGTGATCACCATGTTCAGCGCGGCAGAGCGTCCACGGCGGTCGCCCTTGTGGAAGTTGTCGATCAGGTTCTGGTCGTTCGTGAAGGAGTGGACCGTCTCCACGTGGCCGTGCACCACGCCGTAGCGGTCGTTGATCGCCTTAAGCACAGGGGTGATGGCGTTCGTGGTGCAGGACGCCGCCGAGACGATCGTGTCCGAGTCGTCGATGGTGCCGTGGTTGATGCCGTGCACGATGTTCTTCAACTCGCCCTTGCCCGGTGCGGTGAGGAGAACGCGGGCAACACCCTTGCTCAACAGGTGCTGGGACAGGCCCTCGGCGTCGCGCCAGCGGCCCGTGTTGTCCACGACGAGCGCATCGTGGATGCCGTAGGCGGTGTAGTCCACTGTGGAGGGGTTGTCCGAGTAGATGACCTGGATCTGGACCCCGTTGGCCGTGATGGTGTCGTTTTCGAGGTCAACCTTGATGGTGCCTTCGAAGGAGCCGTGGACGGAGTCGCGGCGCAGCAGGCTCGCGCGCTTGGCAAGGTCGTTGTCGGAACCGCGGCGGACCACGATGGCACGCAGGCGCAGGCCGTGGCCGCCGCCTGCCTTTTCGATCAGGAGCCGGGCCAGGAGCCGGCCGATGCGGCCGAAGCCATAGAGGACGACGTCGGTGCTGGTGCGGTCGTCGCCGCCGCGCTTGCCGACAACCTCGGCGAGTTCGGCGCGGAGGAACTCATCCAGGCTGGCGCCGTCGCCCTCGGCGCGGTATTTCTCGGTGAGGCGGGCAATGTCGATCGCCGCGGCGCCGAGGTCCAGCTTGGTCAGGGCCTCCAGCAGCGGGGCCGTCTCCTCAAGGCGCAGTTCTTCCTTGCTCATCCGGCGGGCGAAGCGGTGGGCCTTGAGGATATTCATGGTGGACTTGTTGATCAGGCTGCGTCCGTGGATGGAGGTCACCACATTGTTCTCGCGGTACAGCCGGCCGATCACGGGGATCATCGCCTCGGCGAGTGCCTCACGGCCCATCCACGTATCAAGACAAGAATCTGACGTCTGGCTCACAGAACTACCTTCCTAGAATCCACCCCCTACGTCCTCGTAGGGGGAAGTCGGCCGCCGGAGGGTGTCCGGTACCGGGCACCGGCGGGGATTCGGTCCACCCCGGGCGCCTCATCGAGCGCAAAGAAAAACCGCCGGCTGCGAACGCAGACCCGGCGGCAGAACTTCTACGTTCACCATCAATTCTAAGGGCGGCCAGCCAGGGTGGGGTGCCTGTTGCGCGTGAATTGACTCACACACTGTCCGGGGCCACGTCGAAGTCGGCAAAACCATCCGCGCCGGGCGTCAGCCCCGCCGCGTCCTCAAGGATCATGTCGACGGCCTTTTCCGCGATCATGATGGTGGGTGCCTGGGTGTTGGCACTGACCAGCCGGGGCATGATCGAGGAGTCAACGACCCGCAATCCCTCCAGCCCGTGGACCTTCAGCCGCGGGGAGACAACGGAATCGTCGGTGGTACCCATGGCGCAAGTGCCGACCGGGTGGTACGAGGTCCGCCCGTAGGAGCGCACGAAATTCACGTACTCGTCGCGGGTTGCCACCCGGGAGCCGTCGCCGATGTGCTCCTTCTGGATGAACGCCGCCATCGATGACTGCTCCATGATCTGCCGGCTCTGCTGCACCCCGGCGATCGTCATCTCCAGATCGTAGTCATCCGCCAGGAAATCCGGATCGATGAGCGGTGTCATTGTGGGATCCGAGGACGCGACGCGAACTGTCCCCCGGCTGCGGGGGCGCAGGAAGTACGAGTTGAGCGTTGCCCCGAATCCGGGCCGCAGCGACGCAATGCCCGGCTCCGACCTCGCCGCGGGCAGGAAGTGGAACTGCAGGTCCGGGGTCTTCTCATCTGTGTTGGCGTAGCTGAAGCCACCGGCCTCGACGAGGTTGGACGCGAACGGTCCCGAGCGGAAGGCCAGATACTCGAGGCCCGCCAGGACTGTCGCCGGGCGCACCCGATTGAACCGGTCCAGGCTGTGGTCATCGGTGAGTTCGTAAATGATGTCCAGGTCAAGGTGGTCCTGCAGGTTCTTCCCGACCCCGGGCAGGGCGTGGATCACGTCGATGCCGGCGGCAGCAAGGTCTGCCGGGTCGCCGATGCCTGAAAGCTGCAGCAACTTGGGCGAGCCAAACGCGCCGCTGGCGATCAGCACCTCGCGCCGGGCACCGTAGGTTCGCGCGACTCCGCCTTCAATCGCCTGGATGCCGACGGCGCGGCCATTCTTGATGACCACCTTGGAGACGGTCACGTTTACGCGGACAGTGAGATTGGGCCGCCTGCGCGCGGGTTTCAGATAGGCGACGGCTGCGCTGCACCGGCGCCCATTCCTGGTGGTGGTCTGGTAGAAGCCAACGCCGAGCTGCTTCGCCCCATTAAAATCGCTGTTGTAGGGCAGCCCGAACTCCTGGCCCGCCTGCACGAATGCCGCCGAGAGCGTGTGCGGACGCCGGAGGTCAGAGACGCCGAGCGGCCCTGTGGTTCCGTGGTGGGGTCCTGAGAGCCTGGTGTTTGACTCCGAGCGAATGAAATACTTGGACACCTCGGCGGCGGACCAGCCTTCACATCCGTAGTCCCCGGCCCACCCGTCGTAGTCCCCAGCCACGCCCCGGGTGAAGACCTGGGAGTTGATGGACCCGCCGCCGCCAAGCCCGCGGCCTTGTGGGAGCGGGATGCTGCGGCCGTTGCTGTGTTTTTGCGGAACACTGCTATACGCCCACTGGTACGGTCCTCCCTTCAATCTCGGGAAGCCCGCGGGCATATGGATGAAGGGATGGCGGTCGGACCTGCCCGCCTCGAGCAGAAGCACACGGACTGAGGGGTCTTCACTCAATCTGCCAGCCAGCACGCTGCCGCCGGTACCACCCCCGGCGATCACATAGTCGTACTCAGCATCGTCCGGCACTATGACTCCTCAACCATCGCCGAAGCTACCGCTCCTTGAAGCGTTGATTGAAGTGTGTTAGTTCCGCGGCCATGATGTCAAGCATCCGGGGCTGGCGTGCACAGCCGCCGGTAGGCGGCACACGGCGGAACGGACGGGGCGGCTGGCGCACCCTTGCGGAAATGAGGCCGATAAGTGGCCTGATCAAATTTGTGCGCGACTCATGCAGCCGTGCGGCCAGTCAGACTTCCGGAGACCATAGACGGCTGGGGACCTCAAGAGTACCTTACGTCTTATGACGGGCTCTGAAATGAGGCCATCGCCCCAAGGAACTCCATTCAGCGCAGCGCAGTGGCTGATCTTGACACGGCGGGCCTGGTTGGCAGCCGCGCTGGCAGCAGTGGCCGCAGCCTTGAACAACTCCGCCGCGGCGGCACAAATCGGCGCAGCCGCCGACCCCACCGTCCCCGGGGCGGCCGACCGTGGCACGCTCCAGATGACCCAGGACCCCCTCGCCCTCCTCGACAGCGTGGCGCTCCTCTGCGAGTTCCCCGTCCGGGAAAACGGTGAAACAACATGGCCGCAAGGCGTGTCCATCAACGAGGGCGCACAGGAAATCTACGTGTCAAACCAGAACGGTACCGAATTGCGAATTGACGTCCGAACCCTCCCCGCAGGGATCAGGAAGTCGTCGAGAATCGTCACAACCGAAGATCTGTGCTGGACGGAAGCATTGCCCTGGTTCTACAACGAAAGAGGGCAGCTTTGCTTCATCATCAGGGCAACCGGTGGGGCGCGGGCGAATGCGTCCACCTATGCTGTCTACAACTACACCACCGGCGCCAAGGGTGCCAACATTCCAATAAACGGTATATGGCGCGCGGACGTGTCCGGCAGATACATGGCAACAACTGACGCCGGCACCACTTCGGTGAGCAGCTTTTACGTCTACGACTGGGCCAGCGTGCAGGCCGGCAATCCCGCTCTGATAGCAACCATCCCCGCCCAGGCCGGCGCGCGGACCGCCGGTAAGAACCAGGGCCTGGCATGGGTCGGCAACTATTTCTACCTGATCCAGGGCAGTCAGTCGGAGAGCCCGACCTTCCAGGCCTGGGACTCCAACGGCAAATTGTCGATCTCCAGCAAATACACACGCGCCGACTTCATGGATTTGGTCAACAAACTCAAGCCCGGATATCTCACGGACGCGAACTACACCTACGAGGCAGAGGGCGCATTCAACCACGAAGGCAAACTCGTCTCGGTACAGGTCGTGAACAACAACCCGTCAGTGGCCACAGACGGGCGAGTCCTGGTACTCCAGCACAACCGCACCGACGGTGTGCGGGGCAAGATGCAGCCGGCGGACCCGCCAGGTCAATGACGTCGGCTGGATCCGGCAAACCTCATCGAAGATTGTCGGCGTTGGGTGGATGGGTTGACCGATACGCCGGGTTCTGTGTTCCCGCGCTGTTGCCGGCGCGGGAGTAGCGGCCATCCATCTACGGACGCCGTTGCCGACGCCCTCCAGCGGCCTACCCGAACACTCGGGCGAGCAGCCCTCAAACGTGTCCTGTCTGGCCTTGCTCCGGGTGGGGTTTACCTAGCCTTCCCGGTCACCCGGGAAGCTGGTGGTCTCTTACACCACCGTTTCACCCTTACCTGCCCTGCGGCGTGTGCAAGCACACGCCGCACGCAGGCGGTCTGTTCTCTGTGGCACTGGCCTGCGGGTTACCCCGAGTGGGCGTTACCCACCACCCTGCTCTGCGGAGCCCGGACGTTCCTCGAGCCAATTGCGTGACGCGCGGCCGCCTGGTCAACCCATCCGCTGTTCATTCTACGTTCTCCCGGCCGGCGCAGCCGCACCACGGCCTTTCGGGGCTGCCGGTGGGAGAATTTAAGCAGGTTTCCTGCTAGTCAAGAAAGAGTGATCCCGATGAACTGGACCGCCATCATCATCTGGCTGTTGGCCATCGTCCTGGTGGCTATTCTCGCCAAGATGTCGATCAAGATTGTGCGCCAGTACGAACAGGGCGTCCTGTTCCGCCTGGGCAGGGTGGTCGCGGTACGGATGCCCGGCCTGCGGTTCATCATCCCGGTGGTGGACCGGCTTCAGCTGGTGAGCCTGCGGATCGTGACAATGCCGATCCAGTCACAGGGCATCATCACCCAGGACAACGTCAGCGTCGATATCTCGGCAGTGGCGTACTACCGGGTGATCGACTCCGTGAAGTCCGTCGTGGCGATCGAAGACGTGGCCGCGGCCATCAACCAGATCGCCCAGACCACCCTGCGGAAAGTGGTCGGCCGCCACAGCCTGGACCAGACGCTGTCGGAGACTGAGCGCATCAACAGCGACATTCGGATAATCCTGGACGCGATGACCCTGGAATGGGGTGTCGAAGTGACGCTCGTCGAACTCAAGGACATCCAGCTGCCGGAGAGCATGAAGCGGGCGATGGCCCGGCAGGCGGAGGCAGAGCGGGAGAAGCGGGCCAAGATCATTTCGGCCGAAGGAGAGGCGATCGCCGCCGTGGCGCTCGGCGCGGCATCTGACACGATGATGGCCCACCCGGTCGCCCTGCAGTTGCGGAATCTTCAGTCCCTTGTGGAGATCGGGGTGGACAAGAACTCAACCGTCGTCTTCCCGGCGCCCCTGATGAGCACCATCGCCGAACTGGCCGCTTTCCTGGCACGCGAGGACCATGTGGCCAAGACGGCGATGACGGCGACGGCGACGCCAGAGGCACCGACAACGACGCCACCGATCAAAGCGGCGTAGCGTCCGCCCGGGCCTATTATCGAGGGATGGACAAATCTGCCCTGACCCGGCGCCGGCTGCTTGAGCTGGCAGGAATCGGCCTTGGCGCGTCCGCGCTCTCTGCCTGTACAGAGGGCGTCGCGCCTCCCGAGACGTCTCCGCCCGTGCCAGCCAGCCCAGCCAGCCCGACGGCGTCAGGGCAGCGGGCCCGCGCCGGCGCGCTGACGGTCCGGACCAGCACGGGTTCGTTCGTCTCGGCTTTCCGCCCCGGCATCGCCAGCCATTGGTCGCTGGCCGCACCCGAATTGCCGCCCGGCGGCGCGCGGCCCGAATTGCCCGTGGCTGTCTTTCTTCACGGACTCCACGGCAGCCACAAGGCACTGTTCGAGGGCTTGTCGGCGCATAAGGCCCTCCAACGGCACCTCGACGCCGGCGGCGCGCCCTTCGCGATCGCCGCGGTGGACGGCGGAAACACCTGGTGGCACCCCCGCGCCGACGGCAGCGACACCCAGTCGATGCTGGTGAAGGAGTTTGTCCCGTTCCTGGGCAGGCGGGGCTACGACCTTGGCCGGATCGGCCTCTTCGGTCTCTCCATGGGAGGCTTCGGTTCCCTCCTGCTGGCCTCCCAGGGCCGGCTGCCCGGAATACGCGCCGTCGCCGCCATGAGTCCGGCGGTCTGGGACAACTACGACGCACGCATGGACACAGCATTCGACAGCCCGGCTGACTTCGCGGCCCATGACGTGTTCGCGCTCCGGTCCCGGCTCGCGGCGGTGCCCAAGCGGATCGATTGCGGCACAGGGGACGCGCTTGCCGCCACGGTTCGTGCCTACCGTGCAGGGCTGAAGGGCGACGTGGAGGGTGGTTTCCGGCCCGGCGGCCACGACTACAGCTACTGGCGGACCGTGCTGCCCGAGGTGTTCTCATTCCTGGGCCACAACCTCGCCTGAACCCGCCACCGCCGGGCCGCGTACCGTGGCGCCCGCGGAACCCACGGCACGCGCCGCCGGTAGGATCGTACGGTGCTAATTCTGTTGCCGCCCTCCGAGGGCAAGACTCCCGCTGTGCGCGGGGACGCCGCCGACTGGGATGCCTTGAGCTTTCCCGCCCTCAACAGCTCCCGCGCCAAGGTCCTGGAGGCGCTCGGCACCGTCAGCGCCCACGAGGACGCGCTGGCGCTGCTGGGCGTCGGCGCTTCACTGAGCGCCGACGTCGAACGCAATACACGGCTGCACGCGGAACCTGCCGCCCCGGCCCACCAGGTGTATTCCGGGGTGCTCTTTGACGCCCTCGGCTACAACACGCTGACCCCGGCGCAGCGGAGGAAGGCCGACGAATCGGTGCTGGTGGTCTCTGCCCTGTGGGGCGCCATCCGCTTCGCCGACCGCGTGCCCGCCTACCGGCTGTCGATGGGGACTTCGCTGCCCGACGTCGGACGGCTCGCCTCATTCTGGAAGCCTCAACTGAACGACGCCCTGGCGGCGGCCACTACGGGTGAGCTGTTAGTGGATTGCCGGTCCAGCACCTACGCCGCGGCCTGGACTCCCCCGCCGGAACAGACGGTGGCCGTGAACGTCTTCACCGAGACCGCCGGCGTGCGCAAGGTGGTCAGTCACTTTGCCAAGCACACCCGGGGCGAACTGGCACGGCATTTGCTCAGCCGCCGGGGCAAGGCGCCCCAAACCCCCGCACAGCTGCAGAAGGCGGCGGCGGAGAAGTGGGTTGCCGAACTCGTTGAGGGCACGGCCCGGAAGCCGCACACCCTGAACATCATCCTGCCGAACTGACGCGCAGGCGGGTGCTTAGGCCCACTCGGACGAGCGCACCAGGATGCAGCCGGAGTCCGGGCAGAACACGATGTCGTCCTCGGCCGCGGCCTTGATCTCGGCCAGGTCGCCCGGGCTCAGGTGCATGCCGGAGCCTTCCGAGGTGCCGTGGAAGAGCCGGGCAGCGCCGACGCCACGCTTGGCCAGGGTCTTCTCGTAGACGGCGAGCATTCCGGCGTCGAGTCCGGCGGCGAACTCGGCACGCTGCCCGCGCACCACCGTGGCTTCGGCGGCGATCTCGGCCAGCTGCTCGTCCAGCTCGGCACGGATGGAGCCGAAGGAGCCCTGGATGTCGTCGACAATCTGCTGCTGGGCCGCCTGGCGGGCGCGGAGCGAGTCGAGCCGTTCGAGGACTTCGAGCTCCACGTCCTCGAGGTCCGAGCGGCGCTTGTTCAGGGAGACGAGGTCCCGCTGCAGGGCGACGAGGTCCTTGGACAGCCCCGTGCCGCTGTTGAGCCTGGCCTCGTCGCGTTCGATCCGGGAGGCGACCTGCTCGACGTCGGCCTCTGAGCGTTTGAGCTCCAGTTCAGCATCGTGGACGGCCACCTTCGCGGCACCGAGCTCACCGTTGGCCACGCTGAGGGCGGCTTCCAGGTCCGTGATGCGGGAATCGCTTTCAAGGCTTCGCCGGCGGTTGGACAAGGACTTGAGCTTGGCATCGAGTCCCTGCAATTCGAGCAACTTCAACTGTTCCGCCGGTGCTGCCTTGGCCACTATTTACCTCCGCTAAATCCAATCCGGCCGAAGCCGGGCACCGTCCCGGCGCTCCTTAGACTCTAGCGCCTAGCGTACTCCCCGGCCTCGCTACGCTCACCCGGGGCCCCTCGCACGCCAGGCTTAGCCCGGAGTCAGAATGAAGTCCCACGGGTCGCTGTTAGTGGTGCTGACCCGGATCTCGACGTCGTGGCCCTGGTCGGTGAGCACATTGCCCAGCGCTTCGGCGGCCGCAGGCAGCCACAGCCATTCGCTGGCGAAGTGGGAAACGTCGATCAGGTACGGCCGGTCGTTGACCGCCGCCTCCCGGGCCTCCGATGCCGGGTGGTGCCGCAGGTCCGCCGTGACGTAGACGTCCGCGTTGCTCGCCCGCACCTCGCCGAAGAGGGAATCGCCGGCGCCGCCGCAGACAGCCACCCGCCGGATCAGCCCGTCCCGGTCCCCCGAGACACGCACGCCGCCGGCCACCGAGGGCAGGATGCCGTACACGCGGGCCGCGAAATCACCCAGCGTCAGGACCTCGTCGAGGTCACCGACGCGGCCGATGCCTTCCTCGGGGAGCCCGTTCGCGGCCGGCGTCAGCGGGGCCACGTTCTGCAGGCCCAGCGCGTCGGCCAGGACGTCGGAAACGCCCCCGACGGCGGAGTCACCGTTGGTGTGCACGGTCAGCAGCGCGGTCCCGGACTCGATGAGGCGGTGCACGGCCTTGCCCTTGGCCGTATTCGCGGCCACGGACGTCACGCCCTTGAGCAGCAGCGGATGGTGCGTGATGAGCAGCTCGGCACCGAAGTCGATCGCTTCCTCGATCACGTCAATTGTCGGATCGACCGCGAACATGACCCGGCGCACCTCGGCGTTCGGGTGGCCGGCCACCAGACCCACCTCGTCCCAGTCCTCGGCCAGGGATTCGGGCCAGAGCTCCTCCACCGCCAGCTGGATCAGGCCCAGCGTCGCGGCGCCGGTGTCCTCCCCGGTGCCGGTACCGGCGTCGACGGCGGCAGCAGGGCGGTCGGATTCCGCTGAAACATCGGTGTTCACAGGTTCCATACCCCCATTTTTACCCTATCCGCGGGCGGCCCGGTCACTCGTAACACTCTCGTAAGGTGGGTGGGGAATCATCGGGGCCCTCGAACCATTGAAGAGATCATGAGAACTTTTGTCCTCGGCGGAGGCTGCTTCTGGTGCCTCGACGCCGTCTACCAGAAAACCAAGGGCGTCAGCTCGGTCGTGTCGGGCTACACCGGAGGCCATGACCGCAGCCCCGACTACTACTCTGTGTGTTCCGGGACCACAGGCCACGCCGAGGTGGTGGCAGTGACGTTCGACGAGGACGTCATTCCCGCCGAGGTCATCCTGGACATGTTCTTCGCCCTCCACGACCCCACGACGCTGAACCGCCAGGGCTACGACGTCGGAACCCAGTACCGTTCCTCGATGTTCTACGAGACCACCGAGGAAAAGATCCTGTTCGAGGAGGCGATCGAGCGGAACCAGGCCCTGTGGCGGCACCCGATCGTCACCGAGGTCAGCCGGCTGCCCCAGTTCCATGTGGCCGAGGAAATCCACCAGGACTACTTCGCCAAATACCCGGAGCAGGGCTACTGCCAGGTCATCATTAACCCCAAGCTGGCCAAGGCGAGGAAATATTACTCTGCATGGCTTAATGCTTAGCTAGGGCCTGTAGGCGCTCGTTAGGCTGACCTCAGTCAACCCTCTTCAAAGACAGGCATACATACATGGCACCGATCTATGACGATGTAACCCAGCTGGTAGGCGGAACTCCGCTGGTCCGTCTGAACCGGCTGACCGAAGGCCTTGACGCCACCGTGGCCGTCAAGCTGGAGTTCTACAACCCGGCCAACAGCGTCAAGGACCGGATCGGCGTCGCGATCGTTGACGCTGCCGAGAAGTCCGGTGCACTCAAGCCCGGCGGCACCATCGTCGAAGGCACGTCCGGCAACACCGGAATCGCGCTGGCCATGGTGGGCGCGGCCCGCGGCTACAAGGTCATCCTGACCATGCCGGAAACCATGTCCACCGAGCGCCGGGTCATGCTGCGCGCGTACGGCGCCGAGATTGTCCTGACCCCCGGTTCCGAGGGCATGCGCGGCGCCGTGGAGAAAGCCCAGGAGATCGTGGCCAACACGGAGAACTCCATCTGGGCCCAGCAGTTCGCCAATGAGGCCAACCCGGAGATCCACCGCCGCACGACGGCCGAGGAAGTCTGGGCCGACACCAACGGCAAGGTGGACATCTTCGTCGCCGGCGTCGGCACCGGCGGCACCGTCACCGGCGTCGGACAGGTCCTGAAGGAACGCAAGCCGGAGGTCCAGATCGTGGCCGTCGAGCCGAAGGACTCCGCCATCCTCAACGGCGGCGCCCCGGGCCCGCACAAGATCCAGGGCCTCGGCGCGAACTTCGTCCCCGACATCCTGGACACCAACGTCTATGACGAGGTCATCGACGCCACGCTGGAAGATTCCGTCCGGGTGGCGCGCGAACTCGGCATCAAGGAAGGCATCCTGGGCGGCATCTCCTCCGGCGCCATCGTCTGGGCGGCCCTGGAGCTCGCCAAGCGTCCGGAGAACGCCGGTAAACTCATTGTTGCTGTGGTTTGCGACTTTGGTGAGCGCTACATCTCCACCGTGCTGTACGACGACATCCGCGGCTAAGTCCGCTGACCCACGATTGCCCAGAAAGGTCTTTGTGAGCTTCTTCGCAAGACTGAAGGAAGACCTCGACGCCGCCCGGTCCCACGACCCGGCGGCTCGAGGTTCTTTTGAGAACTTCTTCGCCTATTCCGGCCTGCACGCGATCTGGTTCCACCGCCTGACGCACCGGCTGTGGCAAAACCCGGCGCTGCGGTTCCCGGCGCGGCTGATCTCCCAGCTCGCCCGGTTCCTGACCGGCATCGAGATCCACCCCGGCGCGACGATCGGCCGGCGCTTCTTCATCGACCACGGCATGGGTGTGGTCATCGGCGAGACGGCCGAGATCGGCGAGGACGTCATGATCTACCACGGCGTGACCCTCGGCGGCCGCTCGCTCGCCAAGATCAAACGCCACCCCACCATCGAGGACCGTGTGGTGATCGGCGCGGGCGCCAAGATCCTGGGCCCCATCACCATCGGCCGGGACAGCGCCGTCGGCGCCAACGCCGTGGTGGTCAAGGACGCTCCGGCCGAATCAATCGTCACCGGCGTGCCGGCCACCTGGCGGCACCGCGACGCGCAGCGCGAGACGAAGCCCGCCGTCGACCCGGCCGAGTACCTGATCGAATACCGGATCTAGACCGGGCTCTGGACCGGCTCCCGGCGGAACCGGGCGGAACCGGTATCTAGGCAGCCCTACCCGGGAACCTCTTGTAGATGTTCCACAGGACGGCGTCGAACGCCCGGTCCGGCAGCAGGTGGCGCAGCAGCAGGATCCCGCGGGCGCTGGCACCCACCGGGTAGCGGGTCCTGGGCCGCCGGGCGGTCGCTGCGTGCAGGATCGCCTCGGCCACGAGCTCGGGCCGCGACGACGTTGCGGGGTTGTCCGTGGTGCCCAGCGCCGCCGCCACCACCTTGGCCTGGGCCGCATAAGGGCCGTTTCCGGAGCTGGCCAGCAGCCCCTGCGCCGCAATGGCGCCCCACTCGGACTGCGTCCCGGCCGGCTCGATGACGGCCACATCAATACCGTGCGGCTTGAGCTCGAGCCGCAGCGAATCGCTCAGGCCCTCCACGGCGAACTTGGTCGCGTGGTACCAGGCGCCCAACGGCTCGTACATCTTGCCGCCGATCGATGAGATGTTGATGATCCTGCCCGCACGGGCGGCCCGCATGGCGGGGATCACGAGCTGCGTCATGCGCGCCAGGCCGAAGACGTTCACGTCGAACTGCCGCCGGCCCTCAGCCAGTTCGACCTCCTCGAGCGAACCGTACGTCCCGTAGCCGGCGTTGTTGACCAGGACGTCGATCCGGCCGTGCGCGGCCAGCACGTCCCCGACGGCGGCGCTCATCGAGGCCTCATCGGTCACGTCCAGTGCAACCACCTTGACCCCGGATGCCTTCAGCGGCTCCATCAGCTCCACCCGGCGGGCCCCGGCATAGACGGTGAAGCCGGCCGAGGCAAGCTTTTTCGCGGTTTCGAAGCCGATGCCGGTGGAGGCACCGGTGACAAACGCGACGGGCTGGGGCATGAGTTGAACTCCTTGGGCGCTGAACTCCTGGGGTCGGAGCGGTGCGGAAACACGGACGGCCGGCGCCTCCCAGCGTATCTGGAAAGTGCCGGCCGTCGCGTCGGAACGGGGTGGGTCAGTGGGTGTCGACTGCCTCGATCTCGGACTTGTCCTCGCCCCAGAGGGTGTGGAACGTGCCCTCGGCGTCGACGCGGCCGTAGGTGTGCGCCCCGAAGAGGTCGCGCTGGCCCTGGATGACGGCGGCCGGCAGGCGCTTGCGGCGCAGGCCGTCGTAGTAGGCCAGCGAGGAGGAGAACACCGGCACCGGGATGCCGAGCTGCACCGCGGTGGACACCACCCGGCGCCAGGCCGGGAGGACTTCGGCGATCGCCTTGGTGAACGCCGGGGCGAAGAGCAGGTTGGCCGGCTTCTCCGCGGCGGCGTAGGCCTTGGTGATCTCCTTGAGCAGTTCCGCGCGGATGATGCAGCCGCCGCGCCACAGCGAGGCGATTTCATCCAGCTTCAGGTCCCAGCCGTATTCCTTGGCCGCGGAGGTGAGCATGTCCAGTCCCTGGGCGTAGGAGACCAGCTTGGAGGCGTAGAGCGCCTGGCGGACGTCCTCGACGAAGCTCTCGGGGACCTCGACGGCGGCCTCGCCGCCGGCCAGCAGCTCCTGTGCCAGCACGCGCTGCTCGGCCTGGGAGGACAGTGCCCGGGCGAAGACAGACTCGGCGATGCCCGACGTCGGGGAGCCGAGCTCAAGGGCGGAGATGACCGTCCAGCGGCCGGTGCCCTTCTGGCCGGCGGCATCCACCACGACGTCGACGAACGGCTTGCCGGTCTTCGCATCGACGTGGCCGAGGACCTCGGCGGAGATTTCGATCAGGAACGAGGCGAGGTCGCCCTTGTTCCACTCTTCGAAGATCTTGGCCTGCTCGGCCGGTTCGATCCCGGCGCCGGAGCGCAGGAGGTCGAAGGCCTCGCCGATGACCTGCATGTCGGCGTATTCGATGCCGTTGTGGACCATCTTGACGAAGTGGCCGGCGCCGTCGGTGCCGATCCAGGCGCAGCAGGGCTGGCCGTCCACGTGCGCGGCGATCTTTTCCAGCAGCGGGCCGAGGGCGTCGTAGGACTCCTTGGAACCGCCCGGCATGATTGAGGGGCCGTTGAGGGCACCCTCCTCGCCACCGGAGACACCGATGCCGACGAAGTGCAGGTCCTTCTTGGCGAGCGCAGCCTCGCGGCGGCGGGTGTCCTCGTAGTGCGAGTTGCCGGCGTCGATGATGATGTCGCCCGCTTCCAGCAGCGGCTCGAGCTGCTCGATCACGGAGTCGACCGGCTTGCCGGCCTTGACCATGATCAGCACGCGGCGCGGCTTCTCCAGCGAATCAACGAGTTCCTGGAGGGTCTCGGTGCGGACGAAGTCGCCCTCATCGCCATACTTGGCTAGCAGGGTGTCTGTCTTTTCCACGGACCGGTTGTGCAGGGCAACGGTGAAGCCGTTCCGGGCCAGGTTGCGTGCGAGGTTGGCCCCCATCACCGCGAGGCCGGTAACACCGATGTGTGCTGACATCAAAAACTCCAATTCATTTTTGTACACGATGATTTCTGTAGACCACGTGTACGGCGATTCGTCTCAGACGTTCATCTAGGACTCGGCAGGTTGCGCCGCGGAGGGCGGAACCCACTCTTGAGGATTGTGGCTGTCCTTAAACCATATGTATTTCCGCGGGCCGCGGGAAAGCCGCGCCCACGGAGCGGAATGCTGCGCGTCATAAACAGTCTATGATCACCGGCGTCCGCCACTCCGGTCGGCCCGGACCGGGCCCACCGCATTATGCTTACGACTATGTCAACCAGCCTCCACCACCGTGCCATTGAGCACCTCGGGACCCGGATCGTGGCCGGCGAGCTTCCGGCCGGGCACGTCATGCTTGCCGAGCACCTCGAGGACGAACTCAAGGTCTCCCGCTCGGTGGTCCGGGAGGCGGTCCGGGTCCTCCAGTCCCTGGGCCTGGTGGAGACCATCAAACGCGTCGGCATCCGGGTGCTGCCCTCGAACCGGTGGAACCCCTTCGACCCGCTCGTGATCCGCTGGCGGCTGGCCGGCGAAGGCCGCGGCGCCCAGCTGCGCTCCCTGGCCGAACTCCGCACCGCCGTCGAGCCCGTGGCCGCCGAGCTGGCCGCGGCCAACGCCCCCGAGGAGCTCCGCCGCGAACTCGTGGAGATCTCGCACGCCATGCGCGACGCCGGGCAGGCCGGGGACGTGCCCCGGTTCCTCGAGCTGGACATCCTGTTTCATTCCCTGCTGCTGACCGGCTCGGGCAACGAGATGTTCGCCAACATGGTGGGCCAGGTGACCGAGACGCTGACCGGCCGCACCATCCACGGCCTGATGCCGGACCACCCGCGCGAGACGGCGCTGCGCTGGCACGTGGAGGTCGCCGAGGCCATCGCCGCCGGGGATGCCGCCGCCGCCCGCGAGGCCTCGAACCGGATCATGCGCGAGACCATCTCGGAGATGGAGCCGAGCTGGAAGAACCAGCCGCGGGTGTTTGTCCCGGTCGAGCGCCACTAACCCGCCACTGGGCGTCCCGGGCCCGACGGCGGAGCTCCTCACGCAGGGGCCCGCCTGAAGTCCAGCAGCACCTTCCCCGAAACAGCCGCGTTCCTGGCGACCTCGAACGCTTCCAGTCCGCGGTCCAGGCCAAAGGTGTGGGTCACCACGGGGTCCACCCGCAGAGAGCCGTCGGCGAGCGCCGCTATGACCTCATCGATTTCGTCATTGAAGCGGAAGGAGCCCACCAGCTCCAGCTCGCGCGTAATGGCCAGGGAGATCAGGACCGGCTGCGGGCCCGAAGGCAGCAGCCCCACCATCACCACCCTGCCGCCACGGACCGCGCCGGTGATCGCCGAGGCCAGGCCCTGGTGGCTGCCCGAGGACTCGATGACGACGTCCGCCTCAACCGCGGCGATCGCCCCGGCGTCGTCCCCCTTGAGGACCGCGTCGGCCCCCACGGCACGGGCTATCTCCAGCGGCAGCTTGTGCATGTCCACGGCCACGATCCGGCCGGCGCCGGCACGTTTGAGCACGGCCACGGCCAGGGCCCCGATGGGACCGCTGCCGATCACCAGCGCCGTCTTTCCCGCCACGTCGCCGGCGCGCGACACGGCGTGCCAGGCGACGCTGGCCGGTTCCGCCAGTGCCGCGGTCCGCAGGTCCAGCCCCGCCGGCAGCGGCCGGAGCATCCGGGCCGGCAGGTTCACATACCGGCTGAACGCTCCGTCCGCGTGCGGAAACCGTGCGGCGCTGCCCAGATACGTGCAGCCCGGCGACAGATTCGGACGCTCCGCCGGGTACCGGGCGCCGCCCGGGCCCGGCGTTGCGGGATGCACCGCGACGGCCGTGCCGGGCCCCGGCCCGGAGCCGTCAGCGGCGGCGCGGATCACGGTCCCTACGATCTCGTGGCCCAGGACCATGGGAGCCTTGAGGACGGATTCGCCCGCGGCGCCGTGCAGCCAGTAGTGCAGGTCGGAGCCGCAGATGCCGCCGAAGGCCACGTCGATGACGGCTTCACCGGGGGCCGGCGCGGACACGGGGATGTCCTCGATCCGCAGGTCGCCCGCGGCGTGGGCCACCACCGCCGCGGCCGTGGCCGGAAGTGCTGCCACGCCGCCCATCAGACCACCACCGTCATTCCGCCGTCGATGAAGATGGTCTGGCCGTTGACGAAGTCGGACCCGTCGGAGGCCAGCCACACTGCGGGTCCGGCCAGGTCCTGCACGGTCCCCCAGCGGTGCGCGGGGGTCCGGCCCAGGATCCAGGCGTTGAACTGCTCATCGTCGACGAGGTTTTGGGTCATCTCGGTGTGGATGTAGCCCGGCGCGATCCCGTTGATCTGCAGGCCCGAGGCGGCCCATTCCGCGGTCATGGCCCGGGTCAGGTTCCGCAGGCCGCCCTTCGCCGCGATGTAGGGCGCGATGGTGGGCCGGGCGAGGTCGGTCTGGACCGAGCAGATGTTGATGATCTTGCCCCGGCCCCGAGGGATCATGTGCCGGGCCGCTTCCCGCCCCACCAGGAACGCGCTGGTCAGGTCCGTGGAGATCACCCGTTCCCAGTCGGCCACGTCGAGCTCGAGCATCGGGACCCGGTGCTGGATGCCGGCGTTGTTGACCAGGATGTCCAGCGGGCCGACGTTCTCCTCCACCCAGGCGATGCCCCGGGCGGCCCCGGTGTCGCTGGTGACGTCGAAGGCGCAGCTGTGCACCCGGCCCGGCGCGTAGTCCGCGGCCATCGCGGCCTCGGCGGCCTTGAGCCGCTCGGGGTTGATGCCGTTGAGCACCACGGTGGCGCCGGCGTCGGCCAAGGCCCGGGCCAGGGCGTTGCCGATCCCCCGGCTCGACCCGGTCACCAGGGCCATACGCCCGGTCAGGTCAAAAAGTCCACTCATGGTTCACTGATCCTCATTGGTCTTTGCTGCTGTGTTGGCTGTTGGCTTATCGCTGGCGTTGTCACGTGCGTTGCCGCTGAGATTGGCGATGGTTTGCCGCACGACGGCGAGGTCCCGGTCCCCCAGCCCCTGGCGCAGCAGGGCAGCGTAGAGCTCGGCGCCGGCGGCCGCCATCGGCACTGCGGCACCCGCGGCCGCGGCGCTCTCGAGCACGAAGGAGAGGTCCTTGTGCATGAACTTGGCGGGCCCGGTGGGCTCGTAGTCCCTGGCGGCGAGCCGTGGCCCCACGATGTCCAGGACCCGGCTGCCCGCCAGTCCGCCAGCGAGCACCTCGTAAAGGGCGGGCACCTCCATGCCGGAGCGTTCGGCGAGTTCCGCGGCCTCGGCGAGCGCCGCCGTCGTGGTTCCCACGATCAGCTGGTTGCACGCCTTGGCGAGCGACCCCGATCCCAGCGGTCCCAGCCGCCGCACGGTGCTGCCCATCGCGCCAAAGAGCGGCAGGAGCCGGCGGAAGTCGCTGTCGCTGGCGCCCGCCATGATGGCGAGGGTGCCGTCCGCCGCGCCCTTGGTGCCGCCGCTGACCGGCGCATCGACGACGACGGCGGTGCCCCCGCTCGCCTCCGCGACCCGTGCCCCGAAGTCCCGCACGCCGGACGGCGACACGCTGCTCATCACCACGACGGCGGTTCCGGGCGCGGGCGGGCTGGCGGTCCAGCCGGCCAGGAGCGCGGCACTCGCCTCCTCAATGTCGGACAGATCCGGCAGCATGAAGACAATGACTGGCTGGTCTCGAAGCGCCTCGACCCTGGCCACACGCGAGCCGCCCAGGGTCTCGAAGGCGTCCAGCGCCGCCGGCGAACGGTTCCAGGCGGTGACGGTCCATCCCGCCGCGAGGAGGTTGGCGGCCATCGGCGCGCCCATCAGGCCGAGGCCGACAAACCCGGCCTCCCTGCGGTCCATCTCCATGCGTTGCCTCACTTCGTCGTGGTTAATCTTGGAATTCCGTTCAGCATCCTAGCCTCCATTCAGTATGATGAACACTATGACGACCAAAACCACCGTCGCGATCGCCGTCCCGCTCGAAGCAGAGCTGGTGGACCGCATCCGCGCCGTAGATCCGTCCGTGACCGTCCTTTACGACCCCGAGCTCTTGCCGCCGGAACGCTTTCCCGCCGACCATGCGGGTGACCCGGACTTCCGCCGGACGCCGGAGCAGGAAGAGCGCTACTGGGACATGCTCAACAAGGCCCAGGTCCTGTACGGGCTTCCCAACGAAAGCCCGGCAGGCCTCGCCCGGATCGCCGGCAGCAATCCCCGGCTTGAGTGGATCCATGCCATGGCGGCCGGCGCCGGCGGTGCCGTGAAGGCATCGGGGCTGGACCCCGCGACGCTGCAGAAGTTCAGGGTCACCACCTCGGCCGGGGTGCACGCCCTGCCGCTCGCCGAGTTCGCCGCCCTGGGCATCCTCAACGGCTTCAAGCGCAGCGCCGAGCTGGCCCAGGACCAGGCGGCCAAGCTCTGGCCCGAGCTCCGCACCCCCACCCGCCTGGTCAACGGCTCCCGCCTGGTGGTCACCGGGCTCGGCGAGATCGGGCTCGAGACCGCACGGATCGCCCGCGCCCTGGGCATGAGCGTCAGCGGGACCAAGCGGACCGTGGAGGCCATCGACGGGATCGAGACGGTCACGGACAACGACGGACTCGCCGGCCTGCTGGGCACCGCAGACGCCGTCGTCAATACCCTGCCCGGCACGCCGTACACCGAGAAGCTTTTCAGCCGCGACGTCTTCGCCGCCATGAAGCCCGGAACAGTCTTCGTCAACGTGGGCCGCGGCACCGTGGTGGATGAAGAGGCGCTTCTGGAGGCTCTGGGCAACGGCCAGGTCTCCTATGCCTGCCTCGATGTCTTCGCCGTGGAGCCACTGCCGCAGGACAGCCCGCTGTGGAACCACCCCAGGGTGATGGTGTCCCCGCACACCTCGGCGCTCAGCGCCGCCGAAAACCGGCTGATCACCGAACGCTTCTGCAGCAACCTGCGGACCTACCTCGACGGTGGCGAACTCCCCCACCTGGTGGACACGGTGCACTTCTACTGAGTCCACCCTTTCGCACTGCACCAGCGCCGCAGCGCACACAGGGCGGCCCACCGGAAACGGTTGGGCCGCCCTTAGCGTTGGGCGAGGAAGGTTCCGCCCAGCAACGCGGGACCGTGCCTGCGAGGCCGGCATTCGGGCGCGCCGGGTATTTTGCCCGTCGACGCGGGTATTCCGTGGCGCAGAAACGGCCGTGGCCCCTTCCTGGGTGGAAGGGGCCACGGCCTGTGCGGCGCGGACGGAGGGTCTGCAGCCCGGATACCGCCTAGCGCGCATCCTCCGTCAGGAGAAGGTCGCGTCCCACCGTCTCGGGCGTGAAGAAGGTGGTGACAAACGAGATCAGCGCCAGGACCAGCGAGTAGATGGCGAGCACCAGCCAGGAATGGTCCGTGGCGGCCAGCAGCGCGGCGCCGACCAGCGGGACCAGGCCGCCGGCCAGGACGGCGGAGAGCTCCCGGCTCATGGCCACGCCGGTGAAGCGGTACTGCGAGCCGAAGAGTTCAGGCAGCAGCGGGCACTGCGGGCCGAGCATGGACTGAACGCCGAGGGCGATGCCCACCACCATGACAATCCAGACCAGCGTGACATTGCCCAGCGTCACCAGGTAGAACGCCGGCAGCGCGATGAGCGCCTGGAACAGCGCGCCGTAGCGGTAGACGGGCACCCGGCCGAACCTGTCGGACAGCGCACCGAAGGTGATCACCATGACGGCCGCGAAGCCCGCGGCGATGAGCAGGCCGACCGGACCGATGAACTTGTCGCCGGGAAAAACGCCGTCCTTGGCCGCCAGGAACGCGATGAGCAGCGCGGAGTAGATCGAGGAATTGCCGTTTTCGCCCATCCGCAGGCCGATGCCGATCAGCACGTTCTTCTTCGAGTGCTTCCACAGCTGGCCGATGGGGTTCTTGACCACGCTCTTGTGCTTTTCCAGTTCCTGGAAGACGGGCGTTTCCTTCAGCCGGAGCCGAATGAAGATGGCCACCACAACCAGGAGCACGCTGGCCAGGAAGGGCACCCGCCACAGCCAGCCCTCCAGGACGGCCTTGTCTGCCATGGCAATGAGCGCGAACGTTCCGGCGCCGAGCAGGGTCCCCAGCTGGATGCCGACGAACGGGAGCGACGCGAAGAAGCCACGACGGCGGCGCGGCGCGACTTCGGAAATGAGCGTGGTGGCGCCCGCCTGTTCAGCGCCGGCACCCAGTCCCTGCAGGATGCGCAGCGTCACCAGAAGAACGGCGCCGAGCATGCCGGCCTGTTCGTACGTCGGCAGCAGGCCGATGGCGAAGCTGGCGGTCCCCATCAGGCCGATGGTGAGGATCAGGACCATCTTGCGGCCGAACCGGTCGCCGATGTAGCCGAAGACCATCCCGCCGAAGGGCCGGGCCGCGAAGCCCACACCGTACGTGGCGAAGGATGCAATCAGGGCCCCGTCCTCGCCGAGCGGCTTGAAGAACAGCGGGCCGAAGATCAGGGCGGAGGCCAGCCCGTAGATGTAGAAGTCGTAGTACTCCAGCGCGGAGCCCACAGAGCTGGCAAGCGTTGCCCGTCGCAGCTGTTCCGGATCGACGACGGCGCCGTCCGCTTCAGCGAGCGGTGTATTAGTACTAGTTGTCACAAGCACTCCCTCAAGAACACTCCAGACCCCCGTTGGTCTGGTGGGTGTGAGCAACCCCAAGGAGTCGATCACTATGCTGAACAGAGTACAGCATAGTGATCGACTAGCCAATGAATAATCCGATTTATTCCGGGGCGTCCCGAAACGCCCAGCGGCGCGGGCCCCTAGCCCATGGGATTGCCGAGGGACCGGGCGAGGTCCTGGAGTTCCTTCACCATCAGGGCGCCCTGCTCCTGCGAGTAAGTGGCCTTCAGCGCGGTGACCGACAGGCCGAGGCTGGGCCCGTGTGCGCCCCGGGTCGGGACGGCGACGGCCAGGCACACGACCCCCGTGGTGGATTCCTCGTCCTCGAACGCATACCCCTGCTCCCGGATGAGCGTGAGCTGCGCCTTCAGGTCGGCACCCGTGCGCAGCGACTTCGGCGTCAGGACCGGAAGAGTGGCGTCGTCGGGAAACATCTCGTCGACGTCGTGGTCATGCAGCCGCGCGATCAGGGCCTTGCCCACGGCACAGAGGGACACGGGCATCTTGTCGCCAATATTGGACGTCAGGCGCACCGCCGGGTGCCCTTCGTAGCGGGCCAGGTAGATGACATTTGTTCCGTCCAGCATGGCGATCCGGACCGTCTCTCCCGAGAGCGTCGGGGCCTGTTCACAGAAGCGGTAGAACTCCTGGACCTCGTCGAGGCGGCTGAGGTAGGCAGCACCGAGCTCAACCAACTTCCGGCCGAGGGTGAACTCCGCGCCCTGGCGGCTGATCAGCCTCGCCTCCTCGAGCGCGAGCAGGAGGTTGGAGGTGGAGGACTTCGGGATTCCCAGTTCCCGGGACAGATCACTGAGCGTGAGGCGTCCGGTCGCGGATGCCGCCAGGGCTTCCAGCACGGCGGCGGCACGGGTGACAGCCGGCGCGGGTGACGCGCTCCCCAATCCGTCGGAGGGTCGGGAAACTCGGGAATCGGCCATGATTCTCCTTCAGGTATCGCGCGCAAGTCGCCGCGCCACTCGTTCGAATGCCGTCCAGTCAGCTGAACACTAACCATCATAATGTCTGGCGCCCTGAACCGGGACCGGCAGGGCCCGTGCATCCATCGCTCCTCGTCGGCGGGCCTCGTCGGGGACCGCCGGCCCCTTAGGCGGCAGACACCACGTGGTTCGTCAGCTCGCCGATGCCGGCAATGTGGCACGTGACGGTGTCGCCGGGGACGATCGGCGCACACTCGGCGGGGAATCCCGTCAGCACCAGGTCACCCGGGTGAAGGGTCATGAAGGATGTGAGATAGGTGAGGATTTCCTCGACCTTCCAGCCAAGGTCGGCGGAGCTGGCTGCCCGGAGTTCCTGACCGTTGTGTTTGATGCCGATCGCCAGGTCGTCACCGTTCAGGTCCGTGACGATCCAGGGCCCCACGGGCGTGAACGTGTCCTGGCTCTTGGCGCTGATCCACAGCTCGTCGGATTCCTGCAGGTTCCTGGCGGAGACGTCGTTTCCGATCGTGTAGCCCAGGACTGCGCCCATGGCGTTGCCGGGCGTCAGTGCGCGGGCCCTGCTGCCGATGACGATTGTCAGTTCGGCCTCCGGCTCGACGCGGCCCACACCCGGCCGGAGTTCAACCGCGTCCCCCGGGCCAACCACACTGGTGGCCGCCTTGTGGAAGGCCTGCGGCGGAAGTCCGCGGCCCGCGGCACCCGTATTGTGCGCCATGCCCAGGACGTTGGCCGGGACACAGGGCGCGAGGAACGTGAAGGACGATTCCTCCACCGCCGCGCCGACCTCCCAACCGCTGCGGGGCAGGCTGCCGGCATTGGCGGCAGAACCGGGGAAGGGGGAGGTGGTCACCGTCCACACGTTGCCGGCCGCACTGCCAAAGTCCGCTGCGTCGTTGGCGACGAAGAAGTTTTCGTCCCCGGCAGCCGGGGAAAGCGGGCGGACTCTGGCGATTCGGCGGGCACTCGTGGCGGTCATGAAAACATCCTAGGCGGCGGACTCCCGGGGGCCGCGATTAGGCCATCGACTGGCGTAATTCTGGCGCGCAGAAACACCGCCGGTGTTTCACATTTCCAAGCGTTCACGGTATATTCATTACAAGCCTTCCACCGCGGCATCCCCCAATAGTCGCGGTGGAAGGCTTTTCCAATGCCCGGGTGATTCCAGGGTCCGGGGTCCCCTTTTGAGCGGGCCGGGCCGGGCGATTGTTGCCCGCGCAGGCATCCTACGCGGCGTCCGCAACGGCCCCCCGCAGCCGCCAGCCCCCACCGAGGCCATCCCGGATCAGTTCCATGGTGGTCAGGGCAGATCCGCGGTTGCGGCCGAGCCTCGCCTGGACCTGCCAGACCTCGACATCCACGCGGCTCAGGCCCTTGGGCATCCGGCGCTCGGCCTCCCACCAGCTGACCCGCTCGAACCAACGCACAGGCTCGGCGCCGATCAACCATTCCCTGCCCCCGCGCACTACCGCCAGGGGCCGCCCGTCCGGGCCTGTTTTCACCATCACGTGTTCCACGCCCGTCACAGTAGGGCGGAGCCCTGACATTTTCGGGGCGTGCAGCATCCCCCGCCGGGACGCAGAAAACCCCGTCTTTCCGGACCGTGTGGTCCGGAAAGACGGGGTTTTCTGTGGTGGGTCCTACCGGGATCGAACCGATGACATCCACGGTGTAAACGTGGCGCTCTACCAGCTGAGCTAAAGACCCAAACCGCGGTTTCCGCGCCTCAGCGCTTCAACCAACGAACAGCTACTGTACCGGATGTCACCGGCCAAGCGCCAATCGGCCCGGCGGTCGCTACAGGGGCGGCAGCTCGGCGGCGAGCCAGGTCAAGGCCCCGCTGACGCCTGCCTCCAGCTTGATGGTGGCGAGGCCGTCCCCACGGGTCGGTCCCCTGTTGATGATGACCACGGCTTTGCCCTGCTTCGCCGCGTGGCGGACAAAACGCAGGCCGCTCATCACGGTCAGCGACGAGCCGGCCACCAGGAGCGCCCGGGCGGCGTCGACCATGGCGTAGGAGCGCTCCACGCGGTCCTTGGGCACGTTTTCCCCGAAGTATACGAAGTCCGGTTTCAGGGTGCCGCCGCAGGCCGGACAGCGGGCGACGATGAACGATCCAATTAGTTCGGCGTCCTCGACGGCGGCATCGGCGTCCGGTGCCATTTCAACCACCCCGGCCGCCTGCGCCCGTTCCAGGAACCCGGGGTTGAGTTCTTCCAGGACACCGGCCAGCATCCGGCGGCTGAACCGCCGGTGGCAGTCCAGGCACACCACCTGGTCGAACCGGCCGTGCAGGTCCACGACGTTGACGCTGCCGGCGTCCTCGTGGAGCCGGTCCACGTTTTGGGTGATGAGGCCGGTGAGAAGCCCCCGCTGCTCCAGCCGGGCTACGGCGGCATGGCCATCGTTCGGATCCGCCCTGCGCAGATGTGACCAGCCGATGTGGTTGCGTGCCCAGTAGCGCTGCCGGTTTCCCGGCTCGCCGATGAATTCCTGGTAGGTCATGGGGGTCCGCGGTGCGGCGCCGGGCCCGCGGTAGTCCGGGATGCCTGAATCCGTACTCAGGCCGGCACCCGTCAGCACGGCGAACTGCTCCCCGGACAGGAGGCCATGGATGTCCTGCAGGGCCTCCAACTCGGTGCGCTGGAGTTCCGCGGCGCTCCCGGCGGCCGTGACCGGCGGGAGGCTGGCAAACCCGGTCATGCCGATTCCTGGCCGCCGCTGCCTCACCGGATCAGCTCCCGCCGAGTCCCGCGAGGGCCGCCCGGTATTCGGCGAAGTCCCGGGCCTGGCCGCGCGGATTCACCACGACGTAGCGGACGATTCCCGCCGCGTCGATGATGAAGGTGCCGCGCAGCGCCATGCCGCTGTCAGGGTCGAACACGCCGTAAGCCGAGGCCACGGCCCCGTGCGGCCAGAAGTCGGCCAGCAGATCGAAGCCGTAGCCTTCCTTTTCGGCATAGGCACGCTGGGCGAATTTGCTGTCCACCGAGACTGCCAGCACGGCGGCGTCGGCATCCTCGAACAGTGCCAGGTTGTCCCGGATTTCGCACAGTTCCCCGGTGCAGATCCCGGAGAAGGCAAACGGGTAGAAGACTATGGCGACGTTGCGGCCGCGGAAGTCTGAGAGGCGCACCGGTTCGCCGAATTGATTGGCGAGCTCGAAATCCGGCGCGGCATCGCCGACGCCGGGAACGGCACCGGGAACGGGGCTCACGGCGGAGCCCGGCCCGGAGGCCTCGTGCTGGACCGCTTGGGTCACTTGTTCTTCCGCGTGACCAACCGGGTGGCGCTCCAGTCCTTCGAGACGCCGGCGGAGGTGGTGTAGTGGAGCCCTGCGGTGGGCGCGGCATCCTGGATGTCCGCGGGCGAGACGTAGCCGTCCCGGCCGGACTTGGGAGTCAGGACCCAGACAACGCCGCCCTCGGTGAGAGTGGTCAGCGAATCGACCAGCGTGTCCACAAGGTCTCCGTCACCTGCCCGCCACCAGAGAATGGCGGCATCGACCACCTCGTGATCGTCCTCATCGAGAAGCTCAGAGCCCGTGAGATCTTCGATATCGTCCCGCAAGTCGAAGTCGACATCGTCGTCATAACCGAATTCCTGAATCAGGTCCCCGTCTTTGAAACCCAGTTTCTCCGCCACATTTACCGAAGTGGCGGCGTCGGCCTCGCTCACGTGTTGCTCCTATGCTTTTTGAATTGCTTCATGTTTTCAATGGCACTAGTGATTTCCATTACTCCAAGCCAACACCCTTTGGGCTCTCGCTTCAAGCTGTTGGTACCGCGATCCGCCATATTCTGCGTCACACAGGCCGATCCGGAGGCTGCGGGGCAGCGCTTCGTCACACAACCAGTATGCCCGTGAAATACGGGGACGGGTCCATAGGGCGGCTACGCATCCATCAGCCCGCACGGCTAGAGTGGCTGATGACGACTACGCCTGCGCGGGCAACCGCCCGGCTAATACAGGCAGGCGTACCGTGATTGGACCTTGCCCGGCGCATACGACCGGGCTGATGTAACCGATATGTCGCACACGTCGCGTTCACGCCAGGCAGTCACCCTGCCCGGAGCTGAGGGTGCCGATAGATGCGCTCAAAGAGAGGTTGGACGTGGCTGCAGGAGAAGATACCTCCCATATCCTCAGCGGGTTGACAAACCAGCTGCCTGATCGTGATCCGGAAGAGACCGCCGAATGGCTGGAGTCCCTGGATACCCTGATTCAGGAACAAGGCACCGAACGTGCCCAGTACATTATGCGAAGCCTGCTCCAGCGGGCCGGCGCGCAGAGCGTGGGTGTTCCGATGGTCACCACCACGGACTACGTCAACACCATCCCGGTTGACCAGGAAGCGGCATTCCCTGGCGATGAAGAGATCGAACGCAAATACCGTGCCTGGCTGCGCTGGAATGCCGCCGTGATGGTGCACCGGGCACAGCGGGCGGACATCGGCGTCGGCGGCCACATCTCCACTTACGCCGGCGCCGCGACCCTGTACGAGGTCGGCTTCAACCACTTCTTCCGCGGCAAGGACCACCCCGGCGGCGGCGACCAGGTTTTCTTCCAGGGCCACGCCTCTCCCGGCATGTACGCCCGCGCCTTCATGGAAGGCCGGCTCTCCGAGGAGGACCTGGACGGGTTCCGCCAGGAGAAGTCCAAGGAAGGGCACGCCCTGTCCTCCTATCCGCACCCGCGCCTGATGCCGGAGTTCTGGGAGTTCCCCACCGTCTCGATGGGCATCGGCCCGATGAACGCCATCTACCAGGCCCAGTCCAACCGGTACCTGCACAACCGGGGCATCAAGGACACCTCGGACCAGCAGGTCTGGGCGTTCCTGGGCGACGGCGAAATGGACGAGCCCGAGTCCCGCGGCCTGCTGCAGCTGGCGGCCAACGACAAGCTCGACAACCTCAACTTCGTGATCAACTGCAACCTCCAGCGCCTCGACGGTCCCGTCCGCGGCAACGGCAAGATCATGCAGGAACTCGAAGCGTTCTTCCGCGGTGCCGGCTGGAACGTCATCAAGGTCGTCTGGGGCCGGGAGTGGGATGACCTGCTGGCCAAGGACGAGGACGGCTCGCTCGTGAAGATCATGAACGAGACCGTCGACGGCGACTACCAGACGTACAAGGCCGAATCCGGCGCGTTCGTCCGCGAGCACTTCTTCGGCAAGACCCCGCAGACCAAGGAAATGGTCCAGGACCTGACCGACGACCAGATCTGGAACCTCAAGCGCGGCGGCCACGACTACAACAAGGTCTACGCCGCCTACAAGGCCGCCACCGAGTTCAAGGGCAAGCCCACGGTCATCCTGGCGCACACGGTCAAGGGCTACGGCCTGGGTACCCACTTCGAGGGCCGCAACGCGACCCACCAGATGAAGAAGCTCACCCTCGCGGACCTCAAGGCCTTCCGCGACCACCTGCGCATCCCGATCACGGACGACCAGCTCGAAGCGGACCTCTACCGGCCGCCGTACTACCACCCCGGCATGGACTCCCCGGAGATCCAGTACCTGATGGACCGCCGCAAGCAACTCGGCGGCTTCGTCCCCGAGCGGCGCTCCAAGCACGCCGACGTCACCCTCCCGGACGAGAAGGTCTACGAAGTCGCCAACCGCGGCTCCGGCAAGCAGCACGCCGCCACCACCATGGCGTTCGTCCGCCTGCTCAAGGACCTCATGCGGGACAAGGAGTTCGGCAAGCGGATTGTGCCGATCATCCCCGATGAGGCACGCACCTTCGGCATGGACGCGTTCTTCCCGACGGCGAAGATCTACAACCCGAACGGCCAGAACTACCTCTCCGTGGACCGCGAGCTCGTCCTGGCGTACAAGGAGTCCATCTCCGGCCAGATCGTGCACGCCGGCATCAACGAGGCCGGGTCCGTGGCAGCCTTCACCGCCGCCGGAACGTCCTACGCCACCCACGGCGAACCGCTCATCCCGGTCTACGTCTTCTACTCGATGTTCGGCTTCCAGCGCACAGGCGATTCCTTCTGGGCGGCCGCCGACCAGATGACCCGCGGGTTCATCATCGGCGCCACGGCAGGCCGGACCACGCTGACCGGCGAAGGCCTGCAGCACGCCGACGGGCACTCCCCCATGCTGGCGGCAACCAACCCGGCCGTCATCACCTACGACCCGGCATACGGCTACGAGATGGGCGTCATCATGCGTGACGGCCTCAACCGGATGTACGGCCCCGGCGAAGCCGGGAAAGAAATTGCCGACAACGATCCGTCGCGGAACGTGATGTACTACATCACTGTCTACAACGAGCCGATCGTGCAGCCGCCCGCACCGGCGGAACTCGATGTCGAGGGCATCATCAAGGGCATCTACCTGCTGGCGCCGGCCAAGATTGACGGCCCGCGCACGCAGATCCTTGCCTCGGGTGTGTCGGTTCCCTGGGCCCTCGAAGCCCAGCGGGTCCTCGCCGAGGACTGGGGCGTCTCGGCGGATGTCTGGTCCGTGACCTCCTGGACCGAACTGCGCCGCGACGCCATGGCCGCCGAGGAAGACTCCTTCCTCAACCCCGGCCAGCCCGCCCGCGTCCCGTTCGTGACCCAGCAGCTCGCCGGCGCCACCGGTCCGATCGTGGCGGTCACTGACTACATGAAGGCCGTGCCGGACCAGATCCGCCAGTTCCTGCCGAACGAGTTTGCCTCGCTCGGCGCGGACGGCTTCGGCTTCTCGGACACCCGCGCCGCGGCACGCCGCTTCTTCAAGAACGACATCCACTCGATTGTGGTCCGTTCCCTTCAGATGCTGGCCCGCCGGGGCGAAGTGGATGCCCAGGCACCTGCCCAGGCCATCGAGAAGTACCGCCTGCACAACGTGAACGCCGGCACCACCGGCAACGCGGGCGGCGACTCCTAACCGCGCCTCAGCGCAAGAGCGAACGTTCGACGGCGGCTCCCACCGAAAGGTGGGGGCCGCCGTCGGGCGTTTAACCGCCCCGCCTCCCTCCCGCCTCCCTCCGGCCTCCCTCCGGCCTCCCTCCGGGGGCGCTCTGGACTCCCGCGGGCCGCTGTGATGCAGGACAAGGACAGTTGTAGCCTTCGCACAAATGGAGCTTGGGCGGCCCGCCCCGTATGCTCAATGCATGGCAGAGCCGATCACCACTCCCGAAAAACGCAAGCCGAGCTCGAGGGCGATGACTCCGGAGAAAGCCGAAACCCTCAAGAAGCTCCGGGCCAGCGTGGGCCAGCTGTCGACGACGACGCTGCGCCAGTTGGAGAAGTCCCTGCCGTGGTACGGCCGGCTGAACTCGGATGAACGTTCCGCCCTGGGCATGGTGGCCCAGAACGGCATCGCGGCTTTCGTCACCTGGTACGAACGGCCAAGTTCGCCGTCGTGGATCCTCTCCGACGTCTTCGGCACCGCGCCCACCGAACTGACCCGCTCCATCAGCCTGCAGAAGGCGCTCCAGCTGATCCGGATCGTGGTGGAAGTCGTCGAGGACCAGGTCCCGGTGATCGCCCCGGAAGCGGACCAGGGGGCCCTCCGGGAGGCCGTGCTGCGCTACTCGCGGGAGGTCGCGTTCGCGGCCGCCGACGTCTATGCCCGCGCCGCGGAATCCCGCGGCTCCTGGGATACCCGGCTGGAAGCCCTGATTGTCGATGCCATCCTCCGTGGCGAAAATACCGACGCGCTGCGGTCCAGGATCGCGGCCCTGGGCTGGAAAGCACAGGAGCGCTTCACGGTCATGGTCGGAAATTCCCCGTCCGAGCCAAGCGCCAGCTACGTCAGCGAGCTGCGGCGCACGGCGGGGCGCTTCGCCGAGGACGCCCTTGTGGGGATCCAGGGCGACCGCCTCATCCTGATCCTGGGCGGGGTCCACGACCGGGAGACCGCATACCTGAAACTCAGCGAACTCTTTGCCCCCGGCCCGGTGGTCTACGGCCCGGAGGCCGGGTCCCTCCTCGAGGCCAGCGGCTCCGCCCAGTCCGCCTTTGCCGGCCTCACCGCGGCCCGCGCGTGGCCTTCCGCGCCGCGCCCGGTGGCGGCCGATGACCTGCTCCCGGAGCGGGTGATCTCCGGCGACGACGCCGCCCGCCGCTCGCTGGTCAAAAACATCTACCGCCCGCTTCTGGCCGCCTCCAACGGGCTGGTGGAGACCCTCGGCACGTACCTCGAACTGGGCCATTCACTCGAGGCCACGGCCCGGGAACTCTTCGTCCATGCCAACACAGTGCGCTACCGGCTCAAGCGCGTCTGCGACGTCACCGGCTGGGATCCGCTGCTGCCGCGGGAGGCGTTCGTGCTCCAGACCGCCCTCGTCGTGGGCCGGCTTTCTGCCCCGCCGAAGGCCCCCACGGAGCGGCAACCTCCCCGCAACGGCTCCTGAACCGTTGTAGACTTCCTACAAACTGACCCAGTGAGCTTGGTGCATGAAAACACGAATGTTCACGCGGTAATTTGGAAAGCTGGTTACGTGCTTGCAATCGTTTGCCCTGGACAGGGCTCCCAGACCCCTGGTTTTCTGGCCCCTTGGCTGGAACTGCCACCCGTCGCAGGCCTCCTGGCCTCCCTCAGCGAAATAGCAGGCATCGACCTCACCGCCCACGGCACCACCTCCGATGAGGAGACCATCAAGGACACCGCAGTCGCGCAGCCGCTGATCGTTGCTGCGGGCCTGGTGACGGCGAAGTCGCTGTTCGACGTCGAACTCGGCACGCTTCCCGTCATCCTTGCCGGCCACTCCGTCGGCGAAATCACCGCGGCTTCCCTCGCCGGTGTCCTGTCGGAATCCGAAGCCATGACGTTTGTCCGCGAACGCGCCAACAGCATGGCAGCCGCTGCCGCCGCCACCCCGACCGGCATGAGTGCCGTCGTGGGCGGCGACCCCGCGGAGGTCCTGGCAGCCATTGCTGCCGCCGGGGCCACGGCCGCCAACGTCAACGGGGCCGGCCAGACCGTCGCCGCAGGCACCCTGGAGCAGCTGAAGGCCCTGGCGGAGAACCCGCCGGCCAAGGCCCGGGTTATTCCGCTGAAGGTCGCGGGCGCGTTCCACACCTCGCACATGGCCCCCGCGGGCGCGGCCCTGCAGGCCCTGCGTCCGTCGCTGCACCCGAAGGACCCGCAGGTGCCGTTGCTGTCCAACTTCGACGGCGCGGAAGTCACCGACGGCGCCGCCGCCGTCGACAGCCTGATCGCCCAGGTCTCCCGGCCGGTCCGCTGGGACCAGTGCATGGAGACGATGGTGCAGCGCGGGGTGACCGGCGTGATCGAACTGGCTCCCGCCGGAACACTGGCGGGCCTGGCCAAGCGCGGCATGCCCGGCGTCAAGACAGTCACCGTCAAGACCCCGGACGATCTTTCCGCGGCCCTGGCCCTATTTGCAGAACTGGAGGGAGGGGCATGAGCGTTCCCACTCTGAAGCAGGCACCGGTGCAGGCCAACACCCGCATCATGGGTATCGGGGCTTACCGGCCCAGCGTGATCGTGACCAACGAGGACGTGTGCCAGTGGATCGACTCCTCGGATGAGTGGATCCGCCAGCGCACGGGCATCATCACCCGGCACCGCGCGCCCGCCGATGTCAGCGTGATTGACATGGCCGAGGGCGCCGCACGTGAAGCACTGCAGAAGGCCGGCATCGAGGCCTCCCAGCTCGGCGCCGTGATTGTTTCCACGGTCACCCACCCGTATGCGACCCCGTCCGCCGCAGCGAGCCTCGCCGACCGCCTCGGCGCGACGCCGGCCCCGGCCTTCGACATCTCCGCGGCATGCGCCGGCTACTGCTACGGCATCGCCCAGGGCGACGCCCTGGTGCGTTCCGGCGCGGCATCCTACGTCCTGGTGGTCGGTGCCGAGAAGCTCTCCGACGTCATCGACAACACGGAACGGACCATCTCCTTCCTGCTTGGCGACGGCGCGGGCGCAGTCGTGATCGGCCCCTCTGACACGCCCGGCATCGGCCCCTCGGTGTGGGGTTCGGACGGCAGCAAGTGGGATGCCATCGGCATGACCCACTCCATGCTGGACATCCGCGAGCTCGCCCTGACCGGCAAGCACGGCGCCGCCGTCAGCGATGAGGAAGCGGCCGTGACCGACGCTTCCCTGTGGCCGACCCTGCGCCAGGACGGCCAGACTGTCTTCCGCTGGGCCGTGTGGGAGATGGCCAAGGTGGCCCAGCAGGCCCTGGACGCAGCCGGCATCCGGTCCGAGGACCTCGCAGCGTTCATCCCGCACCAGGCCAACATGCGCATCATCGACGAGATGGCCAAGAAGCTGCAGCTGCCCGAGACCGTCAAGATCGCCCGCGACATCGCCGACGCCGGAAATACGTCGGCGGCGTCCATCCCCCTGGCCACCCACCGCCTGCTTGAGGAAAACCCCGAGCTCAGCGGCGGGCTGGCGCTGCAGATCGGCTTCGGAGCCGGTCTGGTCTTCGGCGCCCAGGTGGTCGTGCTTCCTTAGGCAGCCACCGCTTTTCCGAACTAAATACGTTCCACCCGTTTCACCCTTGCACCGCATGTCCTTCAATTTCAGGGCCCGCCCCGCATGCTGTGCTCGCAAGCATTCCCGCACCAAGCCGAACCCTCGGTTTGAATCATTTCCGCCCTTAGGCTGCCGGCATTCCACCGGCAGCCGAGGGCAACAACCAGAAAAGGAGCCATCAATGGCTAGCAACGAAGAAATCCTGGCCGGCCTGGCTGAAATCGTCAACGAAGAGACCGGCCTGGCCACGGAGGCTGTCGAAATGGACAAGTCCTTCACCGAGGATCTGGACATCGACTCCATCTCGATGATGACGATCGTGGTCAACGCCGAAGAGAAGTTCGGCGTCCGCATCCCGGACGAAGAGGTCAAGAACCTCAAGACCGTCGGCGACGCCGTCAGCTTCATCGCCAACGCCCAGGCCTAGTCTGGCTTCCGCCAGTATCGGCGGACCCCGGTGTCCGGTCCGGGCGCTGCAGCAGCGCCCGGACCGGACCACCAGCACCACCACGAAATGCACCCACCAAAGTTTTCCCCTCGCAGGCCCCGGCCATCCCGTTCGCGGTTCCGGATACGGCAGGCGCACCGACAGAGAGTGATCCCATGGCACGCAAAGTAGTCATTACCGGTCTGGGTGCCACCACACCCATCGGCGGCGATGTCCCCACGATGTGGAAGAACGCGCTCAAGGGCGTCTCCGGCGCGCACACGCTTGAGGACGACTGGGTGGCCAAGTATGAGCTGCCCGTCCACTTCGCTGCACGCGCCTCCACCCCTGCCCTGGACGTCCTGACCCGGGTCGAGGCCAAGCGCATGGACCCGTCCACCCAGTTCGCCGTGGTCGCATCCCGTGAGGCGTGGGCCGACTCCGGCATCACCGAAATCGACCACGACCGTCTGGCGGTCGCCTTCGCGACCGGCATCGGCGGCGTATGGACCCTCCTGGATGCCTGGGACACCCTGCGCGAAAAGGGTCCCCGCCGCGTCCTGCCCATGACCGTGCCCATGCTGATGCCCAACGGCCCGGCCGCCGCGGTAAGCCTGGACCTGGGTGCCCGCGCCGGCGCCCACACCCCCGTTTCCGCCTGCGCGTCCGGCACCGAGGCCGTCCACGTGGGCCTGGACCTCATCCGTGCCGGCAAGGCCGACGTCGTCGTGTGCGGCGGCGCCGAAGCCGCCATCCACCCGATGCCGATCGCCGCCTTTGCCTCCATGCAGGCCCTCTCACGCCGCAACGACGATCCCGAGCACGCCTCACGCCCCTACGACCGTGACCGCGACGGCTTCGTCATGGGCGAGGGTGCCGGCGCCCTGGTGCTCGAGGCCGAGGAACACGCCCTGGCCCGCGGCGCCCGGATCTACGCCGAACTGGCGGGCACCTCGGTCACCGCCGACGCCTACCACATCACCGCCCCGGACCCCCAGGGCCTGGGCGCCACCCGCGCGCTGAAGGCTGCGATGTTCGATGGCCGCATCCAGCCCGAAGACATCGTCCACGTCAACGCGCACGCCACCTCCACCCCGGTCGGCGACAAGCCCGAGTACGCGGCCCTCAAGGCCGCCCTGGGCAAGCACGTGGACTCGGTAGCGGTCTCGGCCACCAAGTCCCAGATGGGGCACCTGCTCGGCGCCTCCGGTGCCGTGGAGGCCGTGCTGACCGTCATGGCCATCTACGACCGCAAGGCGCCGGTGACCATCAACCTCGAGAACCAGGATCCGGAAATCCCGCTCGACGTCGTCACGACCGCCCGCGACCTGCCGGCCGGCAGCATCGCCGCGCTGAGCAACTCGTTCGGCTTCGGCGGCCACAACGCCGTGATCGCGGTACGCAGCGTCTAGCTGCACGACCAGCAGCACGCCCGCAGCACGCCGGGACGGCAGATGGCGGCAATGTTCTTCGTGAACATTGCCGCCATCTGCCTTTTGGCGCCTAGCTATGGAATTGCTGCGGTGGTGCGCCCGGTGAGGCCCTAGCCGACCTGGTGGAGCCAGCGCACGGGGGCGCCTTCGGCGGCGTGCCGGAACGGCTCGAGTTCCTCGTCCCAGGCCTCGCCCAGGGCGAGCGAGAGCTCGTGGTAGACGGCCGACGGGTCGCCGGCGCCGGATTCGTAGGCGTAACGGATGCGGTCCTCGGACACCATGATGTTGCCGTGGACGTCAGTGGTGGCGTGGAAGATCCCGAGCTCCGGGGTGTGCGACCAGCGGCCGCCGTCGACTCCCTGGCTCGGCTCCTCAGTGACTTCATAGCGCAGGTGCGCCCAGCCTCGCAGAGCGGACGCCAATTGAGCCCCCGTGCCCGGCGTTCCGGTCCACGACAGCTCGGCCCGGAACATTCCGGGCGCGGCAGGCTGAGCGGTCCACTCCAGGTCCGTCCGCTTGTCCACGACAGACCCTATGGCCCACTCGACGTGGGGGCACAAGGCAGTCGGGGCCGAGTGAACGAACAACACACCTCGGGTCAGTGCAACAGACATTCCATCCTCCATAGCTGTAGGTACGTCTTCCCCAACGACCTGTGCCTGGATGTCTGTCTGTTGCGCGGATCCGAATTTATGCCGGCGGTCCCTGCCAGACTACTAATATACAGCCGGGTTCAAAGCTGGGACGTGGTGCATTCCAGCTTCAAGTTCAACTTGAAACTTCCCGGGCGTGAGTTTTATTCTGCCCTACCCCTCCTAATTACGCCAGTGCGATTCGGCGCGTCTTTTCCGGCGCGCCGTACATGCTTCGGCAGTCCCGCAGGTGGACCCTGGTCCGCTTGGCGCCGGGCAGGTATGCGGGCCGAATCCGGGGCAGGAATCCGGGCCGAATTGTGTGCCTTTTCCGGCCGGCCGGACGCGCCGGACCGGTAATCCTCAGGCCCGGGGGTGTGCCTGCTGGTAGCTCTGCCGGAGCCTCTCAACGGACACGTGGGTGTAGATCTGGGTGGTGGCAAGGCTGCTGTGCCCCAGGATTTCCTGCACGGCGCGCAGATCCGCGCCGCCGTCGAGCAGGTGGGTCGCTGCGGAGTGCCGCAGGGCGTGCGGCCCGGTGGCGGCGGTGTCTCCCAGCCGTTCCAGCATCTCCTTGACCACGCTGCGGATCTGGCGCTGGTCCACTCTTCCGCCCCGCGCGCCCAGGAAGAGCGCCGGGCCGCTGGTCCCGGTAGCGAGGGCAGGCCGGCCGCGGCGGAGCCAGTCGTCGACGGCGAGCGCCGCCGGGAGTCCGTAGGGCACCGTGCGTTCCTTGTTGCCCTTGCCAAGCACCCGGAGGGTCCTGCGGTCCGGGTCGAGGTCGTCGACGTCCATGCCGGCGAGCTCGCCAACCCGGACACCGGTGGCGTAGAGCAGCTCCACCATGGCACGGTTGCGCAAGGCCAGCGGTTCCCCCTCGGCCGAGGCGGATTCGGCGTCGTCCACGAGCCGCCGAACCTGTTGCTGGTGCAAGACGCCGGGCAGGGACTTCTCCCGCTTTGGCGCCTTGAGCCGCAGGGCGGGGTCGGCTTCGATCAGCTCCTCACGGACAGCCCAGGCGGTGAAGGCCCTGGCGGTGGCGGCGCGGCGGGCCAGGGTGGCGCGGGACTTCCCGGACTCGCTCTGGGCACCAAGCCAGCGCCGCAGGGTCCCGAGCTCCAGCCCGGCAAGGTCGTGGACGCCCTCGGTTGCGGCGTGCGCGAGCAGGCTTTCGACATCGGAGAGATAGGCCCGCACGGTATGGGCGGACCGGCCCCGCTCCGCTTCCAGGTAGCGGCCGAAGCGTGCGGCGACGAGCCGGATATCGCCGTCGAGCGCGGCGGGCGAGGCAGCGGGGGGATCCTGTGTAGACACCCTCTTACTCTGGCAGTATTCCCCCGGCATTCAAGGAGCCGCTCGGCGAGCCGCTTCTTCCCGGTGAAGCAACCCATCTCAGTCCGCCTTCCCTGAGCGTTTCCAGCCGCCGTGCCGGGATTCGGCCAGCCCCAGCAGCCCGAGCCGGCCAAGACCCGCGCGGACCGAGTCCGGGCTGAGCCCGGCCACCGCGGCCAGCTTCTCAACCGAGGTGGTGGTCCGCAGCGGCAGGGCATCGAGCAGGATCAGGTCCTCCAGGGTCAGGCCATCGTGGGCCTCGGACGGGCCTGCCTTGTCCGGGGGCATCGCCTCGCCGCTCGGGGAGGCGAGCTCGGCGATCTCCCCGGCATCCGTGACGCATACCGCGCCGCCTTCACGGAGAAGCCGGTGGCAGCCGGCGGAGTTGGCGCTGTGGATGGATCCGGGCACGGCGCCTACGGCCCTGCCCAGGCTTTCGGCATGGTGGGCCGTGTTGAGGGCGCCGGAGCGCCACCGGGCCTCGACCACGACCGTGACGGAGGCCAACGCCGCAATGAGCCGGTTCCGCTGCAGGAACCGGTAGCGGGTGGGAGCGGACCCGGGCGGAACCTCGGCCAGGACCGCGCCGCGGTTCGCCACGGTCCGCAGAAGGTCCTCATTGCCGGCGGGGTAAAAGCGGTCCACTCCCCCGGCCATGACGGCAATGGTGGGCACGCCGCCCGCGCTTCCGGCCAGGGCCGCCCTGTGGGCGTGGGCATCAATCCCGTAGGCCCCGCCGGAGACGATCGTGAAGCCGCGCTGGGCCAGCGAGTAGGCGAGGTCGCCCGTTACCGATGCCCCGTAGCTGGTGCTGTCCCGGGAGCCCACGAGGGCTACGGACCGGGCCGCCGTGGGCAGCTCCTGTTCCACGCCGCGCCACCACAGGCACAGGGGCTCCTGCAGTCCGAGGTCCGCCAGCTGCCGCGGCCACAAGTCATCCGTGGGAATGATGAGGCGTCCGCCGAGCCGGTGCATGGTGGCCAGGTCCCGCTCCGGCGCGAGGTCGGGCACGCGCGGGGCCCAACGCTTCAGCGCCTCGCTGAGCCCGGACCAGCCGCTGCCGCACCCGTTGTCCGCCAGGATTCCAGTGATCTCCTGTTCGAGCCCGGGACCGGCGGCCAGCGCGCCGCTGGCAATCCGCAGGGCGTCCTGCGCCCCCACTGCCTGGACCAGGGCCAGGGCCGCCGCGTCCTGCGGCTCGAACAGGCGGGCCAGGGCGGCGCGGGCTGTTCGTTCGTCATCAATCATGGTGGTTCCTTTCGCACGGCTGGGGTGGGCTTCGTGCCGGCAGGCTCAGGGTGAGACCGCGGCGGCCTGCCGGAGGCCCAGCGCCTGCCCGACGTCGTCTGCGTCCGGGACGTCGTGCCGGGACAGGTCCGCAAGGGTCCATGCGAGGCGCAGTACGCGGTCGTAGCCGCGGGCGGTCAGCACTCCGCGCTCCAGTGCGTAGTCCAGGATGCGGGTGGTGGGGGCATCGAGCCGCAGGGACCCGCGCAGCAGCCGCCCCGGCACCTGCGCGTTGGTTTCCATCCCGAATGGCAGCAACCGGTCCAGCTGGCGGGTCCGGGCCGCCCGGACCCTTTCCGCGATGCTGGCCGTTCCTTCCTCGGCCGCAGGTTGGCCGAAGCCGGCGAGCGAGACCCGCTCGACTTCGAGCTGGATGTCGACCCTGTCCAGCAGCGGCCCTGACATCCGGGCCTGGTACCGGCGGCGCATGATGGGCGTGCAGATGCAGTCCACTCCTTTGCCCGTTGCCTTGCCGCAGGGACAGGGGTTGGCTGCAAGGACCAGCTGGAACCGCGCGGGATAGGCCGCGGACCCGGCCGAGCGGTGGATGACCAGCTCTCCGCTTTCCAGCGGCTGCCGCAGGGCGTCCAGGACGCCGCGGTCGTACTCCGGGGCCTCGTCCAGGAAGAGCACCCCGCGGTGGGCCCGGGACGCCGCCCCGGGCCGCGGCAGCCCGGACCCGCCACCGATGATGGCCACCGCCGTCGCAGTGTGGTGCGGGTTCTCGTAGGGCGGGCGGCGCAGCAGCTGCACGGAGCCCGACGGCAGCGAACACAGCGAGTGGATGGCGGTTACCTCCATGGCCTCGGTGTCGCCCAGATCCGGCAGCAGCCCGGGCAGCCGCTCGGCGAGCATGGTCTTCCCGGCACCCGGCGGTCCCGTCAGCAGCAGGTGGTGGGCACCGGCAGCGGCCACTTCCAATGCACGCCGCGCCGCCGCCTGGCCGGAGACATCGCACATGTCAGGCGCCAGGGCGGGACCGGTGCCGGGTTGGGGGTGGCCGGAGTCCTCGGTGTCGGGTTCGAAGTCGAGAGCGAGGTCCTGCGGGTCCGCGCCGCAGTCGAACGCGAGCCGGGCCAGTGTGGCGTAGCCCCGGACCTGCGCGCCGGGGACGAGTTCGGCCTCCGCCACGTTGGCCCGGGCCACGACGACCTCCGGGTAGCCGGCCCGGACCGCGGCCATCACGGCCGGAAGGATACCGCGCACTGGCCGCAACCGGCCGTCCAGGCCGAGCTCGGCGATGAAGACCGTGCGGCCCGTGGGCCTGATGTCATTCGCCGCCAGCAGCACGGCCATCGCGATGGCGAGGTCGAACCCCGAACCGCGTTTGGGCAGGGATGCCGGAATGAGGTTGGCCGTGATCTTCCGGCGGCTCAGCGGGATCCCCGAATTCTGCGCCGCCGAGCGGATCCGTTCCTTGGCCTCGTTCAGTGAGGCGTCCGGCAGGCCCAGGATCACGAACGCCGGCAGGGTCTGGCCAATGTCAGCTTCGACCTCCACGATGTAGCCGTTGAGGCCCACGAGGGCGACAGAATAGGTCCGGCCCAGGGCCATCTACCCCACCCCTTTGAGGTGCTCGAGGGCGGGCTCACCGATGCCGTCGTCGACCACCGCGATCACGTCCACGCGGCACAGCGGCATCCACAGCCCCTGGGCACGGCACCACGCCGCTGCCAGCCGGTGGAGCCTGGCCACCTTGTCCGCGCCGACAGCCTCAAACGGATGCCCGAAGGCCAGGGATTTCCGGGTTTTCACCTCAGCGATGACCAGCGCGTCGCCGTCGAGCGCGACAATGTCGATCTCACCCTCCGGGCAGCGCCAGTTCCGCTCCACGATCCTCATGCCGTGGGCCCGCAGGAAATCCGCAGCGAGGTCCTCCCCGCGCCGGCCCAGCACATCCTTAGCTCTCATGCCTCCAGCGTGCAGCGCCGCCACTTACGACGACAGGACCCACCTCGGCTATGTGGAAAACGTCGCCGGGCTACAAGAGCACAAGCCTGATGAGAAGAGTATCCGCAGCCCGCTCAGCACTGTTGATCGCATAATCAAGGCAGAACGAAAGAACTGCAGGAGGAACAAGGAATGAAGGTACTTTTCCTCGACATTGACGGTGTCGTCAACCGCGTTGGTACGAGACAGAGCTTTCGCGGCTGCATGGGCATCGATCCTTTCCTGGCGTCCAAGGTCTGCAAGATCATCTTCGACACGGACGCAGCCGTTGTTCTAACGTCCACATGGCGGCATATCCCCGGCGGCCGTGAAGAAGTCGACAGACACGTTTGCAAGACCTTTGACGTTACTCCGACAGCGGACACAGGTTTTCGTGGCGAGGAAGTGAAGATGTGGCTGGAAGGGCATCCGGAAGTTGCGCGGTATGCAATTGTCGACGATGACACTGACTTCTATGCCGATCAGCCCTTGTTCAAAACGAGCTGGCAAACGGGAATCTCCGACGAGGTCGCGCAGCAGGTAACCGAATTTCTCAACAGTGGAGATAACCCATGAGTGCACGTCTACCAACGTTGGGACACTTCGCCGCAACGCCTGCCGACGGCCCCGGATCTGGGCGGATCCCGGGCGGCCACTTCCGGCGATCAAATCCGTGGCGGCATTGACAGGACGTGTTGATGCGATTGTCAGGCAACGAAACGTAGCCAATGCCCGCACGGCCCACCTAGGCTTTTCCCAACCCCCTCGAATTCCGCGGGGCGTCCGTAGTCTCTCCTGAGGATCGGCCGAAGGATCGGCGTATGGAATATCGAGCGGCCCAGCCGCTGGGAACGCAGCAGCTTACGGAACCAGGTCCGCCCGGCGGGCAGGCGGGCCCCAGCTGGCCCCCACCAGCGCGGCCTGAGACCGAGACCGCACCGAGGCTTGCGCCAGGATCCGGGCCCGCACCAGCGCGGCCTGAGCCCGAGACCTGGCCGCCACCAGTGCGGTCAGAGCCCGGCCCCGCGCCAGAGCCTGAGCCGGCGGCTCCGGCGGGAAGACGCACGCACCGGATCCGGCGGCTGCTCGCCAGGATCTTCAAGTTCGCCCTCGCCATGGTGGTCATCACGGAGCTGGCCGCCGTCTCCTTCATCTGGTTCGCTCCCCCGCGCACTGCCTACATGCTGCAGACCGGCGGCCCGATCGCCTACCAGTACGTATCCCTGAACCACATCAGCCGCTATGTCATCGCCGCGGCCGTCGCCCACGAGGACCAACAGCTGGGAACGCGTGTTGGCGCGTTCTCCGTCGATGAGTTCCGGGACAGGGCAGTCGCCTACCTGCAGGGCAAGGATGACCCGAGCGGTTCCACGGTCCCGCAGCAGCTGGTCAAGAACATCTTCCTGTGGCCTGATGCGAATGCCCTGAGGAAGGGGCTGGAGGCCGGGCTTGCGACCGAGTTCAGCCTCACCCTGACCCCGCAACGGATCATGGAGCTGTATCTGAACTACGCGCAGTTCGGCCCGAGGCTGTACGGCATCTGCGCGGCGAGCTGGTACTACTTCGACGAACCCCCGTGGAACATGTCCGAGTATCAGGCCGCGCAATTGATGGGGGTCCTGCCACTGCCCACACTCGTCACCCGGGCGGCGGAAGGCGGCATCTATCTGGGCCCGGGGGTCCACCCCAAAGTGTGGGACTACGTCAACGGTGCGGCCAACGTGTGGGTCCCCAAGCAGATCGAGGGGCTCGGCGGATGGAAGGCGGCCGTCGCAACCATCGGCATCGGCGACACGGCGTCCGACCACGCGGCCGAGCGGGGATCCGCGAACCCGGATGGCTGCGGTTCGTATCCGGAGAGTGTGCTGGACCTGCTGCGGCAGCAGGGCATTGCCCTGGACCGCAACGGAAACCCTGCGCCACCCGGGGGCTAGGAATCGAAGGTCAGTTGCCCAGGTCCTCGACCTTGGGCAGGGCGAGTTCCTCGCTGCGGGGCAGTTCCTCGACGTTGACGTCCTTGAACGTGATGACGCGGACGCTCTTGACGAACCGGGCGGAGCGGTAGACATCCCACACCCAGGCGTCCTGCAGGGTCAGGTCGAAGTAGACCTCGCCGTCGGCGCTGCGGGCCTGCAGGTCAACGTGGTTGGCAAGATAGAAACGCCGCTCGGTCTCGACCACATAGCTGAACAGCCCGACGACGTCGCGGTATTCGCGGTAGAGCTGTAGCTCCATGTCGGTCTCATAGTTTTCAAGGTCCTCGGCACTCATGGTTCCATCTTGCACCATCCGGCGCCGGCCGCGCGCCACCGGCCGTCGCGCCCGAGCGGCCAGAACAGCCAGAAAAGCCAGAACAGCTAGAGCAGCTGCCAGCTGACCCGGTGGTACGGCGTGGGACCGGAGGTCCGCAGCGCCTCCTTGTGCGCTGCGGTGCCGTAGCCCTTGTTCACGTCCCAGCCGTAGGCCGGGTACTGGGTGTGCAGCCCGCACATCATCGCATCGCGCTCGACCTTGGCGATGATGCTGGCCGCGGCGACGCTGAGGCACTGCATGTCGGCTTTGACCAGTGTGTGCACCGGGGCATCGCAACCGGGTTCGGCGGGGGCATCGTCAAACAAGGACGGCTGCAGATCCGGCGAGAGCCAGTTGTGGCTGCCGTCCAGCAGGACAACCTCGGGCCTGACGCCGGCGGCGAGCACGGCAAACCAGGCCCGGTTCCCGGCAAGACGGAGCGCCGCGATGATCCCGAGTTCGTCGATCTCGTTCGCGGACGCATGCCCGACGGCGGAGGCGACGCTCCAGTCCCGGACCAGCGGCACCAGCCGCTCCCGGTCCGCGACCTTGAGCAGCTTGCTGTCCCGGACATCGGCCAGGAGCTTTTGTTGCTGCAGGTCCACGACGGCGATCCCCACGCTGACGGGACCGGCCAGGGCGCCGCGGCCGACCTCGTCGATGCCCGCGAGGAGCCGTGCGCCGGAGCTGCGGAAGCGGCGTTCGTAGTCGAGGGTGGGGGCTGCTGACATGACGGGCGGCTTACTTTCCGGACGGGGCGGGGACGCTGCGGAAGACGTCCGGGTAGTTGTCCAGGGCCGACATCCTGTTCAGCGGCCAAGCGATGACGGCGGCCTTGCCTTCAATGTCGGATTCGTTGACGAAGCCGCCGTTGGTGTCCATATGGGCGCGGGAATCCGCGGAGTGGTTGCGGTTGTCGCCCATGACCCAGACCTTGCCCGCGGGCACGACGACGTCGAAGTCGCGGACCTGGGGAATCTCTGCGGCATTGATGTATTTCTCGTCCAGCGGCGCGCCATTGACGGTGAGCTGTCCGCCGGCGTCGCAGCAGACCACGTGGTCGCCGGGGAGCCCGATGACGCGCTTGACCAGGTGCTGTTCGGAGTTGTCCGGCAGCAGACCGACGAACGTCAGCCCGTCCTGCACCCAGGTGAACGGGCCCTTCGTCTTCGCGGCTGCGGGGGCGAGCCAGCCCTGGCTGTCCCGGAACACCACCACGTCCCCGCGCTGGAGCGCCATGGGCTCGGGCACGAGCAGGTTCACGAAGATGCGGTCGTTCACATCGAGGGTGTTGACCATGGATTCGGACGGGATGTAAAAGGCCCGGAACAGGAAGGTCTTGATCAGGAAGGACAGCACGATCGCCACGACGACCACCGTGGCAACCTCCTTGAGCCACAGGAAGAGCGGGCTGCGCCCTTCGCGGGCCTTGGCCTTCCTGGCCCGGCGGGAGGTCGGATCGGCGTGGGCGGGGCCGTCGGCCCGCTCCTTCCCGGTCGGCTCAGGCCCGGTCGGCCCAGCCGCGGTCGGCCCAGCCGCGGTCGGCCCAGCCGCGGTCGGGGCAGTCTCGATACGGGCAGCCTGGATACGATCAGCGCGCTGCGCACCGGCGCTGTCGTCCTGCGACGCAGGAGCCGGAGCAGGAGCCGGCGCACCAGCCGGTGGATCCGCCGGCTCATCCGCGGGAATCGCCGAGGCGGTAACCCGGGGTCGGTCCTGGCCCTGCGGATCAGGAGTGCGCGGTTCGGTCTCGGGCATCTACTGTCCGTTCGTCGTCGTCGTTGTCGCAGCCGGTTCGGGCCGCGCTACTGCTGCAAATCTATCAAGCGGCCAGATGATCTGTACCGGCCTGCCAATGACGCGTTCCAGCGGCACCATGCCCCCGCCAGGGGCGCCCAGGAGGCTCCGGGAGTCGGCGGACATCGAGCGGTGGTCCCCCATGAGCCAGAGCCGCCCGGCAGGAACCTGGACGGCGAACTTCACATCGCTCGGGGTGTCCCCCGGATACACATACGGTTCCGCAACTTGCTGGCCGTTGACTGTGAGCCGGCCGCCGGCGTCGCAGCAGACCACACGGTCGCCGGGCAGTCCGATGACGCGCTTGACATACGTGGTGTCGCTGCCCGCAAGGCCAAGCCAGCGTCCGGCTTCGGCGAGGGCATCCACCACGGGGCCGTTGCCACTGTTGAGCGGGGCAAAGGAACCGCGGCCGTCAAAGACGACGACGTCGCCCCGGCCCAAGGGCTCAGCTTGGACGCCGGTCCGCGCCACCACGATCCGGTCCCCCGTGTGCAGGAGCGGCTCCATGGAGGCTGACGGGATGAAGAAGATGTCCACCCACAGGGAGCGGACCACGGCGCTGATGGCCACGGCGAGCACCAGGGCCAGCAACGCAAAACGCCAGCCCGGTTTCCTGGGCTGGCGTTTTGGCTGTTCCATGTTCCGTATCCCCTGGCGCTGTCGTGAACTAATGTGCGCTGTTGCGGATAGCTCCGGCGCCGCACTAGCTGACGCACCGGATACGGTCCGTGGATCCGCGGTGGAAGCCTGTCGTGGAAGACGAAAAAGGCTTACTTGGCGGTCTGGAAGTCGCGCTTTTCCTTGATCTTCGCGGCCTTACCACGCAGGTTGCGCATGTAGTAAAGCTTGGCGCGGCGCACGTCACCCTTGGAGACGAGCTCGACCTTGTCGATGATCGGGGAGTGCACCGGGAAGGTACGCTCTACGCCGACACCGAAGGAGACCTTGCGGACGGTGAAGGTTTCGCGGACGCCATCGCCCTGGCGGCCAAGGACGAAGCCCTGGAAGACCTGGACGCGGGAGTTCTTGCCTTCGATGATGTTCACGTGAACCTTGATGGTGTCACCCGCGCGGAACTCGGGAACATCGGTGCGCAGCGAGGCTGCATCTACGGAATCGAGGATATGCATTGATCCACTCCTGGTGAACGCCACAGGTCACTCACGTTGGGTTACGGCGGTCAGGGCCGGTGGCATGCGCCGCCCGGAAATTTCCGCCGAAAGTTTGTCAATCCGGCCCTGTCAGGAGTAGACGGGGCCGGGGTGCCGGGCTGTTGGTAGCGCTCCCCCTGTGGCAGGTTCGCAACCCAGCAGGCACAAGGACTAATTTTGCCACATTTTGTGCGGGTTAGCCCAATCCCGGCGGTTAGGCGTCGGGGCGGCGCAGCAGGCGGCCGTCGACGACGTCGTACCCCAGGTCGGAGAAGGCCGTACGGTCCGCGCGCGGCAGCTTGCCGGCGTCGAACTCCGCGAGGAGGTCGGGGCGGCGTCCGGCGGTACGCCGGTACTGCTCGTGCCGGCGCCACTGGGCGATCTTTCCGTGGTTGCCGCTCAGCAGCACAGCCGGGACGTCGCGGTCCCGCCAGCTGGAGGGCTTGGTATAGACGGGGTACTCGAGCAGCCCGTCGGAGTGGGATTCCTCCACGAGGGACTCGGGGTTGCCGACGACGCCGGGCAGCAGCCGGCCGATGGCCTCAACCATGGCCAGCACGGCGACCTCGCCGCCGTTGAGGACGTAGTCCCCCAGGCTCATCGGGCGCACCGTGAAGTGCTCCGCGGCCCATTCCAGGACCCGTTCATCGATGCCCTCATAGCGCCCGCAGGCGAAGACCAGCTGGTCCTCCTCGGCCAGTTCGTGGGCGGTGGCCTGGGTGAAGCGCTCCCCCGCCGGCGACGGGACGATCAGGACAGGCTTGGCGGCATCTTCCGGGCCGGCAGACTCTGGAGTGCCGGGGGTGCCGGCGTCGTCAGGTGCGCCGGCGTCCCCTGCGTCCCCGGACCGCCCGGCGGCCACGGCGGTGAGGGCCTGAGCCCAGGGTTCGGGCTTCATGACCATGCCGGCGCCGCCGCCGTAGGGGGTGTCATCGACCGTGCGGTGCCGGTCGGTGGTGAAGTCCCGCAGGTCATGGACCTTGAGGTCCAGCAGGCCGTCCTGGCGGGCCCTGCCGATCAGCGACAGCTCCAGCGGGGCCAGGTACTCCGGAAAGATGCTGACGACGTCGATTCTCATCTACGCGATGCCCTGCTCTTCGGAGTTCTCGGCGGCGGTGCCCTGGGCTTCAGGATTCTCGTCGGTGTTGACCTCGAACAGTCCGGGCGGCGGGGTGACGAGGACGTACTTTTCACCCACGTTGACCTCGGGCACAATTTGTTCGACGAACGGGATCAGGACTTCCTTGCCCTCATCCGTGGTGACCACCAGCAGGTCCTGGACCGGCAGGGTGTGCAGTCCTGAGACTTTGCCGACCACGTTGCTGCCCACCCGGACCTCCAGGCCCACGAGCTCGTGCTCGTACCAGCCCTCGTCGTCGTCCTCGGCGCCGATGTCTTCGGTTTCGATGAACAGCTTGGCGCCGCGCAGGCCCTCGGCCTCGTTGCGGGTCTCGATCTCATCGAAGGCCAGCAACAGGATGTCCTTGTTCCAGCGGGCGCTGAACACCGTCAGCGGCCCGGCCGAGGCGGGTTCAACGATGAACTGCGTGCCGGGGACAAAACGGTCGCCGGGCGCGTCCGTGAGCACCTGGACGGTCACTTCGCCGCGGATGCCGTGGGGCTTGCCGATTCGTGCCACCTGGAGCTGCATCTGTTCCTCTGTTCGGGGTTGGTGATTCTGTATTCTCTGGTGCGGAATTACGGGAAAACAGTCCGGCCCCTCCACCATTATCTGGTGAAGGGGCCGGACTCAAGACAAGTAGTGCTGAACGCGTTACCGGCGGCGGTCGGTATCGACGACGTCGACCCTGACCGGCTCGCCGTCCGCCAGCGCCGCAACCACAGTGCGCAATGCGCGTGCGGTCCGGCCCTGCCGGCCGATCACCCGTCCGAGGTCGTCCTGATGAACGCGCACCTCGAGGGTTTCCCCGCGGCGGTTGTTCTTCGCACTGACCTTGACGTCCTCGGGGCTGTCAACAATCCCGCGGACCAGGTGTTCGAGCGCTTCTGCCAGCAATTTACTCAGCCTCGGTGGTCTCTGCTTCGGCGGCGTCGGCGGGAGCCTCGGCAGCTTCGTCCTTCTTGGCCTTCTTGGTGATGGCTTCCGGGATGATCACGGAACCCTTTTCCGGGGTAACGAAGGCAGCCTTGGGAGCCTTGGTCTTCAAGGTTCCCTCCTGGCCCGGGAGACCCTTGAACTTCTGCCAGTCACCGGTGATCTTCAGGATCGCGGCGACCTGCTCGGACGGCTGTGCGCCGACGCCGAGCCAGTACTGGGCACGGTCCGTGTCGACCTCGATGTACGAGGGCTCTTCGGTCGGGTGGTACTTGCCGATCTCTTCGATAGCACGGCCATCACGCTTGGAGCGTGAGTCCATGACGACGATGCGGTAGTACGGTGCGCGCATCTTACCGAAGCGCTTAAGGCGAATCTTTACGGCCACTTTTGTGGTCACTCCTGTTTCTGAAACGGGGTCGAGCCCGACGTTCTGCACCCGTGGGGCGGGCCGTACTTGGGGGTTCTAAAGGACAAGATCCAGACGCGGAGAGAGGGGCCACGCAGATCGAGTACCTGTTCATTGTGCCAGATCACCGGCAGGATTTCGACTTGACACGTGCCCGGCGCACCAGCGCGCGGCCTGGAAGCGGCCTCGAGGGCCGGTCAGGACGTCCAGACGTAGAGGCCGGACCTGGTGGCGGGGTCGACGCCGGCGGCGAGCTCGGCGATCCGGCGGACGTAGTCCCGGGCCTCGTCGGGGCCGAAGGGCATGTCCTCCTCGGCCGCCCAGTTGGCGGCGACATCCTCCAGGACCTCGCCCTCCCCTTCGGTTTCATAGCTGAGCAGTTCCGCCAGCGTGCGGACCATTGCCGCCGGGACGCCAAGCAGCGAGTCGCTGGCCACGTCGACCATGGCCAGTTCATAGTCCGCGCCCGGGGCGTGCACGGCGACGCCGGCGAGGTCTCCCAGCCGCTCCACCTCGAAATCGCTGATCTCCGGGATGCGGACGGCGCCCGGGGCGGCCGGGCCGCCGCCTTCCAGTGCGCCGGCGCGCTTGAGGGCTTCTTCGTGGGTGGACACAAAGAGTTCGGTGAATCCCATGCAGCTGGTCCTTAGGGTTCGGCGGTCCGCAGACCGCTGTTTTCGGCGTCGCTTCAGCCTAGCCGCTTCAGCACGGCCCCGCCCCGCCCGATGGGCATGCCCTCCCCTGGCCCTGAGCACTGGACATATGGCAACTATGTCCATTCCCGGCTGCGAGCAATGGGCATGCTCCGACGTCCTGCCTGGGAACAGTGGACATGTCCCATGTGTCCTGCTGGCGAAGAGTGGACATGTCCCTCGCTGGCCCGGGAACCCGACCAAGGCCCGATGGGCATGCCCTCCCCTGACCCTGAGCACTGGACATATGGCCACTATGTCCATTCCCGGCCGCGAGCAGTGGACATGCCCAGCGTTCCCGCCGGCGAAGAGTGGACATGTCCGGGGGGAGCTGTGCGCGCTGGACATGTCCAGCGACCAGCGTGCCTGGGGAGAACTTCTAGCGCACGGCGACGCGGATCCGGTTGCGCCACGGATCCTCGAAGCGCAGCTCGGCGCCGGTGTGGTGGGATTCGACGCCGGCAACCTTGAGCCGGTCGGCCAGGGCCGCGACGTCGTCGCCGGAGGGCACCTCGATGAGGACTTCACCCAGGCCCAGCGTGTCGCGCCGGGGGCCCGCGCCGCGGCTGTTCCAGACGTTCATGGCCATGTGGTGGTGGTAGCCGCCGGCCGAGACGAACAGCGCCTGGCCGTGCCAGCCCGCGGTCTTTTCGAAGCCGAGCGTGCCGACATAGAAATCATGCGCCGACTGGACGTCGCCGACCTGCAGGTGGACGTGCCCGACGCCGGCGGCGGCCTGGCGCTGGCCGGCCACGGACTCCTCGGTCAGGTATTGCTGCAGGTAGCGCTGCGGCGGCAGGGCGAGACTGTCCATGACGACGTTCTTGCCCTCCCAGGACCACGCCGCCCGCGGCCGGTCCCAGTACAGCTCGATGCCGTTGCCTTCGGGGTCGTTGAAGTAGAACGCCTCGCTGACGAGGTGGTCCGCGCTGCCGGTGAAGGACTGGGGCTCGTACTGGGCCGCGGTGGCGATGGTGGCCGCCAGGGAGTGCTGGTCCTCGAAGAGGAGGGCGGTGTGGAAGAGCCCGGCCTCGCCGCGGGAAGGTAGATTCAGGCCCGGGGCAGGCGCCAGATGCACCAGCGGCTTCTGCTGGCGCCCAAGGTAGAGCCCGCCGTCCTGTTCGGCCACAGTCTCCAGGCCGAGGGCGCGCTGGTAGTAGTCGGTCATGAGCTTCATGTCGCCGACCTTGAGCATCACGGTGCCCATGGTGAGTTCGGCAGGAAGGAGGTCCTGGGTGCTGGCTTCTGCGGTCATGGCAATGCTCCGTGGATTCTGTAGCCACCGGCCTTCGGCGACTCTACATAAAGATAAATTACTTGAAGCTTCAATTTATTCCAAAACATGGACTGGCACCCGGTCTACCGGCAGCCCACGCAGCACGATATGCCGGATCCGGCGGAGCGTGGCCGGATTGCTCCGCGGATCTTCGGCCGTGACGAGGACATCAGCGCTTGCCCCTTCACCGATGGACTCCGCGCCGAGCCAGGTCCGCGCGGACCAGCTCGCGGCGTTGAGGGCGGCAGCGGCGGAAAGGCCGGCGGCGTGCAGGGCCTGGATCTCGTCCACGATCCTGCCATGGCTGATCACGCTGCCGGCGTCGGTACCGGCATAGATCGCCAGCCCGGCCTCGTGGGCTTCGAGGATCCGCTCCGCCCGGCGCTCCCACAGCGAGCGCATGTGGGCTGCGTAGCGGGGGAACTTGGCCGCCGCCCGGGCGGCGATGTCCGGGAACGTGGCGATGTTGATCAGGGTGGGCACGATCGGAACACCCTGTTCGAGGAAGCGCGGCAGGTGCCGCGGCAGCAGCCCGGTGGCGTGCTCGATGCAGTCGATCCCGGCATCGAGCATGTCATCCAGGGTGTCTTCGGCGAAGCAGTGTGCGGTGACGCGGGCCCCCTCATCGTGGGCGGCACGGACGGCGTCCTTGACCGTCCGGGCGGGAAAACTGGCGGCGAGGTCGCCGGCGTCGCGGTCGATCCAGTCCCCCACGAGCTTGACCCAGCCGTCGCCCGCGCGGGCTTGCTTCCGCACGGCCTCGACGAGATCCTCCGGCTCGACCTCGACGGCCAGGCCCGGCAGGTACCGCCGGGCCCTCGCGAGGTGCCGGCCCGAGCGGATGATCCGGGGCAGGTCCGCGCGCTGCTGGAGCCAGCGTGTGTTGTGGACGGCGCCGGCGTCGCGGACCAGGAGTGTCCCGGCGTCGCGGTCCGCCAGGGCCTGGGATTCCGCGGTGTCCTCGGTAACGTCCCCGCCCGGGCCGAGGCCGATGTGGCAGTGCGCGTCCACGAGGCCGGGCATGACCCAGCCGTCCAGCACGAGGTCGGGCGCGGCGGCCGGACGGCGGAAGGTTAGCAGGCCGCCCACCGACCAGAGCCCGCGGCGTTCCTGGTCCGCCGCGGTGAGGATGGGGCCGCTGAACTCGATGATGCCGGTCATGACCTAAAGCCTAATCCGCATGACGATCCGCCGGCCAAGACCGTCCAGCCCCAGCTGCGCTTCGTGGATCCGCAGGGCGCCCAACGCCTGTCCTGGCTGGGCGAGTTCCTCGAAACCGCAGCTCGCATAAAACGGCGCATTGAACGGGACGCCTGCGAAGGTGCAAAGCGTCATCGATAAATAGCCACGGCTCCGGGCCGCATCAAGGGCCGCCTCCACCAGGGACCGTCCTATCCCCCGCCCGGCGGAGTCCGGCTGCACGGAGAGTTGTTCCAGATGGGCCTGGCCGCCGACCTCGTCAACGCGGGCAAACCCTACGGGCGGGTTTCCGGCGACAAGTATGAAGAGCGGCTCAACCGGCGCCGTCAACTCCGGAGCCGGGAGCGTCTGGTTCCCCAGCTCCGCTTCGAGGATGCGGTCTGCTGAGGCCTCGAGAACCGGCAGCGCCGGGAGGTCTTCCGGCGTCGCCATCCGGATGCGGGGCACGGCCCTGGGCAGAGTCACCGTGCCACGCTAACACCGCGGTCCGCCGTCCGCGTCACACTCGAGGGCCGGCCGGAGGTGCGTGGTAGTTTCGTCTACGACCACACGGGTGCCCCTGCAGGGGCTGAGATCGGGCTGACGCAGCCTGCGACCGTTGAACCTGTCCGGGTAATGCCGGCGAAGGAAGTGAGCTTTTCCGTGAACACCCAAGTGACACAGCACAGCCCTGTCCAAATTCAGTCCGCAGCCACCACGCAGTCGCTGAAGTCCCACTCGCTGGCCTTCAGCACGGATCCGGAGCACGGCATCCGCGTGCCGGTGACCGAGATCGCCCTGGAACCCTCCCCGGGCGGCATCCGGAACCCGCCGTTCCGGGTGTACCGCACTGCCGGACCGGGCAGCGATCCGGTCCGCGGGCTGGAGCCGTTCCGCACCCCCTGGATTGAGGCCAGGGCGGACACCGAACCCTACGCCGGCCGTGAACGGGAGCTGCTCGACGACGGCAAATCGGCGGTGCGCCGCGGTGCGGCGTCGGCCGAGTGGCGGGGCGGCCGGCCGGTGCCGCGCCGGGCCGCTGAGGGCAGGACCGTCACGCAGATGCGCTACGCCCGGGACGGTGTCATCACCCCGGAAATGCGGTTCGTCGCGCTGCGCGAGAACTGCGATGTGGAGCTGGTGCGCAGCGAGGTGGCCGCGGGCCGCGCGATCATTCCCAACAACGTCAACCACCCCGAATCCGAGCCGATGATCATCGGCAAGTCGTTCCTGGTGAAAATCAACGCCAATATCGGCAACTCCGCCGTGACCAGCTCCATCGCCGAGGAGGTCGACAAACTCCAGTGGGCCACGCAGTGGGGCGCGGACACCGTCATGGACCTCTCCACCGGGGACGACATCCACACCACGCGCGAGTGGATCATCCGCAACTCCCCCGTCCCCATCGGAACGGTCCCGATCTACCAGGCGCTGGAGAAGGTCAACGGTGAGGCGAACGCCCTGACCTGGGAGATCTTCCGGGACACCGTGATCGAACAGTGCGAGCAGGGCGTGGACTACATGACCATCCACGCCGGCGTGCTGCTGCGGTATGTGCCCCTGACGGCCAACCGGGTCACCGGCATCGTGTCCCGCGGCGGTTCCATCATGGCCGGCTGGTGCCTGGCGCACCACCGGGAGAACTTCCTGTACACCCACTTCGATGAGCTGTGCGAGATCTTCGCACACTACGACGTCGCGTTCTCCCTGGGCGACGGACTGCGGCCGGGCGCGACGGCGGATGCCAACGACGCGGCACAGTTCGCCGAACTGGACACCCTGGCCGAGCTCACGCAGCGGGCCTGGGACTTCGACGTGCAAGTCATGGTGGAGGGTCCCGGGCATGTGCCCTTCCACCTCGTCCGGGAAAACGTGGAGCGCCAGCAGGAACTCTGCAAGGGCGCCCCGTTTTACACACTCGGGCCGCTCGTCACGGACATCGCACCGGGCTATGACCACATCACCTCGGCGATCGGCGCCACCGAGATCGCCCGCTACGGCACCGCCATGCTCTGCTACGTCACGCCCAAGGAACACCTCGGGCTGCCGAACAAGGACGATGTGAAGACGGGCGTGATCACTTACAAGATCGCCGCCCATGCCGCGGACCTCGCCAAGGGCCACCCCGGCGCGCACGAACGCGACGATGCCCTGTCCAAGGCAAGGTTCGAGTTCCGCTGGCGGGACCAGTTCGCGCTGTCCCTGGACCCGGTCACGGCCGAGGCCTTCCATGATGAGACGCTTCCCGCGGAGCCGGCCAAGACAGCCCACTTCTGCTCGATGTGCGGTCCGAAGTTCTGCTCCATGCGGATCAGCCAGGACATCCGGGACGAATACGGATCAGCAGATTCGCAGGCGGCCCTAGCGCAGATGGCGGCCGGAATGCGGGCGAAGAGCAACGAGTTCCTCGCCTCGGGCGGCAAGGTCTACCTGCCGCAGCCCTCGGTGGGAGAACCCGCAGCTTCCTAGGACGCCCGGGCGTGCTGGTGCCGGCCGACCTCGGCAATGTAGGAGCGGATGGCCCGGTCCCCTTCGGCTGAATCCTGGGGCCGGTGCCCTCCCGGCGCCGTGCGGTGCAGGGCGCCGGTCTCGCGCAGGTAGCCGGCGATTTCCTCATACAGCGGTTCCCAGCCGCCGGTCAGGACCAGGGTCGGCACGCCCGGCACGATCTGCAGCGGGGCTTCCCACGGCGGCGCCTGCAGGCGGAGCCGGCGCGCAGCCCGGAGGGCCTCCGGCGTCGTGGCCCCGGGGGCGTCCGCCGCGAACGCGCGGCGGATGAACTCTCGCTGGAAGTCGTCGTCGCTGAGGTTGTGGCGGACGTCGAAGAGCGGCTGCATCAGGGCCCGGTGCGCGGCGGTGGCCGGGAGCTCCGCGGTCAGGGACAGGCAGGCCGGTTCCACCAGGGTCAGCGACTGGACGAGGTCGGGCCGTTCGACGGCGGCCATCATCGCAGCGATCGCGCCCTGCGAATGGGCCACGACATGGCCGCCGGCCTCGCCGCGGCCGTCGTCTGCCAGCGAGGCGAGCACGATGGCGGCGTCGGCGGCGAAGCTGGATTCGAGCGGTTCCGCGACGGCGTCAAACCCGTGCCGCCGCAGGAACAGGGCGTCGTAGTCCAGCGCCATTCCGTGCTGTTTTGGCCACGCGGCGGCGCCGAAGCTGCCGTCCCCGTGGACGAAGACTACGCGCTGCTTGAACATTGTCTAACCCTATGGCACTTCAGTGCTGATGCTGCCGGCGACACAGTGCCGGCGGCCGTCAGCACTTGCGGCTACTTGCTGCCGCCGAGGAACTTGTCGAAACCCTTCGGCAGGTTCAGCTGGGACGGATCGAAGTCGCCGCCCTGCTGGCCGAACGACGCGCCGGTGGGCAGCGCCTTGGGGCCGGCGGCACGCCGGGCCTCGGCGTCGCGCAGTTCCTGCGCCGCCTTGGCCGGGTTGCCGGAGCGGGCCTTCTTCTTGGGCGCGGACTTGGCTCCCTTGCGGGCTCCGCCCCCGCCGCCCATGCCGGGCATCCCCGGCATGCCGGGCATCCCGCCGCCGGCGGCCATCTTCTTCATCATCTTCTGGGCCTGGGCAAACCGTTCCAGCAGTCCGTTGACCTCGGAGACGTGCACGCCGGAACCCCGGGCAATACGGGCCCGGCGGGAGCCGTTGATGATCTTCGGAGCCACGCGCTCGTGCGGGGTCATCGAGCGGACAATGGCCTCGACGCGGTCGATCTCGCGCTCGTCGAACTGCTCCAGCTGCTGGCGGATGTTCTGCGCACCCGGCATCATCATGAGCATCTTCTTCATGGAGCCCATGTTGCGGATCTGCTGCATCTGGGCGAGGAAGTCATCGAGGGTGAAGTCTTCCTGGTCGGCGAACTTCTTCGCCATCCGGGCGGCTTCATCCTTGTCCCAGGACTTCTCGGCCTGCTCGATCAGGGTGAGGACGTCACCCATGTCGAGGATGCGCGAGGCCATGCGGTCCGGGTGGAAGAGCTCGAAGTCGTCCACGCCTTCGCCGGTGGAGGCGAACATGACCGGCTTGCCGGTCACCGACGCGACGGAGAGCGCGGCGCCGCCGCGGGCGTCGCCGTCGAGCTTGGAGAGCACGATGCCGGTGAAGTTGACGCCCTCGTCAAAGGCCAGGGCAGTGTTGACGGCGTCCTGGCCGATCATGGAGTCGATCACGAACAGGACTTCGTTCGGGACGATCGCGCGGCGGATCTGGCGCGCCTGCTCCATCATCTCGGCGTCGACGCCGAGACGGCCGGCGGTGTCCACGATCACGACGTCGTGCAGGGTGCGCTTGGCTTCCTCGACGCCGTCACGGGCGACGGCGACGGGGTCACCGGCAGGGTGGTCCAGTTCGGTGGACGTGGCGCCCGGGTGCGGGGCGAACACGGGTACGCCGGCGCGCTGGCCGACCACCTGCAGCTGGGTGACGGCGTTGGGCCGCTGGAGGTCACAGGCCACCAGCATGGGGCTGTGGCCCTGGGACTTGAGCCATTTGGCGAGCTTGCCGGCCAGGGTGGTCTTACCGGCGCCCTGGAGGCCCGCCAGCATGATGATGGTGGGTCCGGTCTTGGCCAGGCGGATCCGGCGGGTCTCGCCGCCGAGGATCTCGACGAGTTCCTCGTTGACGATCTTCACGATCTGCTGGCTCGGGTTCAGCGCCCCGGCGACCTCGGCGCCGAGGGCACGCTCGCGCACACGGCCGGTGAATTCCCGGACCACGGGCACAGCGACATCGGCGTCCAGGAGGGCACGCCGGATCTCGCGGACTGTGGCGTCAACGTCCGCCTCGGTCAGGCGGCCCTTGCCACGCAGATTCTTGAAGGTTGCTGTCAACCGGTCAGAGAGTGAATTGAACACGCGCCGTGCACTTCTTTCAGTGGATCTACAGGTGGCGGCCGGTGCGGCACGCCAGCGTCGCGACTGGTATTCGCCTGGACGAACCGCCACGACAACAGGACTCGACTATCTAGGGTACCAAGATGCGCCTTCAAGATGGCATGCTGGCGTAGGTGACCAGCCAAACAACTGTAAAAACCCTGCTCATCCTGGGCGCTTCCGGCGATCTCACCGGAAGGCTCCTGTTACCGGGGCTTGCCCGCCTGGTGGCCCGGGGCCGCGCCGACGGCCTCGCCCTGGCGGGAGCGGGATCGGACCCCTGGACGCCGGAGCAGTGGCTTGGCCGGATCGAGGAGTCGTTCGCGGACGAGGACTCCAAGGCCGACGCCCACGGCAAGCGGGAGCTCAAGCGTATCCGCAAGGAGAGCACCTACCACCAGCTCGATGTCACGGCCGAGGGCCAGCTCGCCGGGCTCCTGGCGCAACTGGAGGGACCTGTGGCGGTCTACTTCGCCCTGCCGCCGCGGGTCAGCCAGCTCGCGTGCGAGGCCCTGGCGCCGGAGGACGTGCCCGCCGGCACCCGGCTGGTCATGGAGAAGCCGTTCGGCTCCGACGAGCAGTCGGCGCGCCACCTGAACAAGACGCTGGCCGCGCTGGTCCCGGAGGACCACATCCACCGCGTGGACCACTTCCTCGGCAAGGCAACGGTCCTGAACATCCTTGGCCTGCGCTTCGCGAACACGTTCCTGGAGCCGGTGTGGAACCGGCAGAACATCGAAAAAATCGAGATCATCTTCGACGAGGACCTCGCCCTCGAAGGCCGCGCCCGCTACTACGACGGCGCGGGGGCGCTCCGTGACATGATCCAAAGCCACCTGCTTCAGATCATGGCCCTCATGGCAATCGAGCCGCCGGCATCCGTGGACGAACGCGATCTCCGCGATGCCGTGGCCACCGTGCTGCGGGCCAGCAGCATCAAGGCCCCCTACCGGCAAAGCAGCCGCCGGGCCCGGTACACGGCGGGTTCGATCCACGGCCGGGACATCCCGGACTACGCCAAGGAGGAGGGCGTGGACGCGTCCAGGGCTACTGAAACCCTCGCCGAGGTGCAGGTGGAGATCGACAACTGGCGCTGGCAGGGCGTGCCGTTCATCCTGCGCTCAGGCAAGGCGCTGGGCCAGAAACGCAAGGAGGCCGTGGTGACCTTCCGGCCGGTGCCGCACCTTCCGAAGGGGTTCACCGGTGTGGACGCCCCCAACCAGCTGCGGATCGGCTTTGGCCCGGACACGCTGCAGTTCGACGTCGACGTGAACGGCCCGGGCAATGTCCTGAGCCTGGACCGGGCCACGCTGCAAGCCGAACTGAGCGCCTCCGAACTCCTCCCCTACGGTGAAGTGCTCGAGGGCGTGCTGACCGGGGATCCGCTGCTCTCGGTGCGGGCGGACACGGCCGAAGACTGCTGGCGCATCCTGGCGCCGGTGCTGAAATCCTGGACCGCCGGACATGTCCCGCTGGAGGAATATCCGGCCGGGACCCCGGGGCCGGAGGGCTGGCCGGCCTAGATTCGTCGCGGCAGGGCCAGCGCGGATCCCGCGCCGGGCCGACACAGCAGCAACGACACAGCACTAACGACACAAGCAGCACCGACACAGCGGGCCGGATACCTTCTCAGGTATCCGGCCCGCTGTGTCAGTGCCGTGTCAACGCCGCTGTGTCTGTTGGCCCTAGCGGCATGGAGCGGGGCAGCTAGATCGCTGCCGAACCACGCTCTCCGGTACGGACCCTGACAGCCTCGAACACATCCATCGTCCAGACTTTGCCGTCGCCGGCCCGGCCGGTGTTGGAACTGGCGATGATGACATCGAGGATGTCGTCCGCCTGCTCGTCGGTCGCCAGGACTTCCACCCGGATCTTGGGCAGCAGGTCCACGTTGTACTCGGCCCCGCGGTACACCTCGGTGTAGCCGCGCTGCCGGCCGTAGCCGCTGGCTGCGCTGACCGTGAGGCCCTGCACACCGTAGGCTTCCAGGCCTTCGCGAATAGCCTCAAGCTTTTCCGGTCGGACGATTGCCGTGATCAGTTTCATGCCCCCACACTTTCCTTGCCCGTTGCGTTCTGCTTGCCGTTGGACGCGGCGTCCACCGGCACTTCGGCGGCTGCGCCTTCCTCCTGCGGCTCGCCGCCCATCGGCTTGCCCGTGATCAGTTCGTGCAGCGGCTGGAAGCTGCCGCCGTGCCCGCCGACGCCGAACTCGTAGGCGGTCTCTGCGTGCAGGCTCAGGTCCACACCGACAACTTCCTGTTCCTGGGAAACCCGGAAGCCCATGAGCTTGTGGATCGGGAAGGCAATGATGAAGGTCATCACGGCGGTGAAGACGATGGCCATCATTGCCGCGAGGCTCTGGGCGACCAGCTGCGTGGTGCCGCCGCCGTAGAACAGGCCCGCGGCGCCCTGGGTCGGGGTGGCCAGGAAGCCGATTGCGACCGTGCCGACAACACCGGAGACGAGGTGGACGCCGACGACGTCGAGCGAGTCGTCGTAGCCGAACTTGAACTTCAGGCCGACGGCGAGCGCCGAAGCCACACCGGCAACGACGCCGAGGGCGATCGCACCCAGCGGGGAGACGTTGGCGCAGGCCGGGGTGATGGCGACCAGGCCGGCGACCACGCCGGACGCGGCACCGAGGGAGGTCGGGTGACCGTCGCGGAAGCGCTCCACGGCGAGCCAGCCGAGCATGGCTGCGGCCGGGGCGGCCAGGGTGTTGATCCAGATCAGGCCGGCCTGCTCCACAGTGGCAGCGGCACCGGCGTTGAAGCCGAACCAGCCGAACCACAGGATTGCGGCACCGAGCATGACGAACGGAATGTTGTGCGGGCGGTGGTTCGGGTCCTTGCCGAAGCCCTTGCGGTTACCGATGATCAGGACCAGGATCAGGCCCGCGACGCCGGCGTTGATGTGGACCACGGTGCCGCCGGCGAAGTCGATGACCGGCGCGAACGTCTGGCCGAACCAGCCATTCGCGGAGAAGAGTCCGCCGCCCCAGACCATGAAGGCCATCGGCGCGTAGACCAGGGTGGCCCAGATGGGGGTGAAGACCACCCAGGCGGAGAACTTGGCGCGGTCGGCGACCGCACCGGAGATCAGGGCCACCGTGATGATCGCGAACGTGGCCGCGTAGCCGACCTTGAGCAGGTCGGCCGGTTCGGTGAAGTTGTGCAGGCCGAAGTGGCTGAACGGGTTGGCGAAGATCTGGTAGAAGTTGTCTTCGTTGGTCGTAGCCATCGAAGCGCCCCACAGGATCCACATGATGCCGACGGTTCCAATGGCGACGAAGCTCATCATCATCATGTTCAAAGCCGACTTGGCGCGGGTCATGCCGCCGTAGAAGAATGCCAGGCCCGGGGTCATGAACAGCACGAGTGCCGCGGCGACCAGGAGCCAAACGAGACCTGCGGTGAGTTCCATGGTCTACGTCCTCTCTTGCTATTAGGTGCGGAGTAGTCCGCCGGTCCCAACGCATTTATTTGCGTTCTAGAAAGAGTTTCGCGGGGCCGTGTTTCGCTGGCGGAGGATTTACATTGCCGGGTTGTTACAAGAACCTCCCGGACGTAAATGGTGCATCTCACACTTGTTACGGTTATGTTTCAGCGGATTATTCCCGCACTTGTTGGACCCGCCGCCAGCCGGCACCGCATCTTCCCAAGGACGAACGCATTATGAGCAAGACCTCCCGCCCCGCCGGCGACGCCGCAGCCGAGGTGCCCTCCCGGGCCCCGGGCCGTTCCCGGCTGCCCCGGGACATCAAGGTGATGCTGGTGGCGGCCTTCCTGATTGCGATCGGCTTCGGCCTCGTGGCACCGGTTCTGCCCCAGTTCGCCACCACGTTCGACGTCGGGGCGACCGCCGCGGCCGTGATCGTGAGCATCTTCGCTTTCATGCGGCTCGTCTTCGCACCGGCCGCGGGCACCCTGATCGTGAAGCTGGGCGAACGGCCGGTCTATGTGGCCGGGCTGCTGATCGTCGCGGTGTCCACGGCCGCCTGCGCCTTCGCCCAGAATTACTGGCAGCTGCTGGTCTTCCGCGGCCTCGGCGGGGCTGGCTCGGTGATGTTCACGGTGGCGTCCATGGCGCTCGTGGTCCGCCTCGCGCCGCCGGAAAGCCGCGGCCGGGTCTCCGGGGCCTATGCCTCCGCCTTCCTGATCGGCAACGTCTGCGGCCCAATCGTCGGCGGGATGCTCGCCAGCTTCGGCTTGCGGGTGCCGTTCCTGGCCTACGCGGGGGCCCTGGTGCTGGCCGCCGTCGTGGTGCAGACCCAGCTCAGCCATGTCCCCGCCGCCTCGCGGCAGCCCGGCGCCACGGCCCCTGCGATGGAACTGCGGGACGCGCTGCGGGACAGCGCCTACCGGGCCGGCCTGTTTTCGAGCTTTGCCAACGGCTGGGCCACCTTCGGGGTTCGGATGGCCACAGTGCCGCTCTTCGCCGTCGTTGCGCTCGGCGCCGGTCCGGAATCGGCCGGCTGGGCGCTGGCGGTGTTTGCCGGCGGCAACGCGGTGGCGCTGACGTTTTCCGGCCGGCTCGCGGACAGCCTCGGCCGCAAGCCGCTCCTGCTGGCCGGACTGCTGGTCACCGGCACCGCCACGGCGGCCATCGGCTTCACCCACCAGCTGCCCTGGTTCCTGCTCGCCTCCGCCTGCGCCGGGATCGGCTCCGGACTGCTCGGACCGGCCCAGCAGGCCGCCATCGCCGACGTGATCGGCAACGAGCGCTCGGGCGGCCGCGTCCTGGCTGTCTTCCAGATGGCTTCCGACAGCGGCGCGATTGTCGGACCGGTGGTGGCCGGGCTGCTGGCGGACCGGCTGGGCTACGGCTGGGCCTTTGGGGTCACTGGCGGCATCCTGTTGGCCGCCGCCGCAGTGTGGTTGCCGGCCCGCGAAACGTTCCGCCGGCCGGCCCCGGACCGCGCCTGACCTGCGGCGTTGCCGCCGCTGGTCCGCTCCGGGCGGCGCCTCCGCCGGGATCTTGTCCGGGACCGTGCACGGGACGTTGTCCAGGGGCTTCCGGTCAGCGGCGGCCTCCGCCCTTGGCTAAGCTGGGGGCACGTGCCACAAACTTCCGGAGGTAATCCCCCATGGCCAAATTCGACTCTTCCCCCGGGAAAGCCGAAAGCCCCGACCCCGCCCAACCCGCAAACCCCGGTAAGAGTGCGGGCACAAGCGCGGGACACAGGAAGCGCGCAGGGCTGATCGCCGGCGCCGGAATTATCGCCGCCGCCGCAGCAGTACTGGTTCCCCTCGCCCTCGGAAACCCGACGCCGGCCCCGCCGGCCGCTTCTTCCCCGGCCCAGTCGGCACCGGCGCTCGCCCCTGCCGAGGTGGGCCCGACCGTCACATATTACGCGCAGCCGGGTCCGCCGGCCGGATCGCCGCTGGAAAAGGTTGAGCCCCTCAAGGTCGATGTCTCCGGCGACCTCGTGGGCACTTCCCTGAACAAGGGCATGGCGGGAATTTCCCTGGAGGCCACGGATCTGGCCGATCCCGACCTCAGCAGCGACAACGCGTCGATGGTCAAGCTGCTCAAGGAGATCGACCAGCCGGTTCTGCGCTTCGGCGGCAACGCCGTGGACCGGCGTTTCTTCTGGACCTCCAGCGGCGAGGCCGTCCCCGCCGACTACAAGGGTGACAAGACGCACCCGGTCAAGGCCGTGGGCCCGGCAGACCTGGTCCGGCTCAAGACCCTGCTGGAGGCCGGCGACGCCAGGGTGAGCCTCACAGTGGACCTGGGCCACTACAACCCGGCGCGGGCTGCGGACATGGCCAAAAACGCCTCGGCAATCCTTGGCGACCGGCTGCTGAGCATCACCGTGGGCAATGAGCCCAACGGCTTCGTGTTCAACGATGTGAAGTCCGGCAGTGGCTACAGCCTGGATCAGTACATTCGGGAATTGAAGGACTACGCCAACGCGATCTATGCAGTGGCGCCGAATGTGCCCATCTCCGGACCGGGCGCCTACGACCAGAAGTGGTGGCAGCCGTTCGTCGATGCGGACCTCCCGCAGAAGAAGATCCTGACGTTCCACCACTACCCGCTCTCCAACTGTGACGGCAGCTTGCCCCAGGACTCGCCTACCTTGGCAAACGCGATGAGCCGAACGATGCACGACCGTGGCGTCAACTACCAGAAGGCGGCCCTCGCGGTGGGTCAGGCCGCCGGCCTGGAAACCTGGATTCCGGAAACCGGGATCTCGGCGTGCCCCGGTTCCAATGAGACCTCCCGCACCCACGCATCTGCGCTCTGGGCGGCAGACTATGCCCTCACCGCCGCCCAGCTGGGCATCACCCGAATCGGCTTCCACAGCTCGCTGCTGACCTGCAAGGGCGGCCCGCCCCTGTCCGCCATCTGCAGCGCCGGGGCCTACCCGTTCGGCAATGGCCAGATGTCCGGCCGGGCCAACTTCTTCGGCATCTCCATGGTGGCCGAGCTGGAGGCCGGCAAGTTCATGAAAGTGAACAGCGCCGGAGGCGGCCCGGCGTTCAGCTACGCGCTGCAGAACGCCGACGGCAGCACCAGCGTGGTGATCATCAACGAAAACGACCCCGAAAAGGCCGCGCAGACTTCCGTCACCCTGAACCTTCCGGGCAAACCGGTCACCGGGACCATGACCCAGCTCAGCGGACCCAACTACGCAGCCGAGGACCAGACCGTGATCGATGGCGCCAAGACCGAGCCCACGCCCCTCGCCAAGCGCGCCACGGTGCCCGGCTTCGCGTTCAAGTCCCAGACGCAGCAGTTCAAGCTGACGGCCGGCACAGTGACGGTCCTGAACTTCAAGTACTAGCCACTCGAACAAAGAATGCCCCGGTCCCGTCTGAACTCACCAGACAGGACCGGGGCACTCTTTTTGTTACGGTGCGGGCTAGTTCAGCAGCGCATCCACGAAGCCTTCGGCGTCGAACGGCGCGAGGTCGTCGGCGCCTTCGCCCAGGCCGATCAGCTTCACCGGGACTCCGAGGGATTTCTGGATGGCGACGACGATCCCGCCCTTGGCGGTGCCGTCCAGCTTGGTCAGGACGATCCCGGTGATGTTCACGACCTCGGAGAACACCCGGGCCTGGTTGAGTCCGTTCTGGCCGGTGGTGGCGTCCAGGACCAGCAGCACCTCGTCCACCTCGGCCAGCTTTTCGATGACCCGCTTGACCTTGCTGAGCTCGTCCATGAGGCCCACCTTGTTCTGCAGGCGCCCCGCGGTGTCGATCATAACGACGTCGACTTCCTGGTCGATGCCGGCCTTGACGGCCTCGTAGGCCACCGAGGCCGGGTCCGCGCCGTCGATGTCCGACTTCACGGTGGGCACGCCGACGCGCTGGCCCCACGTGGCCAGCTGCTCGGCGGCGGCGGCGCGGAAGGTGTCCGCCGCGCCCAGCAGCACGTCCTTGTCCTCGGCCACGAGCACGCGGGCCAGCTTGCCCACGGTGGTGGTCTTGCCAACGCCGTTGACGCCGACAACCATCATGACGGCGGGCTTGTCGCCGTGGCGCTCGACGTTCAGGCTCCGGTCCATGGTCGGATCCACGAGCTTGATGAGTTCCTCCCGGAGCAGGGCCTTGACGTGCTCAGGGTCCCGCGTGCCCATCACCTTGACGCGTTCGCGGAGCGAGTCCACGAGCTGCATGGTCGGTTCGGTGCCGAGATCGGCCAGCAGCAGGGTTTCCTCGACCTCATCCCAGACGTCTTCATCGATCTTGTCCGCCGAGAGCAGGGCCAGGAGTCCCTTGCCGAGGATGTTGTTGGACTTGACGAGCCGCTCGCGCAGCCGCATCAGCCGCCCGGCCACCGGCAGCGGGGTTTCCACCGGGACGGTTTCCAGCCCGGCTGCGTCGTCCGGAACTTCGAGGGTTGGTTCTTCGAGTTCGACGCCGTCCGGCGAGGTCCGTGCCGGTGCCGGCGCCTGCGCGGGACGGTCCTCCACAAGGGTTCCGGCTCCCGGGGCCTGCACGGGGTCGTTTGCGTCACGCGGGCCGGTGTAGGTCTTGGCGCTCTTCCGGGTCTTCATGAGCACCGGGATCAGCACACCGAGGACCACCAGGACAGCGAAAATGGGCAGAATGATGGGGAGGATATCGTTCACTCCCCTAGCTTCTCACAAACCCCAAATGGGCCGTGGCCAGCGCTTTTGTTGCGCGCGGACGCCGTCGTGCCGGGACCTGGACGTTTGCCTAGATCTCCGCACTGAGCCGCTGGCTGATCACCGTGGAGACGCCGTCGCCGCGCATTGTGACGCCATAGAGGGCGTCGGCGACTTCCATGGTGCGTTTCTGGTGCGTGATGACGATCAGCTGGCTGGATTCGCGGAGTTCTTCGAAGATGGTGATGAGCCGGCCCAGGTTGGTGTCATCGAGCGCGGCCTCGACCTCGTCCATGACGTAGAAGGGCGAGGGCCGTGCCTTGAAGATGGCCACCAGCAGCGCCACGGCCGTCAGGGAGCGTTCGCCGCCGGAAAGCAGCGAGAGCCGCTTGATTTTCTTGCCGGCCGGGCGGGCTTCGACCTCGATGCCGGTGGTGAGCATGTCGGTGGGGTCGGTCAGGACCAGCCGGCCCTCGCCGCCGGGGAACAGCCGGGCGAAGACGCGGACGAACTGCCGGGAGGTGTCCTCGAAGGCCTCGGCGAAGACCTTCTGGACGCGGTCGTCGACTTCCTTGATGATATCCAGCAGGTCTTTGCGGCTGGACTTCAGGTCTTCGAGCTGGGTGCTGAGGAACTGGTGGCGCTCCTCAAGCGCGGCGAACTCCTCGAGCGCCAGCGGGTTGACCTTCCCCAGGGCCGCGAGGTCGCGTTCGGCGCGTTTGAGCCGCTTTTCCTGTTCCGCACGGACGAAGGGCTTGCCCTCGGAAATCTCGCGTCCGTCCTCGTCCACCGGAGCGCGCAGTGCGGCCCATTTGTCCGCCGAGTCGCCGGCCGGGACCGGGACAGGCAGGTCCGGTCCGTAGTCGGCCACGAGCTGTCCGGCAGTCAGCCCGAGCTCCTCCACGCTCTTCAGTTCCAGCGCCTCGATCCGCAGCCGCTGCTGCGTGCGGGCGAGCTCGTCGCGGTGCACGGAGTCGGTGAGTTCGGCCAGTTCGCGGGCCAGCGCGTCGTTGCCGCTGCGGACCCCGGCCAGTTCAAGGTCCATGGCGTCCTTGCGTTCCTCGACGCTGTCCCGCTCGCGGCGGGCCAGTTCCACGGACACGTCGATGAATCCGATGACCTGCTGCACGGCGCCGGCGACGGCGGCGGCGCGCCGGGCCTGGAGCCGGCGGCGGCGGGCCCGTTCCGCGGCTTCCTCGCGGGCACGGCGTTCGGTGGCGGCGGCCCGTTCCAGCGACGCCGCCCGGTTGCGGGTGGCCGTGAGCTGTTCCTCGGCGCTGCGCAGGGCGAGCCTGGCCTCCATCTCGGCCGTGCGGGCCAGCGAGGCGGCCAGGGCCAGGGCATCCCGGTGCTCCGGGGAAGGTTCCTGCTCCGCGGGGGCCTCTGAGGCCGCGGCGAGCCGGGCCGCCACCGCTTCCAGCGCACCTTGTTCGCTGACAATCTGGGCCTCAGCCCTGGCCAGGGACGCGGCCAGCCGCTCACTTTCGGCGACGGCGCTGCGCAGCACCGCGTTCAGGTGGCCCAGGCGTTCGGCGACGGCCGCGAGTTTCGCGTCGGAATCGTGGAGTTTCGCGAGGGCCGCGTCGGCACGGTCCTGGGCTTCGGCGCGCCGGGTCCGGGCGGTGGAGAGTGCGAAGCGGTTGCGTTCGAGCGCGGCCGTGACGGCGGCCAGCTTCGACGCGGCGTCGTCGACGGCGGCCTGGACTTCCAGCAGCGACGGCGCCGACGCGGACCCGCCGGTCACGGTCAGCGCCGTGAAGACGTCCCCGGTCCGGGTCACGGCGGTCAGCTCGGGACGCGCGGCGATCAGCTGCGCTGCGGCATCCAGGTCCTCGACGACGGCGACGCCGGCCAGCAGGGCGGGCAGCGGCAGGCCGGCGGCGTCCGGTGCCGCAGCCGACACAAGATCCACCAGATCCACAGCCCAGCGCGCGCCCGCGGGAAGCGTGCTGCCGCCGGTTAATGCATCGGCCGTCAGCGCATCGGCCACCGGCGGCGGGGACCCGGCCGGGGGGCCGGCCAGCAGCAGCGCGGCACGGCCGGCGTCGTCCGCGCGCAGCAGCCGCACGGCAGCGGCGGCCGTCTGCTGGTCCCGGACCACCACGGCGTCGGACGCGCTGCCGAGTGCGGCGGCGACGGCGGCCTCGAATCCTGGATCCACGGTGATCATGGATGCCAGCGATCCCAGGACCCCGTCGGCCAGGTCCCCGGCTGCCGCGCCGAGCACATGCCCGGAGCCGTCTTTGCGGTTCAGGCCCAGCTGGAGGGCATCGCGGCGGGCCATGAGGGCGCCGCGTTCCCGCTCGCCTTCGCGCTCGGCCGCCTTCAGGGCGTCAATTTCGGCGATGATGGTTTCGAGGGCCTCGCTCGCGGCCTCGTAATCGGCGTCGAGCGATTCCTCGCCGTCCTCGACCCCTGCGACCTGCGCTTCCAGGGCCGTGAACTCGCTGTGCGCCTGGCGGCGGCGCTCCTCGCCCGCCTTTTGCGATTCGCGGAGGCGGCCGAGCTCGGACTGGGCAGACTCGACGCGGGACCGTGCCGCGCCGACCTGCCCGGCGAGCTTGGCCAGGCCTTCACGCCGGTCCGCGGCGGCGCGGAGCAGGGCCGCGAGCCGCTTGTCCTCGGCGGCGGCGGCCTGTTCGGCGCCGTGTTTGGCGGCTGTCGCGGCGTCCAGGCCCTCGGTGCGGTCCAGGATCTGCCGTTCCAGCCCGGCCTGCTCGTCGCGGACGCGGGCGGCCTGCTGCTCCAGCTGGTCCGGGTCCCGGCCGGTGTCCGGAACCACGTCCGCGGCGCCGAGCAGGCGGCGGCGTTCCTCGGCGAGCGAACCGAGGGAACGGAGCCGTTCGCGCCCGGTGGAAAGCGAATACCAGTTCTCCCGCGCGGCGTTCAGCGCGGGCGTGGCCTCGGCTGCGAGCCCCTCGAGGAGGGCCTGGCGCTGCCGCCCGGCCTCGAGGTCGCGTTCGACGACGGCGCGGCGTGCCTTGAGCGCCGATTCATCCGCCACGTCCTGCGCCAGCGCGGACTGCAGCGCAACGAGGTCGTCGGCCAGGAGCCGTGAGCGGGCGTCACGGACCTCGAACTGGACGCTCTGGGCGCGCCGGGCCACCTCGGCCTGTTTGCCCAGCGGGGTCAGCTGCCGCCGGATTTCGCCGGTGAGGTCGCTGAGCCGGGACAGGTTGGCCTGCATGGCTTCGAGTTTGCGGACCGTCTTTTCCTTGCGGCGGCGGTGTTTGAGGATGCCGGCGGCCTCCTCGATGAAGCCGCGCCGGTCCTCGGGGGTGGCGTGCAGGACCTTGTCCAGCTGGCCCTGGCCGACAATCACGTGCATCTCGCGGCCCAGGCCCGAGTCAGAGAGCAGCTCCTGGATATCGAGCAGCCGGCATCCCGCGCCGTTGATGGCGTATTCCGAGCCGCCGGTCCGGAACAGCGTGCGCGAGATCGTGACCTCGCTGTATTCGATCGGGAGGGCGCCGTCGCTGTTATCGATGGTCAGCGAGACGTGCGCCCTCCCCAGGGGCGGCCGGCCCGAGGTGCCGGCGAAGATCACGTCTTCCATCTTGCCGCCGCGGAGGGTCTTGGCTCCCTGTTCGCCCATGACCCACGCCAGCGCGTCCACCACGTTGGATTTGCCCGAGCCGTTGGGGCCCACCACGGCGGTGACGCCCGGTTCGAATTCAAAGGTCGTCGCCGAGGCGAACGACTTGAATCCCCGGACGGTCAAACTTTTCAGGTGCAAGGCGCTTCGGTTCTCCTGGTCGGCGGACTGGTCCGCTGTCCGGCGAAAGCATGATTCGGACGGACACGGGGGGTCCGGGGCGGCCCCGGATACTTACAATCTACTGCGCATCTGCGGCCATTCCGCGCAGAACCAGCGCGAAGCCGCCGCAGATGGCTGAGGCCGCATATGCGGGAATTGACCTGCACGGGGCATAGTTAAGCTCTCGGGCTTGTGAGCGGCCACCGCCGGAGCGCAGGACGGACATGAAGAGGGGCTTGAATTGGTAGGCAATGCAACATTCCGGCACAGCAACACCGCTCTACTTTCGGTAAGCAGCGTCGAAGCTCCGACGATCGTCAGTTCCATGGATTTCGACCGCAGGCTGGCTTCGACCCTGCGGCGGCTGAGGGTCCCCCCGAAACTGCTCGAACGGGTCGCGGGCATCACGCACCGGCGCTGGTGGGCCCCCGGGACATCGTTCGACGACGCCGCCATCGAGGCGGGTGCAAAGGCCCTGGCAGAGTCCGGCATCGAAGCGTCCGAGATTGGCCTGCTGATCAACACCTCCGTGACGCGGCGCAACCTCGAACCGTCCGTCGCGGTGAAGATCCACCACGGACTGCGCCTGCCTTCGTCGGCCATGAACTTTGATCTGGCCAACGCCTGCCTTGGATTCGTCAACGGCATGACGCTGGCGGCCAACATGATCGACTCCGGCCAGATCAAGTACGCGATGATCGTCAACGGTGAAGACGCCCAGCCAACGCAGGAGGCCACCCTGGCCCGGCTGCAGCGGCCCGAGACCACCCGCGAGGACTTCAACCGCGAGTTCGCCACACTGACGCTCGGCTCCGGAGCCGCTGCGGCCGTCCTGGGCCCGGCGGACGAGCACCCCGGGGCGCACCGGGTCCTCGGCGGCGTGATGCGTGCCGGAACCGAGCACCATGAACTGTGCGTGGGCAGCATTGACGGCATGGCCACCGACACCAAAGGCCTGCTCGACGGCGGCCTGCAGCTCGTGGTCGATGCCTGGCACGAGGCCCAGCCGGAGTGGGACTGGGCCTCGATGGACCGGTACGTCACGCACCAGGTGAGCAATGCCTATACCCAGGCCATCATCAACGCCATTGACCTGGACCCGGACAAGGTGCCGATCACGTTCCCGCATTGGGGCAATGTGGGCCCGGCCTCCCTCCCCATGACCCTCGCGGCCGAAGCGCAGACTCTCGCCGCCGGGGACCGCGTGCTGTGCATGGGCGTCGGTTCCGGCCTGAACACCGCCATGGTGGAAATCGTTTGGTAGCCGCCGACTGGCCCGGCGTCGACCCCGAATGGTCGCGCGAAATCGATGTGGCGTCCACCTCCGCCGCGGATGAGCCCGGCACCGTGCGCCGCTGGCACCTGCTGGACAACGGTGCCCAGCTCGCGCGCCGCGGCCTGACACCTGCCGGCACCCTGCTGTGCGTGCACGGCAACCCGACGTGGTCCTACCTGTGGCGGACCCTGCTGGCCGCCGGATCCGACCCCGCACACCCGTGGCGCGTGGTGGCCGTGGACCAGCTGGACATGGGCTTCTCCGAGCGCACCGGCACGTTCCGGCGCCTGGAGGACCGGATCAACGACCTGGGCGACCTCACCGCGGCGCTCGGCCTGGACGGGCCGGTCGTCACCGTCGGCCACGACTGGGGCGGCGTGATCAGCCTGGGCTGGGCCGTGGCCCATCCGCAGCAGCTCGCCGGCGTGGTGCTGACCAACACGGCCGTGCACCAGCCCTCCGGCGCCCGCATCCCGCCTGCACTGCGGCTTGCCTTGCACCCTGCCGTGCACCGCTGGGGAACGACGGGGACGGACAGCTTCCTGCGCGTGACGCATGCCCTGGCCCGCCCGCCGCTCACCGCGGATGTCCGTGGCGCCTTCATGGCCCCCTACCGCGGCGCCGGCCGCCGCGCCGGCGTGGGGAACTTTGTCGCGGACATTCCCGCCGACGCGTCCCATCCCAGCTTTCCGACGCTCAGCCGCGTCGCGGAAGGGGTGCGCGGGCTGGGGGTTCCGGCCCTGATGCTCTGGGGCCCGCGCGATCCGATCTTTTCCGACCGGTACCTCAAGGACCTCATCGGCCGGCTGCCGGACGCGAAAGTTCACCGCTTCGAGGGGGCCGGCCACCTGGTCGCGGAAGACCGGGACATCGCCGCGCCCGTCTTCGAGTGGCTTGCGGAGTGCGGGCCGGACAGCGGGCCGGCCAACGAACTGGCCGACGGCGCGTCCGACGACTCGATGCTGGAATTCGGGGCCGGGCCCCTGGAGCCCGGCGCCGGGGTCACGCCCCTTTGGGCGCCCCTCGCCGAGCTGGCGGCGGGACCGGCAGCCGAGGATACCGCCGTCGCGGAAATGGCCACGGACGGCAGCGTCGCCCGCTCGCTCAGCTGGCAGGAGCTCGAACAGAACATCGCCGCCCTCGCGGCGGGCCTGCAGGACGCCGGTGTAGGGAACGGCACCCGGGTGAGCCTGATGGTTCCCCCGGGCGTGGACCTGACCGTGGTCCTCTACGCCTGCCTGCGGCTCGGCGCGGTGGTCATCGTGGCCGACGCCGGCCTGGGCACCCGCGGCCTGAGCCGTGCGGTGAAGGGCGCCACCCCGGACTTCCTCATCGGAATCGACAAGGCCCTGGCGGCCGCCTCGGTACTTGGCTGGCCGGGACGGCGCATCAGTGTGCGGGACCTGCCGGCCCGCCGCCGCCGGCTCCTCGCCGTCGAGACCTCCCTCGCTGCCCTTGCCCGCCGCGGAGCCGGCCTCAGCCCCGGACTCCCCCGCCCGGGCACGGCCCCGGTTCCGGACCCGGGCGCCCCCGCCGCGGTGCTGTTCACCTCCGGTTCCACCGGGCCCGCCAAGGGCGTGGTCTACACGCACCGGCGGCTGGCAGCGATGCGCGATGCCGTGGCCGCGACGCTGGAGATCCGCCCGGGCGCACGCCTGGTGGCGGGCTTCGCGCCGTTCGCCCTGCTGGGACCGGCGCTCGGAGCCGTTTCAGTGACGCCCGCCATGGACGTCACCGCCCCCCGCACCTTGACGGCCAGGGCGCTGGCGCACGCCGCAGCAGCCATCGACGCCACGGTGGTCTTCGCCTCGCCCGCGGCGCTGCGCAACGTCCTGGCCACCCGGGCCGGCCTGAGCCGGGCCGGACACGAGGCGCTGGGGCGCGTGGAGCTGCTGCTCTCCGCCGGCGCACCGGTCCCCGAAACCCTCCTCGCAGAGGTGCAGCGGCTGCTGCCGCGCGCCTCGCTGCACACCCCGTACGGGATGACCGAGGCGCTGCCCGTCACGGACATCAGCCTCGAACAGATCCGTGCCGCCGCGGCCGACGACGCCGCCGGAACCATGGCAGGCGCCGGCAACGGCGTGTGCGTGGGCCGGCCGGTGCAGGGCGCCCGCGTGGCCATCATCCCGCTGGCCGCGGACGGCACCGCACCCGGGAACGAGCCCGTCAGGGAGGCCGGAGTGAGCGGGGAGATCCTCGTCAGCGCCCCGCACGTGAAAGAAGCCTACGACCGGCTCTGGCTGACCCAGCGCGAGAGCGTCCGCACGGCCGGATGGCACCGCACCGGCGACGTGGGTCACCTCGACGCCGCCGGCCGGCTCTGGGTGGAAGGACGCCTCGTGCACGTCGTGACGGCCCCGGGCGCCGTGGTGACGCCGGTGGGCGCCGAGCAGGCCATCGAACGCCTGGACGACGTCGGGATGGCCGCCGTCGTCGGGGTCGGTCCGTCCGGGACGCAGGCTGTCGTCGCCGTCGTCGAAACCGTTCCGCCGGTCCGCCGGGCCGGTCCTGCCGCGCCGCAGCTGGCGGGCCGCGTACGCGACGCCGCCCGCGCGGCAGGGGTCAGTGTCTCCGCCGTGCTCGCTGTCCCCTCCCAGCCGACCGACATCCGCCACAACGCCAAGATCGACCGGAGCCGCCTGGCCCGGTGGGCTTCGGCGGTGCTGGCCGGCGGCCGTCCGGGCACGCCATGAGGATCCTCGTCACCGGCGCGAGCGGACTGCTCGGGCGGGAGGTGGCACGGCTGCTGGTGCGGCAGGGCCACGCCGTCAGCACGTTCCAGCGCCGCCCCTCCGGCGTCGACGGCGCTAGGGACCTCCAAGGGTCCGTTGCGGACGAGGCCGCCGTGCGCCGCGCCGTCTCCGGCGCCGAGGGTGTCATCCACCTGGCCGCGAAGGTGTCCTTCACCGGCCGTGCCGCGGAGTTCGACGAGGTCAATGTCGAAGGCACGCGCCGCCTGCTCCGGGCCGCCCGCGAGGCCGGTGTGCGGGAGCTGGTGTTTGTCTCCTCCCCGTCCGTGGCCAATTCCGGGGCCGCCATCGCCGGGCTGGGCGCCGAGGCGGCGGACCCGGCCCGCGCGCACGGTGACTACTCCCGCACGAAGGCCGAGGCCGAACTGCTGGCGCTGGCCGCGGACTCGCCGGGTTTCCGGGTCACGGCGGTGCGCCCGCACATCGTCTGGGGCCCGGGTGACACCCAGCTGGTGGAACGGGTGCTGGAACGTGCCAGCCGCGGCCGCCTGCCGCTGCTCGACGCCGGTGCGGCCCTGATCGACACGACCTACGTGGACAACGCCGCTTCGGCCATCGTCGCCGCGCTTGACCGGATGGAGCACATCCACGGCCGGGCGCTCGTGGTCAGCAACGGCGAACCCCGCCCGGTCGGTGAGCTGCTGGCGGGCATTTGCGCCGCAGGCTGCGTCCCTGCGCCGTCGTGGACGGTGCCGGGCAGCCTCGCGCGGGCTGCGGGATCGGTGGTGGAGAAGGTATGGTCCCGGTCCGGCCGGGCCGGGGAACCGCCGATGACCAGATTCCTCGCTGAGCAGCTCTCCACCGCCCACTGGTTCGACCAGCGCGAGACCCGTGAACTCCTCAACTGGGCCCCCGCCGTTTCGCTTGACGAGGGCCTGGCGAGGCTGGCCGGGCACTACGCCCGGACTCCCCCTACCAGCGCCCGTTCCGCGGCCGGGGCTGGCAGACGGGGCAGGTGTACGAGGACCGGTTCATGAACTGTTCCCGCAGGAGCCGGCTGACCCGGCCGGCGGCGGCGCAGCGCTTGCACTCGAGCCCCTCCCGGCCGTAGGCGTTCAGGGAACGGTCGAAGTACCCGGAGGCTCCGTTGACGTTGACGTAGAGCGAATCGAAGCTCGTGCCGCCGGCGGCCAGGGCATCCGTCATGACCGCACGGGCGGCGTCGAGGACCCGCAGCGCATCGGGTCGGCGCAGGGTGTCGGTGGGCCGGGCGTAATGCAGCCGCGCCGTCCAGAGGGCCTCGTCCGCGTAGATGTTGCCGATCCCCGAGACCAGGCCCTGGTCCAGCAGCGCCCGCTTGAGCCCGGTTTTGCGGGCCCGCAGGCGCCGGTAGAAGGTCTCGAAGGAGAACCAGGGATCCAGCGGGTCACGGGCAATGTGCGCGGCTTCCTCGGCGATGAGCGGCAGCGGCGTTTCGGCGAGGCCGCCGGGGCCGCCGTCGTCGGTGGGGATCAGCGTGGTCAGGAACAGGCCGCCGAAGATGCGCTGGTCCACGAACCGGAGCTGTTCGGGCATGCCGTCGGCCGGGCTGAGCCGCAGCCTGACCTTCAGGTGTTTTTCGTCCGGAACGCCGGGGTCCTGCATAAGCAGCTGGCCGGACATGCCCAGATGGGCCATGAGCGCGACAGCGGGGGCGGGCTCGCCTGCCGGGGTACCGTTTCCGGGCGGGGCGGGCGTGTCCGCCAGCGGCATCCACAGGAATTTGCCGCGGCGGACCACGTCCAGGACCCGCGCGCCTTCAAGGTTGCCGGCAAAGTCGTCCGGTCCCAGGGCGTGCCGGCGCAGGGAGCGCGGGTCCAGCACCTCGACGGAGGTGATGGTCCGGCCGCGCACCCAGCTCACCAGGCCGCGCCGGACCACCTCGACCTCGGGCAGTTCAGGCAACGCCGCTGCCTAGCTGCCGGTCTGGGACTGCAGCTGCTGCGGATCCGGCGCGGACGGGGCGGTCAGCCGGCGCCAGGCGTCGGCGGCGGCTTCCTGTTCGGCCTCTTTCTTGGAGTTGCCGGTGCCGGTGCCGTAGTCCGTGCCGCCGATCCGCAGCACGGCCTCGAACGTCCGGGCGTGGTCCGGCCCGGAGCCGTCGACCGCGTAGTTGATGGTCCCAAGCTGCCGGCTGGCGGCGAGCTCCTGGATGGAAGTCTTCCAGTCGGTGCCCGCGCCGAGGGCGGCGGCGTCCTTCAACAGCGGGCCGACCAGCCGCATGACCAGCTGCCGGGCCGTCTCGATGTCGTTGGAGAGGTAGGTGGCGCCGATCAGCGCCTCCATGGTGTCCGCCAGGATGGAGGCCTTGTTCTTGCCTTCGGTGAGCTTTTCGCCCTGTCCAAGGTAGATGTACTCCCCCAGCCCGATGCTGCGGCCGATGCCGGCCAGCGCCCGGGTGCTGACGACGGCGGAGCGGCGCTTGGCCAGGTCGCCTTCGGGCAGCGTGGGGTTGTCACGATACAGCGCGTCCGTTACGGAGAACCCCAGGATGGAGTCGCCCAGGAACTCGAGCCGTTCGTTGGTGGGGATGCCGCCGTTTTCGTAGGCGTAGGAACGGTGTGTGAGCGCAAGACGAAGCGTCCCGGCGTCAATAGTGACACCGAGACGCTTCAGAAGCTCTTCAGTTGAAGACATCTTTTTCAGCCTGTTGGCGGATTAGACGTCTGCGACCTTGCGGCCCTTGTACTCAAGGAACAGCGCAGTGCCAGCCGAGTCGGTAACGACCTTTGCCTGGTGCGGCAGGCTGTACGTGACCTGGCCGTTCTCGACAGTCTTCACCAGGTGGGGGGCAGTTGCCTTCCACTGGGAGCGGCGGGCGCGGGTATTCGAGCGAGACATTTTCCGCTTCGGGACAGCCACGGCTAACTCATTTCTCTCTAGAAAAACACTTACAAATCAGTTTTGCCGGTCAGGCTTAGCCAAGTCAGCCAGGGCGGCCCAGCGAGGATCTACGACCTCGTGGTGATGCCCCGGCTCGTCTTCCAGGCGCACTCCACATTCGGAGCAAAGGCCCTGGCAGTCTTCCCGGCACACCGGCTGGAACGGCAGTATGGTGACAACTGCGTCCCGCAACACCGGCTCAAGATCGATCAGATCGTGCTCGACTCGACGTTGCTCTTCTTCGTCTTCTTCATCGGAGAACACAGCATCCTCGTAGAAGAAAAGTTCTTGCACATCAACCTCTTGGTCATACGCAAGGGGATCCAGGCATCGGCCGCATTCGCCAGTAACTTCAACGTGCGCGGTTCCTGATACCAGAATTCCTTCGTGTACGGCCTCAAGCCGCAGGTCCAGCTCGACATCCGAGCCTTCCTGCACGCCAATGAGCGCCACGCCAAGATCACTTGGCGCGGGTACATGTTCCGTCAGCGTCCGCATGCTTCCCGGACTGCGTCCGAGGTCCTTGACGTCGAACGCCAAGGGCGAACTAGCATCTCGTTTAATGAGAACTCCTGTTGAACATATGACCGACGTACTATCTTAGCCTGAACTTCCGGACGGACTCAAACCGGGGGCACGCCGGCGGTTCACACCACATGCGGCCTCGGATTCGGGCCCCGCAACCGGCAGCAGGCCGCCGAGTACCGGTCAAGCTTACACTTTGCGCGCCCGGTTCGGGACCGGCTCGCCCGGGGCCAGCCGTTTCAGCACGGAGCGGGGAACAAAGTCCGAGACGTCCCCGCCGAGGGCGAAGACCTCTTTGATGAGGGTGGAGGACAGGTGCAGGTAGTGGCTTTCCGCCGGCAGGAACACCGTCTCGACACCGGTCAGCTGCCGGTTCATCGTGGCCATCGGCAGCTCGTAGTCGAAGTCCGAGGACGAACGCAGGCCCTTGACGATCGCCGACACACCGCGCTGCCGGCAGTACTCGGCCAGGAGACCCTCCCCCACGGGTTCAACCACGATCCCGCGCAAGGACGCGAACGTTTCCCTGGCCATGTCGATCCGCTCCTCCAGGCTGAAGCGGTACTTCTTGGAATAGTTCGTGGACACGGCCACGATCACCTCGTCGAAGAGGCCCGCGGCACGCGCAATGACTTCCAGGTGTCCATTGTGGATGGGGTCAAAAGAGCCAGGGCAAACAGCGCGTCTCATGCTCCGAACCTACCGTATCCGCGCCGCAGCCCGGGATAACATGGCTGAATGTCAGCATCGAACAATCGCGCGACTTCTCCTTTCACTGTGCGGCCTGTCACTGCGCCGCCTTTCACCGTGGACGGCGGCGTGGTCCTGGTCACCGGTGCCGCCAGCGGCATGGGCCGGCTCTACGCCCTCCGCGCCGCCCGGGAAGGCGCCGGGGTGGTGATCCTCTGGGACGTCGACGCCGATGCTCTGGCCGGCACCGCCGCTGAAGTTGCCGCCCTGGGCGCCCGCGCCGTCCCCCGCACGGTGGACCTGGCGGATCGCGCCGCGATTGCCGGCGCCGCCCGGGAGGCCCGGGCCGAGGGGCCGCTGGCGCTGCTGGTGAACAACGCCGGGATTGTCCGCGGCGCGTATTTCTGGGACCACGCCCCGGACCGTGACATCGCCCTGACCATGGACATCAACGCCCTCGCCCCCATGTACGTCACCCTGGAGTTCCTGCCGGACATGATGGCCGCCGCCGGCTGCCCGCGCCGGATCCTCAACGTTGCCTCCGCCGCCGGCACGGTCTCGAATCCGCGGATGAGCGTGTACGCGGCTTCGAAATGGGCCGTCATCGGCTGGAGCGACTCGCTCCGGCTCGAGCTTGAGCAGCAGGGCTACGGCCACCTGAAAGTCACCACCTTCTGCCCCAGCTACATTTCCACCGGCATGTTCGAGGGAGCCCGCGGTCCCCTGCTGACCCCGCTCATGACGCCCGAGGACGCCGTGGACAGGGCATGGCGCGCTACGGCCGCCGGGCGGCCGCTGCTGATCGCCCCCGCCATGGCCACGCTGGGGAAAGTACTCAAGGGCATACTGCCGGTGCGGGCGTGGGACTTCGTGGGCGGAAAGGTCTTTGGGATCTACACCACCATGGACAGCTTCACCGGCCGGGACGAGAAGGCGGGCACCCGATGAGCCCCCTCATGCCGTTGCCGTGGCAGCGCGCCGCAACCGGCGCCAACCTGCTCTCCCCCGATGGCTCGCTGGGCGTGACGATCTTCGAGGAGATGACCACCCTTGCCCTGAGCACGGGCGCCATCAACCTTGGCCAGGGCTTCCCGGACGAGGACGGCCCCGTGGAGATCAAGGAGGCCGCCCAGGCCGCGATCGCCGCCGGAGCCAACCAGTATGCGCCCGGCAAGGGCATCCTGCCGCTGCGGGAGGCGATCTCGGTGCACCAGCAGCGGTTCTACGGGCTGGACCCGGATCCGCAGACCGAAATCATCGTCACGACCGGCGCCACGGAGGCCATCGCCGCCGCCCTGCTCGCGCTGGTAGGTCCGGGAGATGAAGTGCTCACCTTCGAGCCGTTCTACGACTCCTACGGCGCCATCATCGGGCTCTCCGGCGCCACGCACGTCACCGCCCCGCTCCTGGCCCCGGATTTCATGCCGGACCTGGCCGCACTCGAGGCCGCATTCAGCAACCGCACCAAGGTGGTGCTGATCAACAATCCGCACAACCCGACCGGAGCGGTGTTCCCCCGCGAGGTGCTCGAGCGCGTCGTCGAACTGGCCGCGAAATACGACGCCGTCATCGTCACCGACGAAGTGTACGAGCACCTGACGTTCGGTGTGCGGCACATCCCGATCGCGACGCTGCCCGGGGCGGCGGAGCGCACGCTGACCATTTCCTCGGCCGGCAAGACGTTCTCCTTCACCGGCTGGAAGATCGGCTGGCTCTCCGGGCCGGAGGAGCTCGTGGCCGCCGCCCGGACGGTCAAGCAGTTCCTGAGCTACAGTTCCGGCACGCCCTTCCAGGCCGCGATCGCGGTGGGCCTGGGGCTTCCGGACGAGTTTTACGCCGGCATCGCCGACACCCTCCGGTACAAGCGCGACATCCTCAGCGAGGGACTGCGCGCGGCCGGCCTCGACGTGCTGACCCCGCAGGGGACCTACTTCGTCAACGTGGACACCTCACCGCTGGGGATCACCGATTCCGTGGAGCTGGCCCGCAGGCTGCCGGCCCTCGTGGGCGTCGCCGCGATCCCGGTGCCCGTCTTCTGCCACGCCGACGGCGCCGAACGCACCCGCAGCCTGCTCCGCTTCGCGTTCTGCAAGCAGCTGCACGTTCTGGAGGAGGCCGCCGAGCGGCTGGCGACCTTGCGCGACAGGCTGTGAACATGGCCGGGCAGCAACCCGGGGCCTCGCGGTTCCTGCGGACCACCGGGCAGCACGCCGTAATCGAACCGGATCCCTTTACCGACGGCGGCTTCGTGCTGAGCATCGGCGGCGCCGAGCAGTCCCACGTCAACCTGGCCGACCCCGCGGACATCTTCTACGAATACCTGCGCAGGATCGGGCACGTGGTGGACCTCGCCGCCCCGTGGGGCGAGCCGATCACGGCGCTGCACCTGGGCGCCGGGGCCCTGACGCTGGCCCGCTACATCCAGGCCACCCGGCCCGGCTCGGTTCAGTACGCCGTGGAGCTGGAGCGGGAACTGCTGGACTTCGTGCTCGCGCAGCTGCCCCTGCCGGAGGGAACCGAGCTGCACACGGTGATCGGCGATGCCCGCGACGCTCTCGCCGGGCTTCCGGCGGACCTGCGCTTCGACGTCGTGATCCTGGACATCTTCTCCGGGCCGGAGGCGCCGGAACACATCGCGTGTACCGGGTTCTACCAGGAGGCGGCGGCCCGGCTGACGCCGCGCGGCGTGTTGATCGTCAACGTGGGCGACGAACCCGGACTGACCCTGGTCCGGAGCCAGATCGCGGCCATGCGCCGGGCCATGGCCGACGTCTCGGCCTTCGCGGAGGCCGGAATGTTCACTGGCCGGTTCCCCGGGAACATCATCCTGACCGGGACTCAGGGGCCGTGGCCGGAGGTCTGGACGGCGGCGCTCACGGCGCGCGGTCCGCATCCGGCCCGGCTGCTCGCCGGCGTCGATTTGGACGCGCTGGCCGGCTAGTCCCCTGCTTCCAGGCCCGCTGCGTCCACAGCGTCCACTGCCTCCAGGTCCGCGGCTTCCACAGCGTCCGCGGCTTCCACGCCGGGCTCGGTGAACCACAGCCGGGTTTCGCCGTACTTCTTCTCGGCAAACCGTTCCATGCCCTGGGGCCATGCCGGTTCGGGGCTCCGGGTCGACCGTTCCACCACCACGACCGCTCCCTCGCCCAGGTGCGGCACCAGCTTGGCCAGCACGGCAGCGAGGGCCGGCTCGTCCAGGGGGTAGGGCGGGTCCAGGAACACCAGGTCCCAGATCGCGGAGCCGGCGGCCCGGTCGAGGAACGATTCGACCTTGGAGCGGTGCACGGAGACCACCTTGCGGCCCGTGACGGTGTTGACAAGATCGGCGTTCCGCTGGCAGACGGCGCTTGCCTTGGCGTCGAATTCGACCAGGTCCACGGAGTCCGCGCCGCGGCTGCCGCTCTCCACCCCCAGCGAGCCGGATCCCGCGTACAGATCGAGCACGCGGGCGCCGGCGATGACGTTGAAGGCGTCCAGCCGGGAGAACAGGGCCTCCTTGACACGGTCGGTGGTGGGCCGTGTCAGGTTCCCGGGCACGCTGTTCAGCGTGCTGCCGCCGGCCGCCCCGGCAATGATCCGGCTCATGCGCGGACCCCCGCGGACGTGTTTGCCTGGCTCGTGGTCCTAGCCGCGTTCAAGGAACGCCTCCTTCTCGGGGTTCAGGTATTCATCGATCGCGGCCGCAAGCCGGGGCTGGCCCGCCAGCGCGGGATCGGCGGCCACGATCCGCTGGGCGTCCTGCCGGGCCCGGGCGATCACGTCCTCGTGTTCGAGCACGCGCAGCAGCTTCAGCGTGGAGCGCCCGCCGGACTGCGAGGCGCCCAGGATGTCGCCTTCCCTGCGGAGCTTGAGGTCCTCCTGGGACAGTTCGAAGCCGTCGGTGGTGGCGGCTACGGCATCCAGGCGGCGCCGGCTCGGATGGCCCGGCTCCAGGGTGGTGACCAGCAGGCAGGTTCCGGGCAGTCCGCCGCGGCCCACCCTGCCGCGCAGCTGGTGGAGCTGGGAGATGCCAAAACGGTCAGCGTCCAGGATCACCATGAGCGTGGCGTTGTGGACGTCCACGCCGACTTCGATCACGGTGGTGGAGACCAGCAGCTTGGTCTGGTTGGCCGTGAAGGAGGCCATGGTTTCGGACTTCAGGACGGGGTCCTGCCGGCCGTGCAGGGGCGCCACAGCCACCCCGGCGAGTGCCGGTTCGTCCAGAAGATGTTCCACGACGCCGGTGACCGAGGCGAGTTCCCGGGAACCGTTCTCGCCTTCGAGGTCCGCGGCGGACGGTTCGGCCTCGCCCGGGGTGAAGTCGCCGTCGTCGTCCGTGCCGATCTTGGGGCAAACGACGTAGACCTGGTGGCCGGCGTCGATCTCCTCCCGCGAACGGGACCAGATCCGGGTGGCCCACCCCGGGTGTTCCGCGAGCCCCACCACGTGGGTGGAGATCGGGGCGCGGCCGGCGGGGAGCTCATCGAGCACGGAGGTTTCGAGGTCGCCGAACACGGTCATGGCCACGGTCCGGGGAATCGGGGTGGCGGTCATGACCAGCAGGTGCGGCGGTTTGCTGGCCTTGGCCCGGAGGGCGTCGCGCTGCTCCACGCCGAAGCGGTGCTGTTCGTCCACCACGATCAGGCCAAGGTCGTAGAAGGAGACGTTGTCGCTGAGCAGGGCGTGGGTGCCGATCACGATTCCGGCCGTTCCGGAGGCGGCGTCGAGCATGGCCTGCTTCCGCGCCGCGGTCGGCATGGAGCCGGTGAGCAGGGTGACCTGGACGGCGTCCGGGCCGAACCCGCCGAGCATCCCGTCCCGGGAGAGCGGTCCGAGCGTGCGCCGGATGGATTCATAGTGCTGGGCGGCGAGGACTTCGGTGGGCGCCAGCAGGGCAGCCTGTCCCCCGGCGTCCACCACCTGCAGCATGGCGCGCAGCGCCACGATCGTCTTGCCGGAGCCCACCTCGCCCTGCAGCAGCCGGTTCATGGGCGAGTCCTGGGCGAGCTCATCGGAGAGCGTCTTGCCGACGGCGGTCTGGCCGGCGGTCAGCGTAAACGGGAGCTGGCGGTCGAAGGCGGGCAGCAGCCCGTCCGGTGCCGGGCGGCGGGCGGTCGCTTCCTCGGCGGCGAGCTGGGCGCGGCGGCGGGCCAGGGCCGACTGGAGCACCAGGGCTTCCTGGTAGCGGAACCGGTCGCGGGCGCGCTGGTAGTCCGCCGGTGTTTGCGGGGCGTGGATCAGCCGGTAGGCGTCCGCGACCGGCAGGAACTTCTCCCGAGCCGCGATCTCGGCGGGCAGCGGGTCGCCGAGGGTTTCCAGTTCCACGGTGTCCAGCAGCGTCGAGATGACCTTCTGGATGGACCAGCTGGTCAGTTTCGCCGTGGCCGGGTACACCGGGATCGGCATGGCGGCGAGTTTCTCGGGGTCGATGCCCGGTGTTTCGGGGTCCTCGTCCAGCAGCAGGAAATCCGGGTTGGTCAGGCCGAGGGATCCGGCGTAGCGCGTAACCTTGCCGGAAAACATGGCGCGCCGGCCCGGCTGCAGCTCGGCCTTGGCCCGGAACCCGTTGAAGAAGCTGACCTTGAGTGTGCCCGGCAGTGCGCCGGCGGCCCGCGTGGAAGCGGCACCGCCGGCGTCGTCGGAGATCACGACGTCGGTGAGGGAACCGCGCCTGGCGCGCATGGGCCGGGTGCTGTTGGAGACCACCCGGGCGATCAGGGTCACTTCCTCGTCCAGCGGGACCTCGCTGATGGGCGTGAGCTCGCCGCGGCTGAGGTAGCGGCGGGGAAAATAGTTCAGGAGCCCGCCGACAGTGGTGATGCCAAGGTGTTTTTCGATGACGGCCGCGGAGCGCTTGCCGATGCGGCGCTCCAGGCCCAGTTCAAGTTCAGCGTGCATGTCCGTCGGGGTTTCGGGTTTCGGCGGCACGCGCAGTGGCAACTGTAGGGGCTGCGGTGGCGGCAACTGTGGCGGCCGGTGCCTCCGGGTCGCGCGGGACTGCGAGCTCGCTCACGGAAATGTCCGTGGGCTCGCCCAGGGAACGGATCAGCGCGACGGCGAGGTCCGCATCCAGGACGTGGACGTGGACGCGCCAGCGGTAGAGCCCGGCGGCGTCAGCGCCGCCGCCGACCTGGCTCATGATCACCGAGTCGCCCATTTCGTCGAGCCGTTGGCGCATCATGGCGGCGTCCAGCGGGGACAGGGAAATGGTGCACATGACTTCGACACCTTCGTCGCGCGGCATGCCGACGTGGATATGCGGATCCTGGACGTCGTAGCCGTGCAGTCCGTCCAGCAGTTCGCTCTGGAGCTCCTCGCCCAGCACGGCCGAGCGGAGGCAGTCCAGGATGAGCAGCATGCCCACGCCGCCGGCGTCCACCACGTGGGCGGCCTGCAGGGCAGCGAGCTGCTCCTCCGTGCGGACCACGGCGGCCAGGGCCGCCTCGACGGCGGCGTCCAGGGCCAGGCCCAGGGTCTGGTTGCTGTCATCGCCGTCGTGTGCGGAGTCCACCGCGGCCGCGGCCCGGGCGGCAGCCTCCATGACGGAGAGCATCGTGCCGGGCACGGGATCACTCAGCGCGGACCAGGCCCGGATCTGGGCCCGGTTCAGGGCCGCAGCCAGCAGGGGTGAGCTGATCCGGGTGTGCCCGGCCAGGGGTTCGGCGGCAGCGCAGAGGAAGACGGCGAACAGGGTTCCCGAGTTGCCGCGGGCCTGCTCCATGGCAACCTGGCCGGCCTGCGCCAGGACGGCGCCAACGTCATGCAGGGTCGGGTCCGGCGCCGCGTGCGCCGCCCCGTCCGGGTGTCCCGGCACGGCGGCGTCCGCGGCGTGGGCCGCGGCGCGGACAGTCAGGTAGAGGTTGGTGCCAGTGTCGCCGTCGGCTACCGGAAAGATATTGATGGCGTTCAGGCGGTCGCTGTGGTTGCCGAGCGTGGTTTCCGCCTTGCCCAACCACCGCTTCATCGCTTGCGCGTTGGCGGCAATCTTAGTCTGCAAAGTGATCCCATCCCACAGCGTCAGCGGGCCTGCCCGCGATCGTTACTCCCGTGCTTTCGGTTGGTGCAGGGGCCTCTACCGAGCCTATCGCAGTGAACCCGGGAGGGAGCGGAACCCCTGCCGGGAAAGTGGCGAGCAGCCCATGGTCTTCACCGCCGCCGAGGACCCAGGCCAGCGGGTCTGCCCCCAACAGCTCCGACGCCGGCAGCAGCGGGGCGGCCAGCTCCTTCAGGGCGGCGGCGTCCAGGTTCAGCACCGCGCGGCTGGCGGCCGCCATGCGGTTTCCGTCCCGGACCAGGCCGTCCGAGATGTCCATCATGGCGGACGCCCCCGCCTCACGGGCCAGCGGTCCGGCGGCGAGCGGCGGCTGCGGCCTGCACTGGGTGTCCAGGAGGGAACGCTGCCCGGCGGTCAGGGCGCCCACCGGGACGCTCGACTCCAGCAACGCCAGCCCGGCGGCGGCCCGGCCCACTGTTCCCGCCAGGGCCACGGTGTCCCCCGGCCGGGCCCCGGAGCGCAGGACGGGCTCCTTGCCGTCAAGGGTCCCCAGGATCGCCACGCTGACCGCCAGTTCGCGGCCGCGGCCGAGGTCGCCGCCCGCCACCGCGCAGGCCGGAGCCCCCAGGCCCCTGATGCCGGCCACGAGGCCGTCCGCGAAATCCTCCACCCAGGAGACAAGGGTCTCCGGCGGCATGGTCAGGCTGACCACAACGGACGTGGCCCGGGCGCCCATGGCGTTGATGTCGCTGAGGTTTTGCGCCGCGGCCTTCCAGCCGACGTCGTACCCGGTGGTCCGGTAGCCGTTGTTCCATTCGAGCCGGAAATCCTGGTCCGCCACTTGGGTGTCGATGCTCAGCACGGTCCGCCCGTCCGGCGCGGCGACAATCGCGGCGTCGTCCCCCGGCCCCAGCAGCAAGTACGACGCCGCCGCCGGTCCGCCATTGGGCTGCGGGATCGTGAGCCGCGGAAAGATGCGACCCAGCAGCTGGGACTCCGAGAGGCCGGCAACGGTCAGTGCGGCGTCCGCGGGCAGGGCATCGGGCACGGCGGTTTCGGGGACGGCGGTTTCGGGCACACGTTCGGGCACAGTTTCAGGCACAGCGGTTTCGGGCACAGGTTCGGGCACAGTTTCAGGCACAGCCCTACGCTACCGCGAGGGACTGACCGTGCCGGGCCATGGCTTCACGTGCTGAGTATTTCCTCCAGCCAGGCCTCGCCCGTGGACAGCATATCGAACCGCCCGACGTATTCGGCGGCGGCCCGGGACTCCTCTGCATACGCTTGGGGCGAGCCGTTGAGGGCAGAGACCAAGGCCCGGATCTGGGACGTTGTCCCCCGGGTCCAGCGGTTGCTGAATATTTCATCCGCTCCGGGCCTTTGCCAGAACAGCGGTACGGCGCCTGATGCCATGCCCTCGGCGGGGGCGAGGTGAAAACTCTCGTCTGAGCTGGGTGATAGGACATATCCGATCTTGCGCAGCCAGGACGCCATGTCGGGGCCAAATGGTTCGAAGACCACGGCATCCCGCAGCGCCGGGGACCTGCCGATACGGTCAAAAATCTCCAGGTATGCCTCGCGTTGGAAGGGCTTCTTCCATTCGTACGGATACTCCCACGGCATTCGTCCGCGGACATGCAGGGTGTACCTGGGGTCCTCATCCAACAGCTCCTCGAGCAGGTCAAGGGCGCGGTCCAGGCGCTTGCGCATGGGGACGATGCCCACCAGCCCCAGCCGGAAGCGATGATCCGGTTCCTTGGATCTGCGGAGGTCCATGACGTCCACGGCGTTCGGGATGACCCGGATGGCGGTGCCAGTCCAGCCGGTACTTGCACGGGTGCGATTCACGTAGAGCTGCGAGACGCAGATCAGGGAGTCGATGTTTTCGGCGGCCACGTCGCTCATCCAGGGGCCGTTGAGCTCGAACATGTGAAGACGCACAATGAGCTTCTGCCTCCGCCGTTTGTTGTTCGAGTACCAGACGGCGTTGGGCCCGCACCATTCACAGATGATGACGTCGGCCCAGTCCCTGAGCCGCTCGGACTCCTTGACGTCGTGCTGATGAAGTGAGGTCCAGTGGTCGAAGGCGAGTTCGATGTCGTCCCGCATCTCGAGGACGGACACCAGCTCGCCCGCAAACTTTAGGTCGTGACCGGCAATCAGCACCCGCGTCTTTTGCCTGGACCGCGGGCTGCGGGCGTAGTCGCCTTCGGACCGTTCGAAATAGGCCTTCAGCCGGGCCGCCGATGCTGAAATCGAGTAGTACCGGACACGATTGGACACTTCCTCTTTCAGCTCGGCAAGGGTTCCCCTCGCCGCCAGAAGGGTGCTGAGAACGCCCTCCGCCGAATCGTCGTCGACATACAGCGGATAGTCCGCGCCGAAAAGCTCCAGGTGCTGCGCATTGCGGTTCACCATCGGCGGCACCCCAAGGGCCGCGTACTCGAGCACCTTGGTCGAAATTTCGAGGCTGGCGTCCATGCTTCGATCCCGCCAGCTCAACCCGACGTCGTGCCGGCTGACTTCCTTTGCGGCCTCATCACGGGACATCCCGCCCAGCCAGTCGATCCCCGGCGAGCCCACCGCCGCCTCCATCGTGGCCGACCACTGCGGGTCCTGGAGGTCGTGCTGGAACTTGTCGCCGATCATCGTCAACGCCAGGGGAAGGTTGTGTTCCCCGGCCGTCGCCGGGAGGGAGCACATTTCCAGGGTCCGCCATTTCCTGGCGAACTTGCCGGAGTAGACCGCACTCAGTTTCCGCCCGGTGCCGGATGAGCCTCCCCGCAGGTCAAAGTATTCATCGGGCACCATTGGCGTGAGGACCAGGGTCTTTCCCGCGGCCTCGGGAATCGTCGCCTCAACGTAGGAGCGTGCGGCCTCAGTCTGCACGAAGAAGCGCCGGCATTGTCCGACGGTCCTCCTGAGCACCGCGCGGTCTTTTTCGGAAAGCCGGGAGCCGGGATGGGCGATGTCCGTGATGTAGAGCCACGACTTGGGGCCCAGGACTTTGGAGTTTGCGACGTGCGCCGCGACCTGGGTGCCGCGGGCGATCACGACGTCGAACGGCCGCTGCGCGTCAAGCTGGGCCATGCGCTGGGCTGCGGTTCGGGGCTGCAGCGCCTCGATGTCCGCGCTCTCGCCAGGTTGGGCGATTTCCACGCCGGGCATGTCAGCTATCCGATCAAGCAGCCGCGTCTTCGACACGTGGGTCTTGAGAAGTACGCAGACTTCGGAGCCCGTTCGGGATAACGCCTCGGCCATGGAGACGAGCCAGACCGCGGACCCGTCGATGATGTTGAGGTCGACGTCCCCGTAGAGGAGGATCTTCCGCACGGACCCGGTGGTATCAGGGCGAGCCAATGAGCGCTCCTCTGTTCATTTTGGCAAAAGCTTCCAGCGAAGTGAGCAATCCGAACCGGTAGTCTTCGGTCCACTCCGCCAGGGATGAACGCTCCGAAAACACAACATCCGCCGCTGCTTCGAAATCCGTGGTGTAGATATCGGCCTCCAACCGTGTTCTCACAAAATAGGCCGGCATCCCTTGGGACCTGCACTCAGCGAGGGCACGGAGTATTTCGTTGGCAAGCAGCGTCCCTGCAGCGGAATCGGCTCCGAACCAGATTCCGTCCGTGAAGGCGCTGTCATCGATAACCAGCGCGGACCCCCGGCCGTTCGCGATCTGGGCCGCGATGGTGCTCGGCCGCAGTGGTTCCAGGGCGTGGGCATCGCCCAAGTACCGGTAAAGCTCCTGGCCCATGATTGAGTAGACAACCCGTCCGCCCCACGGCGCCGTTACAGGCGCTCCGAGGTAGCGGAGGATTTTGGCCTGGCGGTCCCGGTCATCTGTCACAGCGGCCGCGAGCCGGCCGACTGCCCGTCCGGCAGTCGGAGCCGCGGTGGGAACGGACTTTGTGCGCTCCGCCGCGGGATTTGTGCGCTCCGCCGCGGGGGCACTGGCCTTCGCCGCCGGTGCGGACAGTCCGCGTACCAGCTCGCGCAGTTCCCCGTTGCGCGCGTGGGCCTTCCGGGCTTCGGTTTCCTGCAGCCACCGCATACTGACCAGCTGCGAGACGGCCATCACCGCCATGAGTGCGAACAGTGCCAGGGGCAGAACCGCGAGCGCCGGCTGCCTGAACACGAGGCAGAGGATTCCACTGAGTACTGCGGCCGCGCCGCAGAAGGCCATCGCCATGACCACCCGGCTTTTGAAGGCTGTGCGCAATGTCTGAACGAGCCGATCGATCATGAACTGAAGACTCCCCGGGTATCGACGAGGAGCTTGCCGGCCAAGGCTTCGGCGGGCAGGGCCCGGACGGCGTCGTGGTCGACAAGCACCACCACGAGCGAGGAACGGCTCACTGCTTCCTCCAAGGGCACCAGCCGGACGTTCTCCCGGTGCTGCAGGCGCCCGGGCAGGCTGTCGATGTGGGGCTCGGCGACGTTGATCCGGGCGGCCGGCATCGATTCGGCGATGCCATGGGCAATGTCAATGGCGGGAGACTCACGCAGGTCGTCAATGTTTGCCTTGAACGCGAGCCCCAGGACGGCAATCTCGGCGTTCCTGGGCAAGCCGGCAAACGCGTCACGCACCTGGTCCAGGACCCAGCGCGGCTTCTCGTCGTTGACGGTCCGGGCCGCTCTGATCAAGCGCGACTCGGCAGGTGCTGCAGCGACGATGAACCAGGGATCGACGGCGATGCAGTGACCCCCGACGCCGGGTCCCGGTTGCAGGATGTCGACGCGCGGGTGGTGGTTTGCCAGCCGGATCAGTTCCCAGACGTTGATGCCCAACTTTTCGCTGATGACCGAAAGCTCATTCGCAAACGCGATGTTGACGTCGCGGTAGGAGTTTTCCACCAGTTTGGCCATTTCCGCCGTCACGTCGTCGGTGATCAGGATCTCGCCCTGGCAAAACACCGCATACAGGTCTTTCGCGAGATCGGCGGCGCGCCGGGTGATCCCGCCAACAATCCTGTCGTTGGTGACAAGCTCGATCATGACTTTGCCGGGCAACACCCGCTCGGGGCAATGGGCCAGGAGAATCGCGGGCCTGCCTTCGGCGCCGTCCAGCGACAAGTCCGGCCGGAGCGAGACGATGTACTCGCCCAGATGGCGGGTTGCCCCCGGGGGTGACGTGGATTCAAGGATGATCAATTCGCCGCCCTGCAGCACCGGCGCGATCCCCCGTGCGGCCGCCTCGATGTAGCTCAGGTCGGCCCTCTTGTCCGCCGTGAACGGCGTCGGAACGGCCACGATGAACGCATCAGCGGCGGGCGTCTCGGTGGTTGCCTTGAGCCGGCCCTGGCTGACGGCTCCGGCGACGTGGATCCCCAGGTCTGGCTCAACAAAGGGCACACGCCCCTCGTTCACTGCATCCACCGTCCGCTGGCTGACGTCAACGCCGATCACGTCAAGGCCGTTGGTCGCCAGGATCGCGGCTGTGGGCAGCCCGATGTACCCCAGTCCAATGACGGCGATGGTCTGAAAGTCAGTCAATCTGGTAACCCCTATCAAAGCGTGATGAATTCACGTGGATTGTCGAAAATTTGAATTTCGCCGTCCCCTGCGGGCTCCTCGGCCGGTACGCCCAGGCCGCTCCCCGCGTCGAGGCGGATCTGGCAGTAGTTGAACCTGTCGGCTGCGTAGATGGAGCCCTGGGACGCCGCGACGGACGTCAGGAAGGCGGCGTCCTCGCCCCCCGCCCAGCGCCTCAAACGGGTGCGCCTCAAAAACCTCCCTGCGTGCAGTGATGGTCGGCCCCATCACCCGCCGACCGAACCGGTGCTCCTGGTGCGCGGCGCGGAGCACGGTGGTCCGGCTGGAACGCAGGTGCGCGTAGTGGGACTGCTTCCCCACCACGTCCGCCCCTGAGTAACTGAGCGCGTACAGCAGATCAGCGACGTAGTTTGGGGCGTAATAGTCGGCGTCGTCCATGCTGGTGAGCACCGCCCCCGTCGATGCTTCAACGCACCGGTTGAGGCACTCCCCGAGGGTCAGCGCGGCCGGGACCGCGAGCACTTTGTACTTCGCCACGCCATGGGCGTGCGCCAGCTCGGCGCAGAGACCCTCGGCGGCTGCAAAGCCGCGGGTCAGCAGGATGAGCTCCAGGTCGACGCCGTCCTGGCCGCCGGCGGTCTGAAATATTTGGCTCAGCTGTTCCGGACGGGTTGTGCTCACCAAAGCACTGACGGAGGGAAGGGCGACCGGCCGGCAGCGCTCCGGCGCTGCTGCCCGAACAATGGATTCTGCCCGGTGAGCGTACGTATGCGCTCCCCAGATCCGGCGCTGGGCCTTGTGGACCACCCGTTCGTTGAAGTCCGGGTTGGACGTCAGCTTCCGCAGCATGATTTCCGCCTCCGGCTGGGCTGCGGCAACCAGAACCTCATCGTCCTCGAAGAACTGCGCTATCGCCGCGCTGGGAGCAGAGACGACTGGTGTGCCCGAGGCGGAGATCTCGAATATCCGGCGGGCACACATGCTGGGCGATTCGATCACGGAGTTGACGTTCAGGAACGCCTTGTACGCCCGGTATGCGGTCAGCATCTGGGCGTAATTCAATGAGCCGACCACGTGCTGGTCGAACGGCTCCGGGAACTGGTAGTTCTGGTCCCCGCCCAGCTGGCGGGAGAATATTTCCAGTTCGGCGCCGCCGGTTCCGGCTTCGGTCATGGCCGCACCCAGGAGCATGTCCATCTGGGCGCGGCGTTGGGGATACTTGTGGGCGAAATACATTCCGGCGAAAGCCACGCCTCGCGAGTGCCATCCGTGTCCTGGCCGGACGGGGTTGTGGAGGGCGGGCTGCGCGGCAAAGGGAAGGGTGCCCACCCTGTGGTGGCCCAAGTCCCTCACGTAATCAGGAATGCGGTCCGAATCACTGGTGAAGACGTGGTCAAACAACTTTGCTGCCGGAAGAAAGTCGTCGTAATGCGGAGGGTCCTCTTTGTTCCAGAAGACGGTCGGAATTCCGTGGGCACGGCACCACTCCACAAGCCGGACCAGCTCAACGCCCGGCCCCTTGGAACCGGTGAGTTGGTATTGCCAGGATCCGGAATTTCCGTTCCAGGCGGATTCCACGAACAGGAAATCGATCCGGGTCTGGCCCAGTTCTTCACGCCACCGGTCCTTGCGCAGCTCGAGCAGGTTCCATTCGAACGCAAACGAGGTCCGGCTGAAATCGTCAAGTATCACGCCCACGCTCAGGTCCGGGCGCCGCGGTCCGGGACCGGAAGCTTCATACGGTGTGAACTGCAACTGCCGGTTTGGCCCCCGCCCCGCCCACTGGCCCGCTGAACCATTCGTCCCGGGCGAAACGGCGGGGGTCCGTTCTGTTCTCCGGTGTGGCCTCCGCCTTTGAAGGTGGGCCTTGCCTCGAATCTTCAACTGCCGCAGGGCCCGTTGTACGACCGCCGGGATGCCCATCTGTTCCGGTTCTCCTCCATGTTGCGTCCAATACGGCGTTGCTTCAGCGCGGGGGCACCACCGTCGGGCCGCCAACAGGAAGTCCGTCTAAGGGCCAAGAAGCCGCTGAGCCCCCTACCTTCATCGAAGGTAGGGGGCTCAGGTAAAGGGAATGGCGGTCCGAGGTGAACGAAGGCCAAACAGCGCCGGGCCAGTCAGCCCGTCAGTAGGTAAGGGACTGGCACCCCAGCGCGGACACCCCGGTCCGCAGGACGCCGGCCCCGGCGCTGGAGACACAGACGGTGTACTTGCCCCGCGCCTTGATGGGAATCGCGGCACGGTAGCCGTGGTTTCCCGTCACGCCCAGCGCGCTATTTACATCCGGCCGGGCCAGGTTGGCCGTGACGCTGTAGCTCTTCGAGCTCGAATCCGGTGACTTCACGGTGACGCGGACCGGAACACTCTGGCTCGTGAAGCCCGGATCCATGGCCCAGCCGGTCGCCACGATCGATTTATTCGTGCTGGTCCCGGAGAGGCGGGCGGTGTCGAGGTAACCCCGCACCGGGGCGGCGGGCTGCGCAACCACATCCCGGCAGCCGAGCAGCGTGTTGCCCGCACTCAGCGGGCTCACGGAGATGCCGTATGCGCACACGCGGTAGCGGCCGGACAGGGTGATCGGGATGCTGTTCTGGAATCCGTGGCTTCCGGTCAGCGAAAACGCGGCATTGACGTCCGGCCGGGTCCCATTCGCGGTGAAGGGGTAGCCCTTGGTCTTGCCGTCCGGGCCCGTGACGTAGATATGTACGACGTTGGAGGCCGCCGGTGTACCGGGTTCGTAGGTCCAGCCGGAAGCCGTGATAACCGCCGACGGCGTCCTGGTCTGCACCACAATGGAGTCCACGTAGCCGACCGGCCGCGCAGCAAGGGTCGCCGTAGCGTTCACGCAGCCCAGGAAGCCGTTGCCCTTGGTCAGGGTCGCGACCGCGATTCCGGTGGCGCAGACGCGGTACGTACCGGCCTTCGTCACGCTCACGGATGTCTGGTACCCGTGCGAACCGGCGATCCCCATGGCGGCGTTTACGTCGCTCCGGGCAGCATTGGCGGTGGTGGTCACTGACTTGGTGCTGCCGTCGGGCGCCGTGACACTCAGCTGGACGGGGATCGACGCCGACGGCACGCCGGCGTCGAAGGACCAGCCTGCGACGTCCAGCCGCGCCGAGGACCCGGCGTTGATGAACGCCACGGAATCCAGGTATCCGGTGGGCGGGTCACTGACAGCCACCGGGACGTTGCGGCAGCCCAGGGTGGTGTTACCGGCAGCAAACGGGGCGACGGGGATGGCGTAGGCACAGACCCGATACGTGCCGGTCTCCGTCGCCGGGACGGTGACCGCAAACCCGTGCGTGCCGCTGACCCCCAAGGCCTGGTTGACGTCCGGGCGCTGCAGGTTGGCGGTGAAGGCCTGCCCGGTGGTGGCCCCTGCGGGGGTGGTCACGTAGACGTGGACCGGGATGGACGCACCGGCCTGGCCGCGGTCCACGGCCCAGCCCCGCAGCTTGATGGACGGTTTGCCAGACACCATTGCGGTGGTGACCTCATCGAGGGATCCCTCGGGAGCGGGCGTGCCGGCCAGGGTGAGGGTCCGGCAGCCCAGTGCTGTGTTGTTGAAGATGCCGATTGCATAGGCGCAGGCCTGATACTGCCCGGCCGCTTTGACGGTGATCGACTCCTGGAAGCCGTGGTTTCCGCTGATGCCCAGCGCCGCGTTGACGTCGGCGCGCGGCTTGTCCGCGGTGAAGGCGTGGCCCGTCGTCGTCCCGTCCGGTGCTGTGACGTAAACGTGCGTCTGGGTGGAGGTGGAGGCCGCCGCCGGATCCACCGACCATCCGCGGACGTTGATGGTGGCGCCGGACGAGGTGACCGCGAAGGCTGCGCTGTCGAAGGAGCCCTTCGCGGGCGCACCCGGCGGACGGATAGTCACGGTGGCCGCGGTGTTGCTGACAGCGTCAATGGAGACCCTGGTGCCGGCGTGCGTTGTAAAAGTCTGGCCGGCCTGCCAGGCCTGGGTGTTGCTGTAGTAGCCGTTGAATGCGGTCGCCCGGGTATTGGGAGGAAGCAGGATCGAGGAGTTGCCGCCGCCCTGCTGGGTGATCTTCACGCCGCGGTTTCCGTCTTGCGCAATGACGGAGTCGTAACCGACCGGAGCGCGGAGTTCCAGGAAATACACCTCGCCGGATTTCGGGTCCGTGAACTTCGCGGCGCGGCTGGCGCCTGTTCCGGCCCAAGGCTTGAGGGTCACCGTTCGGGGGACGGACAACGTGCCCAGGTTGGCGATCTCGTTACCGTTGCCGAACCGGCCCATCTCCCAGAAACTCGCGCTGATTTCCGGCATCTCGTCGAAGTGCGAGATGCCCATGAGGTCCAGGTTGTCGCCGTAGGTCTTGATGCTGCAGGTGGCATCCGCAAACCCGGCGAACGGCCCGGAGGCCACGTCCATGGCGCCGCTGCCGCACAGCAGGCTGTTGGCATGGTCCATGCCGAGGGCGTGCCCGAATTCATGTGCCAGGACCGGCGTGGAGAGCCGGCTGTTCTGCGGCATCAGGATGCGGCCGCCAATGTTGCCGTTGCTGTAGGTCATTCCCGCGGCGCCGTTGGTGAGGTAGGCACCGGGGATGAACATGACCAGCGCCGTGTAGGAACTCTGCGTCCAGCCCAGCTCCTGGGAGACGATGTCCACGATCTGCGCCGGCGACTGCTTGGAGGTCGCGGCGGACTTGTGCAGCTGGCGCGAGGAGGCCAGCGCAATGTCCACCCGGCCCACGGTGGCGTAGGCCCAGTAGCGGTTAGCGGCGCTGAGCGAGGCCTTCGCGGCTGCCATGGGGACGGCCGCGTCCGTTTCGGCTGCAGTCTTGTCGGCCAGCTGCACCGTCACCAATGTGGTTTTCAACGTGCCGGCCAGCGGCGCGCTGACGTAGGTGTACTCGGACTTTGCCCTGCCTGCGGGAGGTTCCGGGCGCACAAAGTCATCCACCTGCCCCTGCGGGCTTGGATCCGACACCGCCGGCACGGCACCAGTCTGCATGCCAGCCGACGGCGCCAGCGCTCCGGCGGATACCTGTCCGGCGGCCTGCACCTCGACAGCGGCCACGGCGGCCTGCGGCAAGGTTGCTGCCAGCATCACGGCGGCAATCACGGTTGCCGCTATGTTTAGTTTTCGCAAGATTGCTCGCTTAAGGGGTGAGACCGCAGGTGGAGACCTGTTGGTGGGAGCGACGTAAGTTGCCTACAGCATAAACGGCAATCCACACCTGTCACCCCAGTAACTTTGATCTCCAAAATCACAACTGCATCACGCATTCTTTTGTGCAAGTTTTGGCGCAGTACCGGCGCACCATTTCGCCACCTGAAAACCGCGTGCCAAACTCTTAGCCGTGCTTCCTTCCGTCGCCGCGGTGAATACCGCCACCCGCAGGGTGCTCGCCGTCGCCGTCGGAGGCCTCCTGCTGTGGCTGATCATCGCCCTCCAACTGTTCGTCAACGTGGACCCGCTCAGCGTGCACCGGACGGACGCCGTCATCATGCTGGGCGGCGCGGCGTCCGAACGCCTGCCGGTGGCGCGCCAGTTCCAGGCCGATTTCCACGTTCCGGTCCTCGTGATCTCGCACACGGACACGTTCGGCAACCGGGCGGCGGATGAGGCGTGCAATTCGGCCGCCTTCCCCAACGCGGCCGTCATCTGCTTCCGCCCCCCGGACCTGGACACCCGCGGCGAAGCACTGGCAATCTCCGGCCTGGTCAAGGCCAACGGCTGGAAGTCCGTCACCGTAGTGACGTCCAGTTATCACCTCACCCGCGCGGGGCGCCTGATTGGCCAGTGCACGACGGCGGACGTACAGATGATTGCCTCACATCCGGACCTGGATTTGGCCCAATGGCTGCGGCGGTTTGTGATCGAAACCGGAGGACTGATCGACGCTTCCCTGCGGCCGGAATGCGCCAATCAGTGAGCGAAAATGTAAGAATTGAAGCCGTCAGGTCGAAGCCGGACGATTCATTGAACTGAGGAGGACGATACGTTGGAGAACCCTGCCGACGGCGCTCCCCCACTGACCGCAGCACCGCGGCACTTGCGCCGGCGCCGCCTGCACGAGGACATTCCAGATACACTCCTGGTCCCGGACGCCGAACCGCTTCCGCTGTCCGCAGGCCGCGCAGCGCGTGAACAGGCGGCCGAAGAAGCATCGCCCCGGGATCGTCCAGCCTCGGCCAAGCGGGCCGCCGAACTGGACCCCACCGACGAAGAAATGGCCTACCGCCGCAAGCGCCTTGCGGCACTGATCGCCGTTCTGGTCGTGGTGGTCAGCGTCCCGGCCCTCGTGATCGCTTTGTTGCTGCTGGGCTGAACCCGCCCGGCCTAGCCGTTACACCACAACCAACCTTCTGGGGGATAGTCCATGCACAGCATCATGCCGATCTTTGGAACCAGGCCGGAAGCCATCAAGATGGCCCCGATCGTCAGCGCCCTGCAGGAGTCCGCGCACTTCGACTGCATCGTGACTGTCACCGGGCAACACCGCGAGATGCTGGACCAGGTCAACGAACTGTTCGGCATCGTCCCGGACCACGACCTCAATATCCTGCGGCAGGGCCAGACCTTGTCCGCCATCATGACGCGCACCATCGACGGCCTGGAGACACTCTTTGCCGGGTCCAGGCCGGACGCCGTCGTGGTCCAGGGCGATACCACCACGTCCACGGCCGCCGCCATCGCGGCCTTCTACCACGGCATCCCCGTGGTGCACGTCGAAGCCGGGCTGCGCAGCGGAGACCTGCTCTCGCCGTTTCCCGAAGAAGCCAACCGCAAGATCACCAGCCAGATCGCCCGCCTGCATCTGGCCCCCACCTCCACCAGCAGGGAAAACCTGTTGCGGGAAGGCGTCAGCCCAGAGGACATCGTCGTGACCGGCAACACGGTGATTGATGCCCTTCTGGCCACGGTGGACAAGCAGCTCCCCTTCACGGACCCCAGGCTGGAAGAGCTGGCCACCAGCGGCCGCCGAATCCTGCTGGTGACCACCCACCGCCGCGAAAACCAGGGCGATGCCATGCGCAATATGGGACGCGCGCTGGCCCGGATCGCCGATGCCGAGCCGGAACTGACGATTGTCCTTCCCGCGCACAAGAACCCGGTGGTGCGCGAGGCGGTGCTGCCCGCGCTGGACGGCAAACCCAACGTGCTCGTCACCGAACCGCTGGCCTACGGCGAGTTCACCCGCCTGCTGTCCGTTGCCCACGTTGTGTTGACGGATTCGGGCGGCGTCCAGGAAGAAGCCCCAAGCCTGGGCAAGCCGGTCCTGGTGATGCGGGAAAACACCGAGCGGCCCGAGGCCGTGGATGCGGGGACGGTGCTGCTGATCGGCACCGACGAGGAACGGATTGTTTCCGAGGTGTCCCGGCTGATCCACGATCAGGGGCACTTCGCCGCGATGGCCAACGCCGTCAACCCGTATGGGGACGGCAAGGCCGCCGCGCGCACCGTCGCAGCCATCGAAGAACTGGTAGGCGTGGGGTCCCGGATTGGCGAATTCGACGGCGCGTAGGCGCCCGGCGGATTGCCGCCAGGCCGACGCAAAGTTAACCCAGCATTAACGTCGAGTAGCCAGCGCCATTCGGCGCCACCGATGCTGAGCGCTTATGCTAGGACGCGGGGGAAGCGCCTTCTGGCCCGTGCATCGGGTTCCGGGGCGATCTCTAGCGATGCAATGGCTCGCCGCTCCCGCCACCAGGATCGCTCGTAGAAGAGGAAAAGACACATGAAAGTCCAGGCCGTAATTCTTGCCGCCGGAATGGGAACACGGCTGGCGCGCCCACACCCGAAGCCCATGACAGAGCTCAGCGATGGGCGCACCATCATGCACCAGCAGGTCCAGAATCTGCAGAATGCTTTCGGCAAGGGCCTGCGCCTCACGATTGCTGTCGGCTTCAAGCTCGAAATGATCCTGGAACACGTACCGAACGCGTCGTTTGTGTACAACGAGAACTTTGACCAGACCAACACCTCCAAGAGCCTCCTGAAGGCAATCCGGAATTCGGCCAAGGGCGGCGTGCTCTGGATGAACGGCGACGTCGTGTTCGATCCGGACATCCTCCAGATGCTGATGCCCTACATCAAGCGCGATGAATCATTCATCACCGTCGATGTGTCCTCGGTTTCCGATGAGGAAGTGAAGTACACCACCGACGCCGACGGCAACATCATGGAGCTCTCCAAGTCCGTGCCGGCTGATGTGGCCCGGGGTGAAGCTGTCGGCATCAACTACGTCAGCTCCAAGGACAAGAAGAAGCTCCTCAAGCGGCTCATTGAAGTCGATGACCAGGACTACTTCGAGGGCGCGATCGAGCTGACCATCAAGCAGGACGAGGTCAAGTGGACCCCGGTGGACATCAGCGAGTTCTACGCTGTGGAAGTTGACTTCCCGGACGACCTGGTCCGGGCCAACGCCAGCATCTAAGGGCAGCATCAAAGGGCCACAACAGCAAGTGCGTGAGCAAAGCAAGAAGGAACTATCGCGACGGGACGCCGCTCGCTGGGCGTTTGGCGGCGCGATCGGTGTCACCCTTTTGGGGATATCCGAGTCCTCCGACGGAACTCCGGGCACGCCCCCGCCGGGTGCAGCGGCGCTACAGACAAGTGGCTCGTCGACAACGTTGGACGCCACGGTTGTGCTGGGACCCCGGAGGGCGTCGCAGCTCCCCTACCGGCGGCTTATACGGGGTCCGGGTATCGAAACACAGGTACGCCAGGAGCTTTGTGCCCGCATGCGCCCGGCAAACCGCGCGAGGACCGGGCTGGCTGCTTTTGGGCACCTGACTGATAGTCATGTGCTGGATGCGGCCAGTCCGGGGAGACTGTCTTTTCTCTGGCAGTACCTTGACTTCTCGGACGGATTTCCGAACTCGGGAAAGTTTCGGCCGCATGACCTTCTGACTGCCCATGTTTTGGACGCGATGGTCCGCAAGATGAATGCCCTCGAGCGCGGACCGGTCAGCGAGCGGTCTCTGGACTGCCTGGTAATTACGGGCGACCTCACGAACTCCTATGCCCTCAGTGAACTGTCGGCGGCGATCGGCGTAGTCAAGGGCGGTCGGGTGACGTCATCTCCGAATGGAGTCTACGAGGGGATCCAGGATCATGGTCCGGCCCCGGTGGAACTGTCCAAATACATCTGGCATCCCGAACCCGAATCCACGCTGAGATCTCCGGATGAGTGGAAGAGCCGTTATGGGTATCCCACAATTCCTGGATATCTCTCGGTCGCACTGCAGCCGATAGCGGCGGAAGGTTCGGATTTCCCCTGGTACATCGGCGTCGGCAACCATGATGAATCCGGCCAGCCGGAGTCCGGTCCGATTTCTCCAAAAGCCGAGTTCGTCGGTGCTCTTCGAATCGGCGACCGGCTGCCCACCCGGCTGCCATCCGGCATGGATACGACTGACTTCTGGGAAACAGTCAGGACCGCCAATGACAGTGAACGCCGGAGCCTCATCGCTTCGCTGCCGTCGAGAAAAGTGCCGCCATCGAAACTTCGGCGCGCATTCAGCAAGACGGAATTTATGGACGCTTGGCCGAAGGACGCAGGAAATCCACGGTTCCGCTCCGGTTCCGGCAAGGGTTCCCGGGCCGATCCGTGTTACACGTTCGACCTGTCGCCGGATGTTGTCGGCATCATGTTGAACACCGCAAGTCCCGACGGCGGCACTGAGGCGGCGCTGGACGCCGCCCAGGCGGATTGGCTGGAGGAACAACTGCGGCGAGTTTCCGGGAAGTTCTACGATGCCGAGGGCAAACTCGTCACCTCGAAGGCCGGCGACCGTCTCGTAATCCTGTTTGGCCATCACCCGCTGTCAGCCTTTGCCGCCAAGCAGCCCTCGTCCGGCGAGGGGCCCACTTTCCTGAGCCGATCGAAGGTCCTGCGACTCATCGCCCGTTTTCCCAACGTGGTCGCCTGGGTGAACGGTCACGGACACAAACACCGGGTGACCCCGCACAAAGCCATTTTTGAGCATGGCGGATTCTGGGAAATCACTACAGCCTCGCTGATTGACTATCCTCAGCAATCGAGAATTGTTGAATTGCTGGACAACGGCGACGGGACCCTGTCGATCGTGGCGACTCTGGTTGACCACTCTGAGCCCGACAGCGTGACGTACGAAGAAAGCCAGACTCCTGGTTCCCTTGCGGCCTTGAGCCTTGAGCTCTCAATGAATCGTCCAGGGCTTGATGTCGAGGCCGTGCAGGGAAACGCCGGAGACCAGAATGTTGACCTTGTCCTGCTGAAACCGTTCTGACGTAGACTGCCCGGCAGCGGTCGGGCGTTTGCTCTCGTGCAACGATTTACTCGGACCAAAAGATCATGAAGCTACAACCACCGGTTGGAACAGACGAAAGAAGCGAATCAGACAATGCCAGGTCACGACCAGAGCCAAGCAATAGCTTCGCTGAAAGCCACGGCTAAGAGGAACCTTCGGCGTGTCTGGCGGGCATTGCCCAAGGAGCAGCAGACCAAGTTCCGGAGAATGGCACACCCCGCGAACCTGGCCCGGGTCCAGCGGATGCTGGGGACAACGGGTGTTGCACGCCTTCAGCTCGCGCGGCTCACTGTTGTCGTCCTGGTCACAGACTTTGCTCCCAATCCGGAGGCCACGCTGCGCAGCGTGGTGGGCCAGCAGCCGTCCGCGCTGGACATGATCGTCGTCGACACGTCCTTGGCCGGCCTGGGCAGAACATCCGCACAGGCGTTCGCGCGGCGGGACGGCCGCGTGAAGTACCTCGCCCTGCCCGGCGCCGGCGAGGAGGAAGCCCGGAACCGGGCTGTGGCTTCTTCGCGGGCCCCGTACCTGATGTTCCTCACCGCCGGTGACGTGGTCGAAAACCGGGGCCTGGACATCATGTACCGATCGCTGCGTGAGACAGGCTCATCCTTCGCCGTCGGCATGACAGGAATTTCCAAGGGCAAGTCCAGCACCACCCCATCCTGGCAGCGGGAGATCCACGCTGAACCCCGGGCCGCCGCGGCCGTCGCGGACGTGCCGGAGATACTGCTCGATGGTGCACTCGCCAACAAGCTTTTCACCCGTGACTTCTGGATCTCGGCCACTGCCGACGTCGCACTGGACCGGGAGCACTGGCAGTACGAGGCAGTTGCGACCCTTTACATGCGCGCCAAGTCATTCGACATTCTGGATGTCCAAGTCATAAACACGTCCCTTGACTCCGCGGTTCGCCCTCCTGCGCGCGAGCTTCTGTGCCGGACGGAGTACCTCAGCGACCGCCTGCACCGGCTTGAGGCCCTGGCCTCCGTGGTCCGCACGGTCTCGGCTCCTGACCACTACCGGCGCTGGCTCTCCGGAGAACTGGGCAATGGCCTCTTCCGTTACTACGAGGTCGTACCGCGTACGGATCCCGAGTACTGGGATCTGTTGCATGCCACCGTGCTGCGCCTCAGCGACGGCCTGGAACTGGACTGGGATGCCATCCGGATCCACAACCGACTGATCCTCTCTGCTGTGCTCACGGACTCACGCGCGGATGTGGTCCGTATCTGCCACCACCGGAGCGACTACGGTTCGAGCTTTCCGACGCTGATTACGGACTCCGGGATCCTGGCGCAGCCCCGCTACCTGGCCGAACTTTCGGGCTACGATCCGGAGCTGCTGGCCTGCCGCGATGACGACCTTCAGATGGTGAGCAGGATGACTCACTTCGACTGGCAGCCCGACGGCCGGCTGATGATCGGAGGGCATGCGTACATCTCCTCCGTGGACCCGGCCAACGGCAACCTCTCCATCCATGCGTCCCTGGTCAACGCCGGCAGCGGGGCGACAGTCGCTTTGGCGGTGGAGCGCCACTCGGACAAGTCCATCGACTGGCAGTCCAACGACAACTGGACCTCCTACGCCGAGGCAGGATTCAGTGCTGTCATCGATCCCGCCGTGATGCTGGCAGACGATGAGGCCACGGCGCCCGCCAACTGGCACGTCCTCCTGACTGTCAGCGCCGGCGGCCAGACAATCGCAGCGCCGTTGAGGCTCCGTGACCTGACCGGGTCCACCGGGCAGTTGCCCGTGGGGCCGATGGTAGGGTCCTCCCGGATGGCCGTGGAGATGCGCGCTGCAACCACTGGCCTGACCTTCGTTCCGGTGACGCCACTCTACGTGGCGACATCCGTGGACCTCACCGGGCGAACCCTGCGGCTGACTGTTGAAGCCGCTGACGGAGCCCCCGTTCCCGCCAGAGTATCCATCGAGAGCCGAAAGTTCGGCATACGGAAGACCGCGGCTTTCCAGCAAGTTGACGGAAACCGGGCTGTCTACGTCATCAACGTCCCGGCACTGGGAAGTGGCGCAGGCATTACGACCGAATATGAATGGCAACTGCGCCTGGCAAGCGGTGCCAAGGGCCCGCAGCCGGTGGCGTGGCCGGAGGGAACCGCGGAGTTGGAGTCCCACTCGGATCAGACCCGAAGCCTCAGGCTGGGATTGACCGGTTACGGCTTCATCACCGTCGAAGAGCGCAAGAGCCGAATCATTGCTTCGACCGTCGAAGTCTCAGCCGACAAGCGGACCCTGCGTATTGCAGGCACAGCGGACATGCATGTCATCCGTGCACCGCGGGTTGTCCTCTCCAGCGGGAAGGCCGTCATCCCGGCGACGGACGCTGTCCTGCAGGTCCGCACCAACGACGGAAGCAATGCGTTCACCGCCGATTTCCTGCTTCCGCAGAACCCGTGGGGCGGCGAGGAAGTGATGCCCGAGGCGGGCGCCTACAGCGTGCGGTTCGTTTTCCCCGGAGTCGCAGACACCCTCGGCCACTGGATCCCGGCGTCATCCGGTCTGCAGAAGCAGATGCCGGCAAGGATGGACGCGGACCGGCTGGAGGTCGGCGTGAGCCGCACGTCCAAGAACGGTGCGCTCACCATCCACCTGCGTCCGCCGTTCGCGGCCGACGAGGTGGGAAGATTCGAGCAACAGACGCTGCGCACTCCGGTCACGCTGGCCGGGAGCAATGAACTCAAGGACGCCGTTCTGTTCATGTGCTTCGGCGGGCGCCGTGCCACGGACAGCCCGCGACGCCTTCTGGAAGAGTTCCAGCGCAGGAGCAGCCAGTGGCCGCTGTACTGGGCCGTCGCTGATTTCTCGGTGCCCGTGCCGGCCGGAACCGAACCGGTGCTGATCGGTTCCCGCCTGTGGTACCAGCTCCTGACCGAGTCCCGGATCCTGATCAACAACAACAATTTCCCGTTCTACTTCCGCAAGCGCGAAGGTCAGGTCTACATCCAGACCTGGCATGGCACTCCGCTGAAGAAACTGGGCAACGACGTCGCCCGAACGAGCTTCTCTCTCTCCTACTGGAACCTCATGTGGCGCGAGGCGGAGTACTGGGATGCCCTTCTGGCGCAGAATGAATACGCCGCCGGGGTCCTTGCAAATTGCTTCGGCTTCGAAGGTCGGGTAGTAACCGAGGGCTATCCCCGCAATGACAGCCTTACCCCCGAACGGATGGAACAGAGCCGGGCCGCCATCCGGACCAAGCTGGGCATCCCCGAGGGCAAGACCGCGATTCTTTATGCTCCCACCTGGCGCGACGATGCAAAGAACGCCTCCCGGCAGTACGAGATGGTCACATACCTCGATTTCGAAAAGGCCCAGCAGCAGCTCGGCAGCGATTACGTGCTGCTCCTGCGCGGACACCACAACATCGCAAGCCAGCGGCAGACGGCGGCCAACAAGTTTGTGATCGATGTGACCGAGTATCCGGAGGTCAACGACCTCTACACCGCCGCAGACATCCTGGTGAACGATTATTCGTCCGTCATGTTCGATTTCTGCGTCACGGGCAAGCCGATCATTTTCCTGACCCCGGACATCTCGCAGTACCGTGACTCGACCCGCGGCTTCTACTTCGATCTTGAGGAAAAGGCCCCGGGACCACTCCTCAGCACGACGGAGGAAGTCGTTCATTCCATCCAGAACATCTCGGACGTCTCCCGCCAGTACGCCCCGAAATACGGAGCGTTCGTCAAGATGTTCGCGCCCTACTGCGACGGGCAGGCGACGGCGCGCGTGTTCGATGCCCTCTGGCCGAATGGCCCGAGCGAACCGTTGGTGGTGGGCACTGACAGCTCACCGTCCCTCCGCGAAAACTAGTCGCACCCGACAGCACAGTTATACCGGAATGGCCAGCCGCCAGCCGGTCATGCCACACGGCAGCAACCAATTTAGGACCCATTACAAATGAGCCCAGCGCAAAACACGATTGAACATGGCCTGCTTCTCGAGGAAAAGATGGAGTGGGAGACGGCCGTCGAGGTCTACACCGCCATGCTCGCCGGGGCAGGAGGCGCCGACGCCGAACTGGCATTCCGTCTTGGGCATGCCCACTTCCACCTCCGGCAGTTCGATCAGGCTGCGACGCACCTCCAAACAGCTACGTCGCTGCAACATGGCATGGCTTCATGGCACTACCGGCTCGGACACGTCCAGGAACAGTTGGGGCTCTTGGCGGACGCTGCCGAAAACTACGTCATCGCACTTGAACTGGAGCCACACCGGGACCGCTGGCAGCGAAGGCTAAGCGCCGTGCGGGCTGCATACGCTATATCGGAGCCGGAACTAGCCCTTGTCCTGGCACAGCGACGGAACCCTGACTACCACTCGGAAAAGCTCACACGTCTTCGGGAAAACAAAGGCCCATTGTGGCAGGAACTGGAAATTCTGACTGCTGGAAAAGAAGCCCATGAAGGCAATGCCGCGTGGCTTGCCCAGCTCGGGGCTGCACAGTTCGGCATGAAACGCTTCAGGGAGGCTGCGGCGACCTACGCCGAAGCTAACGCAATTCTTCCAGGGAACGCCGAATGGTATTTCTACGAGGGACACGCCAATGCTCTCAGTGGCCAGACCCAAAAAGCCGACGAAGCGTACGCCCTGGCCGTTAGTCACGATAAGAATTTCAAATCAGACGTCGTGGGTATCGGTGCATTTTTCCAGAAAAAGGGCGCGTGGGTAGAGGCGCTGGGACATTACCAGGATCAGCTGCGCAGGCAACCGGCCAATGCCGAGGTGGCCTACCGGATCGGGCTGGCATTTGACCGGTGCTACCGGTGGGCCGAGGCGGCTAAAGCGTACGAAGATGCAATCACGCTCAAGCCGGATGTCCCGTACTGGCACTATAAGTTGGGGCTTGCCCGTGAGCGCAACCTCCAGTGGCTTGAAGCCGCAGAAGCCTACGGGGACGCCTGGCGGCTGGATGCGTCCAAGAAATATTGGGCGTATCGAGCCGGCTATGCACTGGAGACAGCCGGCCGGGCCGAGCAGGCGTGTGAGTACTACCTGGTCTCAGCGTCCTACCCGGTGCCGCCGTCGCCCGCCGGCAGCCCAAGCGCCGCGGAGGATAGTGACGGGTCACACCTCAAGGATTTACTGGATCAAATGGTGCCGGCACTAGCGGCGAAACAGTCGTCCGAGGTTATGCAGCGTGCCGGCGATCTTACCGCCCTGCTCGGCGCCTGGGACACCGCAGAAACCGCGTTCGCTGAGTCCGTTGCCCGGAACAATGATTTCAGTCCCCGCTCCTTTTACTATCTCGGCGTCGCGCGCCACCGGATCGGGGACTTCACATCCGCCTGTGCTGCCTTCCGTCAAATGCGGATCTTCAAGACATCAGATGGCATCGACGTCGAAAGCTACCTGAAGAACAAGGCTCAGAAGAACAGCCTGGAGTACGTTGAATACTACGAGACCCTTCCGCTGGAGCCGAAAATCATACTGTGGGAAAGCAACCACGGCTCCTCCATAGGGTGCCATCCCCTGGCACTTTTCGACGAGGTCTGCTCCGATCCGCGTTACCAGGATTTCAATCACTACTGGGCCATTAACAATGAGGACAACATCCCCGATCGTCTCCGGGGCCGAAAGAATGTGAGGTTTGTCCAGACAAACTCGGACTTGTACAAGAGAGTCCTGTCGTCAGCCGCACACCTCGTGAACAATGTGTCGTTTCCGCCGTATTTCATCCGCAAGGATGGCCAGAAGTACCTCAACACCTGGCATGGGACACCGTTGAAGACCTTGGGCCGGGATATGGCCGGCGGTCCCGTCGCCCACGCCAACATCGCCAGGAACTTCCTGCAGTCGACCCACATCATGAGTCCGAACCGCCACACGTCCCAGGCCTTGATCCAGCGCCACGACATTGAGGGCCTTTTCCGGGGCAAGATTGCGGTCACAGGCTCACCAAGAATTGACGGCCTGGTAAACGCTGACGAATCCAAACGCCTTCAATTGCGGTCCCAGCTGGGCATCGCCGCGGATGACTCGAAGCCGGTGATTCTCTACGCTCCCACCTGGCGCGGCGCCTCGGACGACAGATTCGTCGACGCCAGCAAACTTCAGGAAGACCTCGCCGCCATGCGCGGAGCCAACCATCACTTGTTTTTCCGGGCCCACCGCCTCACGGAGGGACTCCTCGACGGATTCGATGCTGGCTCCTCGATCGTCCCCGGTGATGTCGACACGAATGACCTGCTCTCCGCGGTGGACGTGCTCATCACGGACTATTCGAGCATCTTCTTCGACTTCCTCCCGACGGGCCGGCCTATCGTCTTCTATACGTTCGATCTGGACGACTACTCAGAGGACCGCGGTCTCTACTTCGACATGGAGGAGATGCCCGGCACCCTAGTGCGGGAAAGGTCGGATCTAGCGGCAAGCATCCAGAATTCGCTGGAAAGTGATCCAGCCTCTGATCCTCGGTATCTGGCAGCCAAGGATCAGTTCTGCCCCTGGGAGGATGGCAACTCCGCCAAGAGAGTGGTCCGGTTCTTCCTCGAGGATGACCCCGACGGACTGGCTGATGAACCTGCCCAGGAGAAGACCACCCTCCTGTTCCACCACGGACTGCTCGCTAACGGCATTGCAACGTCCTTTCGGAACTTGGTCTCCAGCCTGGACACCTCGCGCTTCCGCGCCGTCCTGGTAGTTGAACCTGCAGTCCTGGCAGCCAACCCCGCGAGGCTGGAAAAGTTCAGGGAATTGCCTGACCACGTCCAGATCATCGGCAAGGTCGGTGTCCAGTCCCACACACCGGAGGAACGCTGGATCGCGCGGAAGTTGACGGCGAATCTGGACCTGCCTTCAGCGGCACAGTGGCAGATCTATCGCTCGTCCTTTGCCCGTGAATTCCGTCGAATCTTCAGTGACAGCCAGTTTGATTCGGTCATCGAGTTCGACGGGTATGCGCCGTACTGGTCAAGTTTGGTGGCCTATGGTCCAGACCATGCGCATAAATCGATTTACATGCACAACGACATGGCGAACGAAAAGCTGATGAAGTTCCCCGTGCTGGAAATCATCTTCCGGCTGTACCGAGATTTCGACGCGCTCATCTCTGTGGCGTCCAGCGTTTCCGACAGGAACCGCCGCGAATTGGCCGGACCCTACGCCCTCGAGAGCACAGCGTTCACGCACTGCGATAACCAGATCGATCCGGGCCGGGTTAACAAGGGAGCCGCGGAACCCCTCGACAGCGACATCGCCGAGTGGTTCGACGGCGGACTCTACAACTTCATCGCAATTGGTCGGTTGTCCCCGGAAAAGGACCATCGAAAACTGATCAGGGCCTTCGTGCGTTTCCACGACTCCCATCCCGGAGCCAGGCTCATGATCGTCGGTGACGGGCCCCTCCGCTATGAACTCGAGAAACTGATCGTCGGCCAGAAGGCTTCCGACTACATTTGGCTGGCCGGCCAGCGGGCGAATCCGTACCCGGCGCTGAAGCACGCCCATTGCTTCGTCCTGTCATCTCTCCACGAGGGCCAACCTATGGTCCTCTTTGAGGCCATGATTTTGGGCGTTTCGATTGTCTGCACTGAGATGCCTGGACCGCGGGATGTCCTGCAGGACCGCTATGGCCTGATTGTGGAGAACTCGGAGGACGGTCTGCTTGCGGGGCTGGCAGCAGCCGAGCGTGGCGAGCTTCCCCATGAACATTTTGATCCTTCGACCTACGTTGCGAGCGCGCTGAACCAGTTCTTGACCCACAATCTCACTGAAGGGGACCCCGCCAGGGTCTAATTGGATTGCGGCAGGCCTCGACCACGATACTGTCAGTAGCGAATCCCGGAAGGAATGAGAAGTCCATATGAAGTTGGTTAGTCCATATACGTCATCCGCGCGTCCCGTAAACTTCAAGTTTCGAGCCGCGCGGAAGGGGGCTAAGCACCTCATTGTGATATTTACTTCCATCCGGGCCGATAGGAGTTGGCTGGACTTCGACCACGACGGTCCACTGCTGGCCCATAACCGGGCGAATCTCCTTTGGATCTACGACGACTTTGGCGCGGAGTATTCCTATTACCTGACGGAGAATCGTAACTTCGAAATCGAGGTGGCGGTTTCGCAGCTCATCTCTGAAGTAATAGATCAACTAGGCCTGAGCAGCAGCGACTGCACGATGGTGGGGATGTCCAAGGGTGGTTCGGCCGCCCTGCGTCTTGGAATTAGGTGCAATGCCAAAAATATATTGGCGCTAACGCCCCAGCTCGCCATAGGTTCCTACCTGTTGAATCGAAAAAGATCGGCGATCATCGAGTACATGAGCGGCAATACGCTCGCGACGGACATCGAGTGGCTAAATTCGTTAGTTCCAGAAGTTGTCCGGTCCGACTCCAACAGAGATCGAAACATATACCTGATCACTTCTCCCTACGATCCCCATTGCATAGATTATCTCGATGAGGTTCTGCCTTATTTCCGTCGTTACTCGAATTTTAGCCTCATCTCGACAGCGTCAGATCTGACCCGAAATCATCTTCAGACGCTCCACTACAATGTACCGTTCGTCGTTTCCCTCCTAACAATACTTGCCGAGGGACTTGCACCACGGTTTGGAGAGGATTCCAACGGGTTTGGCTTTGACGGAAGCGGCCACAGGGACAGACACTTCAAGCTCGGTCCAAAACACGGAGGCCTCTTGGCGGGCCCCGGATAAATATAATCAAAAAAGTTTATTCGCGGAGCTGGAAACCAGGGGTGAAGATCCGCCTGGTCCATTTGATGAATTTTCACATGCAGAGAGAGAATGAACGCTGTCCATGGCGCGCAAACAAAATGTTCGGATGGTTGTAGAGCCATCCTCAATCACGATGGCCGGGGCGATTCCTCTGGTGCGATCCGCGCCCAGGCCCCTCAATCAGAGACAACACAGCTACAGTGAGGAATTCGATTCTACGACCCTCTTTTACGACGTCTTTCAATCCGATGATAGAATCGTGCTTTCTGGACCACCGCTCCTCAATTTGAAGGCGGCGCTTGATCGCGCTGAATTCTTTGACGACAGTGGCCGGGTTCTTCCGGCGCATCTTGAAGATATGGACCGCACGCAACGGTCATTTCTTCAGTCGCCGCAGGGACCCACGTTCATTTCGATCTTGTCGGATGAATTCTCGATTTCTACTTCCGTAGGCTCTGACCTGCGAGAGGTTTTCGCCGGGTTGAATGTCCTGTTCACGAAGTCTAAAGACAACCACTTGATCTGGATCCGCGATTGGGCGGAATTCCACGTCAAGCACCATGGCATCACCGGCCTACTGATTTACGATAACGGCTCGACTGCCTACTCACCTGAGGAAGTCCTGCAGACTGTCGGATCCGTTGACGGGCTCACGTCAGTAGTAGTCGTGCGCTGGCCTTTCAAGTTCGGCCCCCAGGGCGGCAGTTGGGACGGATTGAACGATGCCCCTTGGGACTCGGATTTCTGTGAATACGGGATTATGGAACACGCACGGTGGAGATTTCTCCCCGCGGCCAAAGCAGTCATCAACGCAGACGTCGACGAGCTAGTCCTGGCCAACGACAGGAAATCCGTTTTCGACGTTCTGGACTCCTCTTCGGCTCCGGTGCTCCGGTACCCCGGCCGATGGATCGAAAAGACGTCGGCCGTGCCCGGACGCGTCCCTCGGCATTCGGACTTTTCAACCTATGACGTTTCGAGGGGGAACGCTACTGCCAAGTGGGCAGCAAGGCCTGCCGATATCCCCGAAGTAGCACAGTGGAAAACACATGGCGTCCCGGGCGCCGACACCACAGAGACCACAGACGTGATGCACCGACACTTCATGGCCATTAGTTCTGACTGGAAGCGGTCTCGAACGGGCACGCGAAAGTTCACGCCAAGTAATCAACGGACCGATGAAGCCCTCGTAGATGCGGTGAGGCATGCCTTTGACCTGGATGCGGCTGAGGTTGACAGACCAGTCGCTGCGGATAGTCCCATGCTGGTGGTCCCCCACAAAACCCTGGTTGCACTTCAGACGATACTGGAACAGGACAAGACGCTCAGTTTGCGTCCCGCAAAGCTATGGTTCTATTCCACTCGCTGCCTGGTCCTGGACATGGAATGGAGCCGCCGGCGAGTCGCGATCGATATGGTACTGACCGACGATGACATTGTTGTCAAGTTGCATGCCAGGGATGCCGACGGCCAGAAGCTACTGGAGAGAGTGGTTTCCCAAACCGGCTGCGTTTTTAGGTCGGGGAAATATATAGTCGCGCGAGTTCGACTTGAGGCGGTTCCGAGCGCGACTGCTTCGGCGCTTCTCCGGATTATCAATAATCTTTATGTGAGGGGTCAGGAGCCGGACGACAATCCCGCCGTCGGACTCGTGACTGAGGGACTAGCCTCCAACTAGCTCATCAGCAGAAAAGATCGAAGGGACGGAGTCCGGAATCTCGTTCATTTGGAGATGCTTGCGGACCCAATTAATTTTTTCGCGATGAACCGTGGCCGGCGACCCCAGGGCGAGAGTGAACGGCGGGACTGGGCGCGACCGTGTGACAACACTTCGTGCCCCGATCACGCACCCGCTACCGATCGTAGAGCCAGGCATCACGAAAACTTCCTGGCCTATCCACACATGGTCACCGACCGTGATGGACTCGGAATGGTTGATGCGCTCACCCGTGACGCCGTCATAGATCGGGTGGGAATCGTCGGCGCGGATGCGGCACTGGTTGGCGATCAGCACATCATCGCCGAACGTAATGTTTGCGCCTTCCGCCGTCGTTATCTGCAGGTCAAACCCGCTGTAAAACTTGTCGCCCATTGAAACAGTGCAGTCCAGGCCCAAGGTGATCCGGCCCCGGTACCAAGCCCACTCCCCCATCGTCACCGATGAGTTGTCCCGGTGAAAAACAATCGATCCGCCGAACTTGGATCCCTTTCCAAAGACGACCAGGCAATTGGAGCCCTTGAACTCTATCGAGGCGCCAGGGGAGCAAGCGGGCGACCCCACAATTCTGTTCCCTTTTGCGTCCGAGTACTCCCGGACGTCCTGGCCCTTCAGTATTACCGTCATTGCTGTCCCTCAGTGTCCCTAATGCCCGCCGTCTGGACCATCAGCAACCTTACCGTAGTGCGGTCCCAGGCATGTGCAGGCCGAAGGAGAATAGGAGTCGGCCAACCGCAGGTGAATCGCAGTTTTTCCGCAATATGGCCCGCGAGGGGCCAGAGAGCACTTATCATCCAAGAGCAGGGTGTGAGTAATTGAGGGCTAAATCACAGTATGGCCTTGCGCGTTGTGCTGATGGATTAGCGCATGCCAGACTATGGTGTCCCACAGCACCTTGCATCGCCTAAACACAGCATTTATTCGCACCGTCTCGTGCCTTTCTGGTGCCAACGTCCCATTGATAAGGTCTCGCATGCCAACAAACAGTCGCGGCTCAACGTTTCGTCTTCGTCCGCTCTCTATTCTGATCATGGCAATACTCCTCCTTCCTTTCGGCGCCCCCGGTGCAAATGCCGCCACTCCGGCCCCGTCTGGTCTCAAGTCGCCCGCTCAAACAAACACGTCCGTCTTCCTTTCCTGGAACGCTGTTAGCGGCGCGCCGAGATATCGTGTCCAGTACTCCGCCAAAGCCGACTTTTCGGACTCGACCTATAACCGGTACACAACCACTTCCACCGAGATGCGCGGACTTAAAAGCAACACCACCTATTACTTTCGGGTCAGGGTCATCTCTGCGGACGGCACTACGAATCTAAGTTCGTATTCTGCCCCCATAACCGCCAAAACAAAGGCTGCACTCGTGATAGCCCCCGCGGTCAATCCACTAACGGTTGCAAGCTACAACGTGAAGTGTGCCAACTGCTTCGCGGGAGCCGCCAATGAACTGACGTGGGCCGGCCGCCGGGCCGCCGTCGTCGCTAATATCAAGGCGCAGATGCCAGACGTGATGGGTGTACAGGAAGCTTCCCAGGGGTGGCTCAAGGATGACTCAAGGCCCGGTGGGGTCTCCCAATTTGAGGATCTCCAAGAGCGGCTCCAAGCGGCCGGCGCCAACTACCAGCTGGCCAATAACAAGCGCAATAACTGCGTGAAGGACACTACGCCCACTGCCTGCGTGTACGCCGATAAGGGCGCCTCGCAGGGCACGAAGCTTTTCTACAATGCTTCCAAGGTGTCCCTGATCAGCCAGGGTTCCCTGGCACTTCCGGTAATCCGGGCAACAGACAACCCCCGCTACTTGGCCTGGGGCATCTTCACCCAAAAGTCGACAAACAAGAAATTCTTTGTCGGCGACACGCACCTGGAGCCCGGCGGCGGAACTGATCTCCAGGACCTGCGTAAGAGGCAGACACAAGCCATCACAGCGGAAGTCAAGAAACGGAATCCCAGCAACTTCCCCGTGCTCTTGACCGGCGACTTGAACTCGCACAAATGGACAGCACCGACAAATGCCCCTTACGACGTCCTGACTGCAGCCGGATATATTGATCCGCTCGGCAACACATATGCCTCCGATCTGCCCAGCGGAACGGCGACAGCTGAGAAGACGGTGGCTGCGAACTACGACAGCTTCAACGCTTTCAACCGTCTCGCGAACGCGCGCAACTCATGGGGCAACGGCACCTACCTGGACTACATCTTCACGTCTAAGATGCGCGTGGTCGAGTGGCGCACCGTGGTCAATGTCGATTCGAGTGGGAACTTCATAGGAACCATTCCCTCTGATCACAACATGGTCAAAGCGACAGTACAGCTCCCCTAGGAGACAGTTCCCGCGCACGTAAATTGAGGACCCGTAGTTCTGTCCGGCTGGATTTCACCTACATCCAGCCGAACAGAACCACGGGTCCTCTGCCTTTTGCTCTTGACGCTACGAGGAGAGCGATCCCGCCGTCTGGTGCAGTTTGCGGTCAACGGCCTGCGACATCACACGGCCCCATTGGAGTGTCACGGAGCGGTCATCAAAGCGCTCAGCGGTCTCCCTGGCGGCCTGCCGCATGGCTTCCATTTCCACGCTCGAAAGTGATCCCTGCCGGGCGATCCGCTCGGCCAGCCCCTCGATATCCCCAGCCTCGACCAAATATCCATTGACACCATCAACAATGATGTCGGCCGGTCCGTAGGGCATGTCGTACGCGATCGGAATGCAGCCAACGCTCATCGCTTCCAGGAGCACCAGCGGGAGGCCTTCCATGCGGCTGGTCAGAAGCATGAACGAAGCCTGCGATAGCCGCTTCCTGGGCTCGCTGTCAAAGCCGCCAAGGTGGACACTCTGGCTCAGGCCAAGCTTGGAGATGAGTGTCTCCAGCTGTTTCCGGACCGGTCCTTGGCCATAGATGGTCAGGTCGAACGGCGCTCCGGCCAGGGCATTTGCCTTCCCAATTCCTCGTATGGCGTGGTCTATCCGCTTACGGTGCGTAAGGCCCGCCAGCATCACCCCGTGGTCCTGGGAGCGTCCGACCGAAGACGGCAGTTGTTCCGGTAGTTCGGTGCTGTTGGGCACCACGAATGTGTTGCCGGGCCCGAACGCCGCATCCACATCATCCTTCTGGCGCTCAGTCAGCAGCACGATCCCGTCATAGGTATCCAACCGCTCAAAGACATAACGGCGTACGGAGCTCAACTCGCCGTTCGGGGGTACCTGGCCGGATGCCATGTGCGAATTGTGGATAAGGTGCAGGGTCACCACATTGTCGCGGCGGAAACGCGTGATGAAATTCGCGGTGGTCTTACTGTCCACGATCATGAAGGTCTCCTGGGTGCCCACAACCATGTCCAGCCAGAGAAGGTACAGAGGCCACATCTTGTTCCAGCCTGCTACTGGCTCCCCGTTGTGGTCACAAAGGGTAATAAGCCGGCCGCCCTCCACACCCCGGTCGTTGATGTCGCGCTGATCCGAGACGAAAAGACTCCCGTCCGCACGGAAATAATCAATTTGAAGCGTTTTTTCCGCCGCGGCATCGAGGCGTATTCTCCGTCCGAGGGATCCCCGGGAAATTTCCGCAGTATGGGGTTCCTCGTCAGAGATTGGCGCGAAAGTTCCCACAAGGTTCTTGTCTCCGCGAGCCGCAGACACGTCCAGGTCCGGCAGGGCTGCCAGTTCTTCCCAGAGATTCCGCAGACGCATGCCCGGAACCAGTTCGCCCGCAACCTGCATCTCGCAGCGCAAGTCGTCGAGCCCGTTGTCGTATTCGAAGGTGAGGACGTCGACCGGCACTCCGGCTTCACGGACAAAGGCCCTCGAGCGTCGCAGAAGAGCGCTGGTCATCCCGCCGAAGTCCGCGGGTATCCCCCACGTGACAGCACAGTGATACCCCGACGGTAGTTCTATCGGCGAACGCAGCTGGTTATTTGTTGAAGACATTTGTGACTCGTATCTGTGGTTTTCAAGTATGAGGTCAGGCGAAGCTGATACTCATGTTGCCGTGCACTGTTGCATACACACGGGGAGCTGCTTTGACTTCCGCCAACGGCATCCGTGTCACCCTAGTAGCCTCGCCGATTCTCGTCTCAAGAAAGACGTCGGCCGTGCTGCCGCCCATGGCATTAAGAACGTCCGACTCGAACGGGAATCTGACGGCATACCTGCCGGATGCGTCTTTGCTAAAGCCTGTTGATGCAACGCGGAAGAATGCTTCACCAGGCCGGAGACGGAGCCTGCAGTAGAAGGCCGGGACGCGTGCCTGCCAAATCGGCTGTTGCAGGTGCAGTCTTAGGGTGGCGCGCACCTCCAGGCCACCACCCGCGCTGTACAAACACGCTGAGTCTTCTATCTCTACCGTGTGGTCGTTCCCTTTGGTTCGCTTGCCCTCAGCTGCATGATTCATGGCCTCCACCCATTGCCGCACGACATTCGCATCGGAGAAGTCGTCGGCCCTGGTTCGCGCAGCCTGGCGCATCTCCTGGACTTGCAACGGAGACATGTCGACGAACTCGGCTATGCAGCGTGCAAGTTCCTCGACGTTGCCATACTCCACAAGAAAACCATTGACGCCATTGGTGATGATAGAGGCGGGTCCGTACGGCAGGTCATAAGCAATAGGGATGCACCCGGCGGCCATGCTCTCCACAATTACCAGGCCAAATGCCTCGGAGGTGCTGGTCAGCAGCGAAAAGGACGCGTCTTTGAAATGAGTTTGGGCGTTCGTGACATGGCCCATCAGCTGAACATTTTCGGTTTCGCTGAGATCGGTGATCAGTTCTTCCAACCGGGACCGCTGGGACCCATCGCCGAAGATCTTTAACCCGACGGGGGCCGACAACGTGGTGTTCGCCAAGTGGATGGCCCTGACGGAATGGTCAACGCGTTTCCGGTGGCTGAGGGTCGCGGCGTGCATTCCAGTTCGTTCGCTGCGCGCGCTGTCAGCCTCCGGCGCAGCGGCAAGGGACCGTCCGTTCGGGATCACATACCAGTTACCGGCCTGTGCATACCTCCGGCGCACATCAACGGCCTGTTGCTCGGTGAGGAATATAACACCGTCGAAGCCTTCCAAGCGAGGGAACACTTCCTCAGCGGAGGCGGTAAGCTCCGAGGCGAAGCCTGCGGAGGGGTCTTCCAAGTGGTTCTCATGGACTTGATAGAGCACCACGGCGTGTTCACGCTGGTAACTCGCCATGAAGCGCGCCGTGTTCTTGTTGTCGACCACAAAGTACGCTTGCTCCCCCGCCAGCACGTAGTCGAGCCACGATCGATACAAACCCCAGGCCGATCCCCACTCCTGAAGCGGAAGGCCTGCAGCGTCACAAAGTGTTAGCGACCGGCCCCCGTGCACCCCCAGCAGCTTCGCATCGTGCCGATCCGATAAGAGGAGCGAGCCGTCCGGGCGAAAATGATCGACCTGCAACAGCGTCTTCCCGTCGTCCGCGTAGCGGGCCAGACGCTTATGAGGGCCCTCCAACTCGACAAGCTTCGCGGAAGGCTGGATAGCCAACGGAGAATACGAAGCAAATGTGCCCTCTTCGGATTCCGAGTCAAGCGCCGGCTGGGAGCCGATGAATTCAGCCATGGCTGGGAGGTCTTCCCAGAGATTCAGGATGCGTGTGCCTTCCGACAGGAAACCCCTGTCTGTCAACACTTCGCGGAGAACAGAATAGTCCCGGAAGTCGTCGAAAGTCAGGATGTCGACAGGAGCCCCACCCTCGGACGCGAAGGATCGTGAACGATGCAACATGGCGTTCGTTCGTCCCGCAAATTCCGACGGCAGGCTCCACGTCACCGCGAAATGCCTGCCGGCGGGAAGCAGCCTGGCAGTTGGATCAGAATTCAATTTGTCCCCATTTTCTTTATTGCACGCGAAACCTCTACCTGAACATCGAGTGTCAGTTTCGCCTGTTCCGTCAGCGCCAGAAACCGCGGGTATCGATGAGCCGCTTGCCTTCGAGGGTGCCGGGCTCGATGTCGCGGAATTTGTCGTGGTCCACCAGCAGCACCACTACCTGGGCAGCCTCAATGGCTTTGTCCGTTTCCACCAGCCGGATGTTCTCAATCACTGCGAGTTCCTGCGGCAGGTGATCCTTGTGCGGTGCTGCGACCAGAATCTCGGCATCCGGATGCTGTATGGCCACACGCCGGACGATCTCCACGGCCGGAGATTCCCGGACGTCGTCGATATTTGCTTTGAACGCCAGGCCCAGGCAGGCAATAGTCGGACGGCTGTCGTCGCCGACCGCCGTCCGGACCTGTTCCACAATGTAGCCAGGCTTGCCGTCGTTGACCTCGCGGGCGGTCCGGATCAGCCTCGAATTCCCGGGGTCGGCGGCCACGATGAACCAGGGGTCCACGGCGATGCAGTGGCCGCCAACGCCGGGGCCGGGCTGGAGGATGTTGACCCGGGGATGGTGGTTGGCCAAGCGGATGAGTTCCCACACATCGATGTCCAGGTTGTCGCTGATGACGGACAACTCGTTCGCGAAGGCAATGTTGACGTCGCGGTAGGCGTTCTCGACGAGCTTGGACATCTCCGCCGTTGCGGCGTCCGTGAGATGGATTTCGCCCTGGCAGAACACTGCGTACAGGGCGGCGGCGGCTTCCGCAGCCTCAGATGTAAGACCGCCCACCACCCGGTCGTTGGTCACCAGCTCGATCATGATCCGGCCCGGCAGCACCCTTTCGGGGCAGTGCGCCACCAAAAGCTTCGGCTTCCCGTCGTGGCCGTCCAGGCTGAGGTCCGGGCGCAGCCCAAGGATCAGCTCGGCGAGCCGGCGCGTGCTGCCGGGAGGCGACGTCGACTCCAGGATCACCAGTTCCCCGCCGCTCAGCTGCGGGGCGATAGCGCGGGCGGCGGCAGCAATGTAGGACATGTCGGCCGACTTGTCCGCCTTGAACGGGGTCGGCACGGCCACAATGTAGGCATCCGCGGCGGGCGTTTCGAGCTGGGCCCGGAGCCGCCCCTGGCTGACCGCGCCCGCGACGTGGACGCCCAAGTCAGGTTCCACGAAGGGCACGTCGCCGTTGTTGATGGCGGTCACGGTGCCCGGATTGACGTCGACGCCGATCACCTCGAGACCGTTGGTGGCCAGGATGGCCGCTGTGGGCAGCCCGATGTAACCAAGTCCGACGACGGCGACTGTCCTGATGGGTGCCTCGGTCTCGGCAGCCTTAGATGTCAACATGTTCATTTAACTTTCCATAGAATTTCAAGTCTCCGGACGCGAGCAGCTCTGCGTCCTCCACCTGCCAGGTGTGTCCGTCACCGGTGCGGACCTGGAAGTAGTTGAAGCGGTCCGCCGAGTAAATGATCCTACCGGCGGCATGGGCGGCACGGAGAAATCCTGTGTCCTCGCCGATGCTGACATGAAGGAAGGGGTGGTCCGTGAAAACTTCCCTGTGGGCCATGATGGTTGGCCCCATCACGAAGTCGGTGTACCGGTGTTCCCGGGCCGCGAACCGCAGGATCGCGGCGTTCGTCGTCTCAAGATGCATGTAGTGGGCCTGTTTCCCCACAACATCGGCGGCGGAGTAGGACAGGGCATGGAGCTGGTCACTCAGATAGTGCGGGCCGTAGTGGTCGTCGTCGTCCATCTTGGTGAGGACCTTCCCACTGGCCGCGGCGACGCACATGTTCAGGCACTCCCCCAGTGACACGTCCCGCGGTGCTTCGAGAAGCACGACGTTGCGGAGCCCGGACTCTTCTGACAGCTCCGCCAGGCGTTCGGCGGAGAGCTGGAAGCCGTGGGTGAGCAGCACCAGCTCCGGCTCCACGCCGCGCTGGCCGGCCAGGGTCCGGAAGACATGTTCCAGGTTTTGAGGCCGGATGGTCGGCAACAGAACGGACACTGACGGCCGCGACGCGCCCGCCGCGATTGCTGGCACGGCATAGTGCAAGACAGTGGCCGCCCGATGGGCGTACGTGTGATGCGACCAGATGGTGCGTTGGGCCAGGTGGGCCGTGCGGTCGTTCAGCTCCGGGTTGGAAACCAGCGCCCGGGTGAGGTGCTCCGCTTCCTTGCGGGTGGCGGCCACGGGCACGGCCGCGGGGGTGAAAAACTGTCCCATGGCCTGGCTGGGCGCGGTGATCACCGGTGTCCCGGACGCCGAGATTTCAAAGATGCGCCGGGCGCACATGCTGGGCGAGTCCACAACGGAATTGACGTTGAGGAAGACCTTGTAGGCCTTGTAGGCGGACAGCGTCTGCGCGTACGTCAGCGAACCGACCACGTGCGAGTCCAGCGGTGCCGGGAACTGGTACTCGGCGTTGCCGCCGAGCTGGCGGGAGAAGATTTCCAGCCCCGTCTTCATCCGGGTGGACGCGTCCAGCGCCCCGCCGAGCAGGAGGTCCATCTGGGCACGGCGTTCGGGATATTTGTGGGCAAAGTACATCCCGGCAAAGGCAACGTCCCGCTGGTGCCGGCCGTGTCCGGGCCGCACGGGGTTGTGGATGGCCGGCTGTGCCGCGAACGGGAGCACGGCGACGCGGTCATGCCCGAGATCCTCGGTGTACTGGGCTATGCGGCCGGAATCAGAGGTGAAGACGTGGTCAAACAGCCGGGCAGCGGGCAGGAAGTCGTCATAGTGCGGCGGGTCCTCCTTGTTCCAGAAAACGGTGGGAATCCCCTGGTCCCGGCACCACTGGACCAGCTCGCGGAACTCGCTGCTGGGCCCGCTGGGGCCGGTCAGCTTTCCGCGCCACAGGCCGCCGTTTCCCGCCCAGGCCGACTCGACGAACAGGAGGTCGACGGCGTCGGATGCAAGATCGCTGCGCCAGGTGTGGGGGTGCACGGCGCTGGTGGTCCACTCATAGCCGAAGGCCAGGGCGGAAAAGTCGTCCAGGATCACCGCGGCCCGGACGTCGGGCCGGGACGGTTGGTGCTGTGGAAGGGAGGCCGGAATCAGCGAGAGCCGGCGTTTGCGCCCCCGCCCCGTCCAGGCCGCTTCCACGCCCTGCACGTTGCGGGGCGCGGCGAAGCCCTGTTCGGTCCGCTCGCGGGACCGCCAGGTCTTGAACTGCGCCACACCGCCCCTGCGCAGATGCCACAGGCCTTTCCGGACCTCCCGGAGACCCGGCATCAGCCTCGGCTCCGGCGTGAGGACCGCCCACGGACCTCGGTTGCCACAAGATTCGCTTTGGCGTCGTCGAGAATCTTGGCGGCTGAGATGTTGTTGCCTTTGGACAGGTGACGGGTGAAGTCCTGATAGGCCTTGATGGCGATTTCCGGCTCATCGTCCATGATGAGATCGCCCTTGTCGAGCCAGATCACCCGTGTGCACATTGCCTTGATCGTGTCCAGGCTGTGGCTGACCAGGAAGACGCAGCCGGCCTGCTCGCGGAGCTCGTCCATCCGCAATTTACTGCGGTCACCAAACTGGGCATCACCGGTATTGAGCGCCTCATCCACCAGGAGAATCTCGGGATCGACGCTCGCGGCGATGGCAAACCGGAGGCGGGACGCCATGCCCGAAGAATAGGACTTCATCGGTAAGTGAATGGACTTCTCGAGTCCGGACAGTTCGACAATACTGTTGAACTTTTCGTCCACTTCGGCCCGGCTCATGCCCATGGCAAGGCACCCCAGGATGACGTTCTGGTCCCCCGACAGGTCTTGGACCAAGGCTGCGTTGACGCCGAGCATGATCGGCGTGCTGGAGGCATACACGGCCCCCGACGTCGGCTTGGATTGGCCGCTGATGATCTTCATCAGAGTGCTTTTCCCGGACCCGTTGCGGCCAATGATGCCGACGGATTCGCCGCGCTCCACCACCAGGGAGAGCTCGTTCAGGGCCTGCACGGTCACCATGTGCGGCTTATTGACGGCGCGGCGCAGGAACCGGGGCTTGGCGGTGTCGGCGTCCGTGTCCGAAGCAGCGGTTGAGGCGACGCGATAGCGCATCCGCACGCTGTCCACGACCACGCATGGATGTCCCTCGATGAAGATTTCCTTCTCACCCGCGTCCATAGGATTCCTCCCCCTTCCAGAAGTAGACAAGCCCAACAGCCAGCGCTCCCAGGGCCCAGGCCGCAAGGATTGCCCACGACTGCCACTGGGGAACCCGGGCATAGAGGACGCAATCCCGGATTATGTCAATGACGTTGAACAAGGGATTGAGCTTGATGGCGGCGAGCATTTGGGGATGCGTGACAAAACGCTCGTAGGTGTAGAAGATCGCGGATCCGTACATCCACGCCCGCAGGGCGAAGGGCAGCAGGTGCGTGACGTCGTGAACGCGGGAGATAACCCGGGCAAGGATGAGCCCCACCCCGAGGTTGAATAGCGACTGCAGGAGTATGGCCGGTACCACCAGTACCCACAGCCAGGTGATGTTCTCGGCTGGAGGCAGCACCACCACGATCAGGAGCATGGCGAGCATGAGGGGCACAGCCGAGAGCAGTTCGCGCACGTTGGCGCCGATGGGGAGCGCGGCGCGCGGGAAGTTAAATGCCTGAACAATCGACTTGTTGCTCCGGATCGAGCGTGCGCCGGAGGTGATGGCACCGGCACTGAACTGGAACACGAAGATTCCCACCACCAGGTAGCCCACGTAGTTCTCAACACCGCGGCTGGTCTTGAGCAACAACCCGAAAATCAGAAAGTAGGTCAGGCCGTTGAAAATGGGGTTCAGGAGCAGCCATGCGCTGCCCAGTCGATCTCGCCGCGTTCCGCTTTGCACCCGGGCGCGGGCATCGTAAAAAATGAACTGTCGGAAGTCCCAGAGCTGAACAAGATAGTCCAGGAAGTTGGGCCGCGAACCGACACGGGTCAGCCGCCGCATGTCCACGGAGAGGGGCTGAACAGCCACCGGCTCCGGGTCTATTGCACTATCTGCGGACACTACTCGATCTCCTCATGTTCATGGTGCAGCCCAGCGTAACGCGCGGCCAGCGCCTCGGCGTTGGCCGCCCAGGTCCTCTCGGCCAGGACTGCGGCCCGGCCCGCGCGCCCCATCGACGCCCGTCGGCTCGCGTCGAGCAACAGCGCCGAGATCGTGCGCGCAAGCTCGACCGGTGACGCGGCAGGGACCAGAAGCCCGTTGCCGCCGTCGTCTATTATCTCCCGAAGTGCGGGCAGGTCGCTTCCAACCACCGGCCGTGCACTCGCCAGCGCCTCGACCGGCTTGAGCGGGGTCACGGCACGGGTCACGTCCAGGTCCTTGCGCGGCACCACGAACAGGTCCAGGGCCTGATGATAAAGCGGGGTCTGATCCCGGGGCACCCTGCCCGTGAAGATCGCCCGCCCGGCCAGGCCGAGGCCCCGGACCTGCTCCCGCAGGGCGGGACCGGCCACGCCGTCCCCAACAATCAGCAGGCGCAGCTGCGGAAATTCCGGCGCCAGGAGCGCGAACGCGCTGACCAGGTCATCCAGGCCTTCATACGCCACCAGGCTGCTGACCGTGCCGATGTAGAGTCCGTCCCCGGGCAGGCCGAGTTCGCGGCGCGCGTCGGCGGCGTCCCCGGGCTGGTCGAGGAATGCCCCGCCCACGGCATTGGGAGCGATGACGATCTTCCCGCCCGGAATGCCCGCGGCCACAATATTGGCTTTCATCGCATGGCCCAGCGTCACCACCAAATCGGCGTCGCGCATGACTTCGGTTTCCCGGGCCTGGAATTGCGCGTACTTTTCGCTGTCCCGTGCCGCAGGTCCCCGCGTGGCGGCCCACGTGTCTGCCAGCTGGCCGCGGACCTCGTACACCCACGGGATGCCCAGGGCATCGGCCACGGCCCGGACCACCAATCCATTGACGAAGTGTGTGGTGGTGTGCAGAACGCTCGGCCTGAATTGCAGGGCCACCCGCAGTAATTCCTCAGCCTGTTGCTGCAGACGCGCGTCCATGGTGCGGGCCAGCCGCGACGGGAGGAGGCGCCGGTAACGGACGCCATCCACCACGTCGGTGGCCCGCGCCAGGAATTTGCCGACCTGAACGGGGTACCCGAGCCGCGTGACCGCCAGGACGCCCCAGCCCGCTTCCCGCTGGGCCACCATGATGGAGTGGGATCTCTGGGCGTAGCCGCTGGCGGTGTGGGGCAGTGAATTGGTGAGCAAATGCAGGACCCGGCCGGGAACCGGTTCGAAATCCTGCCGACGGAGCACCGGGGCTGCGCCGGCGTAGACCGCCGCCTCACCGGCGAGGCGTGCCTGCTGCCGCCGTCCTGCAGCGCCGGAGCCATTGAGGGCCTTGACGGCGCCGCTGAGGTCCCCGTCATGCCACAATCTGCGGGCCCGCGCAGACTTCAGGCCGCGAGCATTCCCTGCCTTGGCCAATAAGTCGTCCGATATCTCCAGCAGGCCGGCGGACAGGGCTATGTCCGCAAGGCGCCGGGCCGGTTCCCCCTGGGTGGGGCCATCCGCGGCCAGTTCGAGGCGGCGCTTGGCGTCGGCGTCGTTTCCGTTGCTGAGCGCGGCGAGGATGACGGGAGCCGCCACCGAGGTCCTCGGAAAGATGGTGGTGACAACCCGGCCGAAGGGGCGCACGACGGCGGGCAGACGGCGGGCAGCTTGCAGGTACAGGAGAACCGGGTCATCAACCAGGTGTTGGCTGATGACACTCGCGGCGAGCCGCGCATTCTTGAGGAGCTGGATCATTTGCTGGGAACGTCCGCCAGAAGCTCGGAGATGAGTTGCATGTAGCGGCTGGCGAGGTGGCCATATTCTGCGTTGGATTTAACCCACTGACGGCTGTCGCCGTTGCGGACCAGTCTGCTTCGGTCGGCTGCGAGCTCGCGCCACAGATCCGCCACAGCTTCCGGAGAACTGGCAACAATGTCCCCGGCTTCCGCGTCCATGACAATGCGGGCCGCTTCGCCGCGCACCACAGCAGTGATGTGGCGGCCGATGGCCAGAACTTCGTAGGTCTTGGACGGAACGGTGGTGTCGAAGGACTTCCAGTCGTCTCGAAGGGACACCAGGCAGGTGTCGGCCGACGCATAGCGCTCAAGCATGGCGTCCCCGGTCAGGGGTGCGTGAAACGTGACCGGGGCCTTCAGCTCCCGCGCCAGTTTCTCCAGCGCCGGCCGCTGAGTCCCGTGGCCCACCAAGTGCAGGTGCATGGAGTCCCCCACGAGGGCGCTTGCCCTGATGGCCACGTCCAGCCGCTGGCTCTCGCCGTGGTTCCCCAGGTACAAAGCTTCGAAGACGTCGCGGTCGAGTTCCGGCGGTCCCATGACGGGGATGGAGTCCAGGTGCACGCCGTTGCTGACGGTTGCTACGTTGCGGATGCCGCGCGCCCGAAGCGTCGCGGCGAATCCCTCGGTCACGGTGACCACGAGGTCGGCGCGGTGCTGGACAAAATCCACGACGCGTTCAACGACGCCTTTCACGCTGCCCTGGACCAGCCGGGCGTCGCGGGCCAGGTCCGGCCACGCATCCCGCATTTCCACGATCAGGGGCACGCCGCGGGCCTTGGCCAGGATGTAGCCGGCTGCCAGGGAGGGCAGCCCCGGCGCCGTGACAATGACGACGTCGGGCTTGCGGACCATGAAACCGGCCGGAACCGACAGGGCCGCGGAAAAGCACTGATCCAGCAAACGTGCCGCACGGGAGTTGCCGTGGCGGAGGTAAGGGACGCGGAGTATCTTCTCGGTAAACTGCCCTTTTTGCGGCTGGAAAGGCCTCCCGGCCATCTTGCGGGGCAGCGCCCGCCGGCCGAAAGGATAGTGCGCAACGGGTGTCACGACGTCGACGTCCCAGCCGGATGCCGAAAACTCCTTGATCATGGCGGTCCAGCGGCGCTGGGGAGGGCTCTGTTCCGGCCAGTAGGAGTGGGTCAGCAGGGTTATCCGCAGGCTCTCGGCCTGCGTCCCTTGTGGTGTGCGGTCAACGAATTCGTGGCGCATGTCTAGGGTGTTACTTTCCCGCCCTGGCGGGGACGGACCATGGTCTTCCCGCCGAGGAAACGGAAGTAGGCCAAACCCGCACCGAGCAGGATCAGGACTGTGATCAGCTGAATCCCCAGCGGGCTGCCGGTGGCTACCGCAACGGCGGCCTTGACTTCGGACTTCACCATGACGGGGGGCTCGCTGGGGGTGGCGATCACCGCAGGGGCCGTCGACGGCGCTGATGTCGGCGAAGGTGTGGGCGTCGGTGTTGCCGACGCTTCGGCGGTGGCCTCTTCCACCGGCGCGGGGTTGGCCGCGGGCGGTGCGAGGGCCGGTGCCAGCGCCGGGGGTGCGGTTACTCCGGGAACCGGCGCGGGATTTGCGGCGGTGGGCACGGTTACGGGGGCGGGAGCAGGCGCGGGCGCGGGTGCGGGTGCCGGGGCGGGTGCCGCGGGGACGGGAGCGGGCGCGGGCGCGGGTGCCGGTGGCGGTGCCGGTGCCGGTGCGGGCTCGGGAGCGGGGTCAGCAGGCTGCTCCGGGGCAGGGACGGGTTCAGGAGCAGGATCGGGAGCCGGAGCAGGAGGCGGCTCGGCCGGCGCTACTACTGGTGGGACCGGAAGACCTAGATCATCAGCGTGGGCAGGAACGGCCGTTCCCGCGATGGAGAGGGCCAGGAGCAGTGCTCCCAGCCCGACGCGTGCTGACTTCAGTTTTTGGCTGCGCGACGTCATCGACAGGCCCTCCCCCAGGTGCGAGATTGAATCAAGTTTGTGCGGTCGTGGCCATCACTAACGTCGTTGTCGGCAAAACCCCAGCGGTGCACGGTCCCCCCAGTCTACTTGACGGCAAGACAAGCTGTTCACCTCAGTGCCACCGGGCCATGATATAGGGCAGTCCGGGCCGTGACCATAGCGCCACGCGGACCGGGATAAGCTGGATCAATGCTCCCTTTCAGCCGTCTGGTTTCCGCGCGCCTGTCCTTCACTGTGGCGGCCGCCGCAGCCGGCCTGGCCTTGACCTCGTGTTCCCCGGTTGTCGACGTCACGCCTGCCAAGGATGCCGCGAACGCGGCCTGCGCGCCGATGATGCTGGCCCTGCCGGACGCGATCGGCGATGCCAAGCTGCGGAAGACCAACGCACAGGCCACTGCGGCCTGGGGCGATCCGTCCCAAGTGATTCTGCGCTGCGGCGTCAACGTTCCCGGACCCACGACCGACCGCTGTGTCAGCGTCAACGACGTCGACTGGGTCATCAAGGAAGGCGACCCCGTGTGGACGCTGACCACGTTCGGCCGCGAACCGGCCACGGAGATCCTGATGGACCCGGACAAGATCAGTTCGGCCACCGTGCTGGCGGACCTCTCCGCCGCCGCGCTGAAGATCCCGGCAACCCGGAAATGTGTGGGTCAAGAGGATCTGCAGAACCTCCCCACCAGCAAGTAGGCCCGGGCAGGCGCGTCCGCGCCCGCCCGGTTCCAGCACAGCGCGGTTCTAGCGCAGGCCGGTCTTGCGGTGCAGGGCCAGGTGGATCAGCTCGTCAATCAGGTCGGCGTAGCCCAGTCCTGAGGCCTTCCACATCTGCGGGTACATGCTCTTGGGCGTAAACCCGGGCATGGTGTTGATCTCGTTGATGATCAGTTCGCCATCAGGGGTGTAGAAGAAGTCAACCCGGCTCAGTCCCTCGCCTCCGACGGCGTCAAAGGCGACCGCGGCCAGTTCCCGGACACGGGTGATGGCTTCTTCGGGGAGGTCGGCCGGGCAACTGAGGGCTGCGGCGTCGTCCACATATTTGGCGTTGAAGTCATAGAATTCATGGCCGCCGCCCGCGACGGAGATCTCGCCCGGCATCGACGTCCGGGGAGCATCGGTCCCCCGGCCCTCCAGCACGGCACATTCGATCTCGCGGCCCGTGATGCCGGCCTCGATGACCAGCTTGGGGTCGTGCTCGCGGGCGATCTCTATGGCGGCGTCGAGGCCCTCGAGGGAGTCCACCTTGGAGATTCCCATGGAAGACCCTGCCCGGGCCGGCTTGACGAATACCGGGAAGCCGAGCTGGTCCACGCGCTTGCGGACGGTCTCGGGATCGTTGCGCCACTGGCGGTCAGTCACGGCGATGTAGGGTCCCACATGGAGCCCGGCCGATTCAAAGACCACCTTCATGAAGTGCTTGTCCATGCCGACGGCGGACGCAAGCACGCCCGCGCCCACGTAGCGGGTGTCGGACAGTTCCAGGAGGCCCTGGATGGTGCCGTCTTCGCCGAAGGGCCCGTGCAGCAGCGGGAAGACGACGTCGACGGCGCCAAGCTCCTGCGGGACGGTGTTCGGGGCTGCGACGATCAGCTGGTGCTCGCCGCCGATCTCGGCCAGGGTGACGGTCTGCGCCGAGGGGGCCACCTCGGGCAGCGAAGAGGCGGAGAGCGACCACTCGTCGGTTCCGTCGGACGCCAAAACCCACTGGCCGGTCTTGGCGATCCCGATCGGGATGACGTCGTATTTGTCCTTGTCGATGGCTCCCAGGACGCCGGCGGCTGTCACGCAGCTGACGGCGTGCTCGCTGGAGCGGCCGCCGAACAGCACCGCCACGCGGGGTTTGGACTGGACCGGACGGTCTTTTGTGGTCATGTTCCCTGACACTCTCAGTGGTCGCCTTCGGCTTTCAGGTCCCGGGACAGCAGCAGCGGACCCAGTTCATCGACGGACAGTTTTCCGGCAAGGACTGCGACGACGGCGGCCGTGATCGGCATGTCGACGCCGAGCTTTCCGGCGAGTTCGTTGACAGCCTGGCTGGACTTGATGCCTTCAGCCGTCTGCTTCATTTCGGCAGTGACCTGGTCAAGGGTTAGCCCCTTGCCGAGCAGCCTGCCGGCGGTGTGGTTTCGGGACAGCGGGGAGGAGCAGGTCGCCACGAGATCGCCCAGGCCCGCGAGCCCGGCCATGGTCCGGGCTTCGCCGCCCAGGGCGAGGGTCAGCCGTGAGGTTTCGGCCAAGCCGCGCGTGATGACGGAGGCTTTGGTGTTGTCCCCCATCTTCTTTCCTTCGCAGATTCCCACGGCCAGGGCGATGACGTTCTTGACGATCCCGCCGATTTCGACGCCGATCACGTCGCTTGTGGTGTAGGGGCGGAAGTAGGGGGCAGTGCAACTGCGGGCGATCCAGCCTGCCGTGATCGGGTCCGTGCAGGCCACCACCGATGCGGTTGGTTCCTCCCGTGCGATCTCCATGGCCAGGTTGGGGCCGGAAACCACGGCGACCCGGTCGGCGGGCAGGTCCAGCTCCGCGCTGATGACCTCGCTCATGCGGGCATCGGTGTGGAGCTCGAGGCCCTTCATGAGGGACACCACGACGGCGCCAGGTGCAAGATGTTCTTTCCAGGCCTGCAGTTGCGGCCGCAGGGTTTGTGCCGGCACGGCCAGGATGACCAGCTCCGCGCCCGAGAGGACCTCGGATACGTCTTTCGATGCAGTGATGCTGGACGGCAGCGTGATGCCGTTCAGATACTGCTCATTGCGGTGCAGGGTGTTGATCTGGTCCACGATTTCGGGGCGCCGGCCCCAGAGGCGGATGGTTCGTTCGACCCCGGAGGCCGTGGCGGCGTCAGCAACAACCTTGGCGAAGGTTGTACCCCAGGAACCTGCCCCCAGAACGGCCACGGTGGTGGCGGATGTTGCTCGTTCAAAGTTAACCGTCATCCGGAGCTGTCCCCAATGTTCTCGTTCGATGCGCCACCCTCTTGGATGGCTTGACCTTCGGCGCCGCCCCGTTCGACGAAGCGGCCCTGTGTGGACTGGTTGTGCGCCGCCGGGTTCCAGCGTTGCGCGGGCGGTTGTTCTCCACGCAATCCCGCCAGGAGGCCGGTGATGGCGTCCATGATGGCATTCGTGGCTGCGTCGAGCGTCGCCTTGTCCAGCGGGTGGCCCTCAAACGCGCTCAGGTCCACGGGATCCCCGACCACCAGGCGGGAGGTCTTGCGGGGGAAAATGTAGAAACGTTTCGCATACCGCGGGAAGACCTCTTGGGCACCCCAGTGGGCGATGGGCACCACGGGAATACCGCTCTCCAGTGCCATCCGCGCGGCACCGGTGTGCCCTTTCATCGGCCAGAGTGCCGGGTCCCGGGTCAGGGTTCCCTCTGGGTAGATGATGATCGCCCCGCCTTCGTTCACGATCTCTTTGGCGAGTTGCAGCGAACGGTTCGCCCCCGTCGTCGAACGTTCCACCGGGATCTGCTTGGTGGAGCGCAGGACGGCGCCAAGGACCGGCACCTTGAAGAGGCCGGCCTTGGCGAGGAAATGCGGCATCCGTTTCTGGTTGTAGAGCATGTGCCCCACCACCAACGGGTCGATTTCCGTGCAGTGGTTGGGCGCGGCGATGAAGCCCCCGGCGGGGAGCTTTTCGAGGCCTTCCCACTTCTTTCCCATGAGGAGGTTCATCACGGGCCGGATGATCCCGGCGACTGTCACGAACGTGACGTGGCTCTTGGCCGATTCCTTCACGGGTCCCCCGCTACTTGGCCGAGGTGATGTCGAAATCGGCGCCGAGGCCCGCGAGCTTCTCGGTAAAGCGCTCGTAGCCGCGGTTGATGATGTCGATTCCCGTGACGCGGGAGGTGCCGGTGGCGGCCAGGGCGGCAATGAGGTGGCTGAATCCGCCGCGCAGGTCCGGGACGTCGATGTCGGTGCCCTTGAGCTGCGCCGGACCGGAGATGACGGCGGAGTGCAGGAAGTTACGCTGGCCGAAGCGGCACGGCACGCTGCCGAGGCACTCGCGGTGGACCTGGATATTGGCGCCCATGCGGATCAGTGCATCGGTGAAGCCGAACCGGTTCTCGTAGACGGTCTCGTGGACAATCGAAACGCCCTCAGCCTGGGTCAGGGCGACGATGAGCGGCTGCTGCCAGTCCGTCATGAATCCGGGGTGCACGTCTGTTTCGAGGACCAGGGGGTTGAGCTTGCCGCCGCGGTGGTAGAAGCGGATGCCGTCGTCGCCGATGTCCATGCCGCCGCCGACCTTGCGGTACGTGTTCAGGAAGGTCATCATGTCGCGCTGGGTGGCGCCTTCGACAAAGATGTCGCCGCGGGTGACCAAGGCCGCGGAAGCCCAGGAGGCGGACTCGTTGCGGTCCGAGAGTGCGCGGTGGTTGTAGCCGCCGAGGTCCCGGACGCCTTCGATGCGGATGGTGCGGTCAGTCTGGACGCTGATGATGGCGCCCATCTTCTGCAGCACCGCGATGAGGTCCACGATTTCCGGCTCGGTGGCCGCCCCGGAGAGTTCGGTGATGCCTTCGGCGCGCGTGGCGCTCAGCAGGACCTGCTCGGTGGCGCCCACGGACGGGTAGGGCAGCGCAATCTTGGCGCCCTTGAGCCCGTTGGGAGCGGAGATGTGGATGCCGCCGGGGCGCTTTTCCACGACGGCGCCGAACTGGCGCAGGACATTGAGGTGGTAATCGATCGGACGGTCGCCGATCTTGCAGCCACCCAGGTCCGGGATGAAGGCCTCGCCGATGGCATGGATCAGCGGCCCGCACAGCAGGATCGGGATGCGCGAATCGCCGGCGTGGGCGTCGATGGCCGTGCTGGAGGCCGTCTTGGCGCCCTTCGGGTCAAGCGTCAGATCGCCGGTCACGGGATCCTTGTCCACCCTGACGCCGTGCAGCTGGAGCAGGCTCGTGACAACCTCGACGTCCTTAATTTCAGGCACGTTGCGCAACACCGATGGCTCATTGCCCAAAAGGGCGGCAACCATGGCCTTGGGGACAAGATTCTTGGCCCCGCGAACGGTGACGCGGCCAGTTAGCGGGACGCCTCCGCGGATTGTCAGAACACTACTCATATACCGGTTTCCTCACGACTACTCGCCCCCAAATCCTTACAAAGGCTCCAGCTAAGCATAGGAGCATCCGTTACCGATCTGAAATACAGAGCGGTTCCAGGGGCCCCGTGTTGGCCCTTTCGGCGCGGATGCGGCGGCGCTTTCGGGCCTGCGGGCTTTGCGCAAGGTGGGCGCTGAGGGTTTGCCCGGTGCACCGAGGACCGGACCGACTCCTGAGAAAAGGAGAACCCTTCGAATACGATCGTGTAATGCCTCGCCTTATCGCTCCGGACGTCATCTATCACTCCTCCTGGCTGGAAGGATCCGCCGAATTTGACGGCGCCCACCGGGACGGCGCGGGTGCGGAGGACTGGCCACTGGAAGAACTCGAAGATGACCAGTCGTTCCGCCGCTTCGTCGATGCCCTCGTCAACGATGCCCGGCCGGAGAGCCCGAGGAAAACAGGGTACGTACCCTGCACATACCTGTGGATCGTGGACGGTGACACTTTCCTTGGCTCACTGGCCATCCGGCACGAGCTGAACGATTTCCTTCTCAATCAGGGTGGGCACATCGGCTACAGCGTGAGGCCCTCCGCACGGCGCCGCGGCCACGCAGCTGCCGCCTTGGCCAACGCCCTGCCAATTGCCAGGGAGCTGGGCATCGCCCGAATTCTCCTCACTTGCGATGAAGATAACGCCGGTTCCCGGGCCACAATCGAAAAGAACGGTGGCGTCTACGAAGACAGCCGCAACGGCAAACGCCGCTACTGGGTCGTGCCCGCCTAACCGGAAGCACAATTAGAAGGAATCTCGCTGGTGTTGTCAGTGGATTCCTGAGGCCTATGGCTAGGGGCCGAGGCACTTGGCGGTCGTAGTTCCGGGATAGGGTCTGCGCGTTTTGCTGTTGCTCATGGATTGTTCCTTTCACGTGGGCGGGGCGGCACCTGTTCATGTGTCCTTCAGCACGTTCATTTACGCGCTCTAGCCTCTGCCGTCACCTGTCACCTCGACCCCCGGACGCGCGCTGACCACGGAGAACCAGCAGGGCGACTAAGAGAACGGCTCCCAGCGCCCGCGGCGGTTGGTACACACGAGTTCGACGAGCACCCATTGACGGTCTAGCTCAGTCGCAGGCACCGTTCGGCGGTCTGCTCAGGGGTCGGATTTGCGAGTAGATTGTTCACATCCGCTGAGGGCCCGCATATAAGCGAAACGACGTGGACAAGGATCCGGATGGGCCGGCCGTACCGCATTGACACTCATCAGCACATCGTTCCGCCTGGGTATGCGCGCTGGATGCTTGAAAAGGGCATCCGCCCCGGCGGCATTGGCCTGCCGTCGTGGTCCGAGCGCTCAGCGTTGAAGTTCATGGACAGGCACGACGTGCAGACCGGCATCTTGTCCCTGTCCACTCCCGGCGTGTACTTCGGGGACGCTGCGGAAGCACGGCGGCGGGCGCGGGAGATCAACGAATACAGTGCAGAGGTGGTCGCGGCCCGGCCTGAGCGGTTCGGGTTCTTCGCGACGCTCACGCTGCCGGACGTGCAAGGCGCCCTGGCGGAGGCCCAGTACGCCCTGGACACCCTGCTCGCGGACGGGATCGTTTTGTTGGCCAACAACGCCGGCCGCTATCTGGGCGATCCTGGCTTTGAGCCTCTTCTGGAGTTCCTGCACCACCGCCGGGCCGTAGTGTTCATCCACCCCGCTGAACTGCCCGGTCCGGCGGTGCCGGGCATACCCGCCTTTGCCGCAGATTTCATGCTCGACACGACCCGCACCGCTATCAGCCTGATCCTGTCCGGTGCGATGGAAAAGTTCTCGGGAATCAGGTTCATCCTGGCCCACGCGGGCGGCTTCGTGCCTTACATCGCCTACAGGATCCTGCTGACGATGCTCAACGATAAGGACCTGGCCCTCAGCGCACTGGCGGCGCTGGGAGATAAGAAGCAGTCCATCTTGCGGCGGTTTTATTACGACGTGGCCCTATCCGCCAGCCCGGCGGCCCTGCCCAGCCTGCTCGAGGTAGCTGACCCGGGCCGCATCACATACGGAACTGACTTCCCGTTCGCACCCTCTGCGGCGATCGATTTCCTGAATATGGAGTATGAGAATTATCCGCTGGACCCATCGGTGCGCGCGGCGATAGACCGCGGCAATTCCGAGGCGCTTTTTCCCCGGCTGAGGCCTGAGCAGACTTAGTTCATATTGTGCGCGTTGCGCTCCCCGGCAGGAGGGGTTCCGGTGGAGGACGGGTGACCCCGGTGGAGCGGGCACGTACGATCCGCAGGAAAGAACCTGATTGTCAGGGGTCTCTGAAACACTGGATTCATGGACGGCAATCAGGGGCCCGAAGTGGCTCCGGCAGGACACGGCGACGCCGGCTTCGGCCGCGCCGCGGGCGATGCCGCCGGCATTCCGGGCACCGCAGAGGCGGCCGTCGCGGGCCGGCTGGCCGCCGGACCGATGGGCTTAGGCTGTCCGCCCACGGGCAGTGCCGGGATCATTGACCGGATCCGGGAACTGGAAGACTGGAAATCCGCCGCGTCCGCGGAACAGGCCCGGCTCGCCGTGGCCTTCGACCTGCTCCAACGCCGCGAACAAGCCCGGCTCGGGGTCCCGCCCGAGAAGCTCGGCGCCGGGATCGGCGCGCAGATCGCCCTGGCCCGGCACGAATCCCCCGCCAGGGGCGGCCGGCTCCTGGGCCTGGCCAAAGCCCTCGTGACCGAGATGCCGCACACCCTCACCGCCCTGGAAACCGGGCAGCTGAACGAATGGCGCGCCACCCTGCTGGTGCGTGAAACCGCGTGCCTGAGCGCCGCGGACCGGGCCGCCGTCGACGCCGACCTCGCCGCCGACGCCGGGACGTTCGCCGGGGCCGGGGACCGGTCCCTGGTCGCCGCGGCCCGGGCCGCCGCGTACCGGCGTGACCCCCGCTCCGTCACCGAACGCGCCGCGCACGCCGCCAGTGAGCGGCGTGTCAGCCTCCGCCCGGCCCCCGATGCGATGACCTGCCTGACCGCCCTGCTGCCCGTGACCGCCGGCGTCGCCGTCTACAAGGTCCTCACCGGGCACGCCGACACCCTCCGCGCCGCCGGGGACCCGAGGGTCCGCGGGCAGCTCATGGCCGATGCCCTGGTCGAACGCATCACCGGCACCCCCGGCGGGATCACCGGCGTCGAAATCCAGCTCATCATCACCGACCGCGCCCTCTTCCAGGCCGGCGCCGAACCCGCCCGGCTCCCCGGCTACGGCACCATCCCCGCCGCCTGGGCCCGGGAACGCATCGGCGCCGGGACGAACGCCGAGGACCGGAACTTCAACACCTGGCTCCGCCGGGTCTACACCCACCCCGGCACCGGCGAGCTCGTGGGGATGGACTCCCGCGCCCGGCTCTTCCCACCCGGGCACCGCCGCTTCATCCAGGCCCGCGACGACACCTGCCGCACCCCCTACTGCGACGCGCCCATCCGCCACCTGGACCACATCATTCCCTGGCACGCCGGCGGCCCGACCACCACGGACAACGCCGCCGGACTTTGCGAAGCCTGCAACCACACCAAGGAATCCCCCGGCTGGAGAGCACGCCCCAGCCCTGAAGCCGAACCCGGCAACCGCAGAAGCAGCAGGCACACCATCGAACTCACCACCCCCACCGGCCACACCTACCACTCCACCTCGCCGCCCCTGCCGGGAACACCGCTCCGGCCATCAGCCGCAGAGCAGCCAGGCTCCGAGCCCGGTTCCCGCCAGCTTCACCTGATCCGGATTCGGGCGAAGGCCCTCAAGAGCCGCAAACGCGTTGCCGTCGCGGCGGCCTAAGTGTTATGAGGGCCGTACAAAGCGCGATGAGGGCCGGACAAAACGCGAGCACCGCACAAACACGAGTGCCGCCGTCGAGTCTTACAACTCGACGGCGGCACGTCGTTGCCAGGCGCATCACTAGGCCCCGGCCCTCGGCCCAGGAGCCTAAGGTCAGGAGCCTCAGGTATGGAACTTTAGGACAACCGGGCGGGCAGCGTCTTTGGCTTGAAGGAAGGCCGGGTGGCCTCGTACGCGGTGATGTCGGGTTCGTGCTTCAGGGTCAGCCCGATGTCGTCCAGGCCCTCGAGGAGGCGCCACCGCGTGTAGTCATCAATCTCGAACGGCGCCACAATGTTGCCGCACTGCACGGTCTTGGACACGAGGTCCACCGTCACCTCGGTACCCGGGGCGTTTTCAAGTTCTTTCCAAATGAGCTCGATGTCATCCTGGGCGACTTCGGCAGCAAGCAGGCCCTGCTTGCCGGAGTTGCCGCGGAAGATGTCGGCAAAGCGGGAGGACAGGACCGTCTTGAAGCCGAAGTCCTTCAGCGCCCAGACGGCGTGCTCGCGTGAGGAGCCGGTGCCGAAGTCGGGACCGGCCACCAGAACGGATCCTGCATTGAACGGCGCCTGGTTCAGGATGAAGGACGGGTCCTTGCGCCACGCGGCGAAGAGCGCGTCCTCAAAGCCGGTGCGCGTGATGCGCTTGAGGTACACGGCGGGGATGATCTGGTCCGTGTCGACGTTGCTCTGGCGCAGCGGGACACCGATTCCGGTGTGAGTGGTGAACTTTTCCATGGCGGATCCTTCGGGACTATGTGGATCGAAACTGTATGGATCGAGGCTGTGTGGAGCGAGGCTTCGGATCTGGGCGGGAAAGGCGGAGACTACGCGGCGCCGACTCGGACCGCCGCGGACTCCGGAGCAGGGTCCAGATCCGACGGCGAACTCAGGGTGCCTCGGACTGCCGTTGCCGCAGCGACCACGGGCGAGACGAGGTGGGTGCGGCCGCCCTTGCCCTGGCGCCCCTCGAAGTTGCGGTTGGATGTGGAGGCGCAGCGCTCCCCCACCTCCAGCTGGTCCGGGTTCATGCCCAGGCACATGGAGCAGCCGGCGAAGCGCCACTCGGCCCCGAAGTCCTTGAAGACCTTGTCCAGGCCCTCGGCTTCAGCCTCGAGCCGGACGCGGGCGGAGCCGGGCACCACCAGCATGCGCACGGCCGGGTCCTTGGTCCGGCCCCGGATGATGTCGGCGGCGGCCCGGAGGTCCTCCATCCGGGAGTTCGTGCAGGAGCCCAGGAACACCGTGTCCACCCGGATGTCCTTCATCGGGGTGCCGGCCTCGAGCCCCATGTACTGCAGGGCGCGTTCGGCGGCGGCCTTGGCGTTTTCATCGCCGAAGTCATCGGGCGACGGCACCTTTGCGGACAGCGACACGCCCTGGCCCGGGTTGGTTCCCCACGTCACGAACGGTTCCAGGGTGTCGGCGTCGAGGTCCACCTCGACGTCGAACGCTGCGTCGTCGTCGGTGTGCAGCGTGTTCCAGTATTCGACGGCGGCATCCCAGTCGGCGCCCTCGGGCGCATGCGGGCGGCCGTGCATGTAGTCGTACGTGGTCTGGTCCGGAGCCACCAGCCCGGCGCGGGCGCCGGCCTCGATGGACATGTTGCAGATGGTCATCCGGGCTTCCATGGACAGCGCACGGATGGCGGAGCCGCGGTATTCCAGCACGTAGCCCTGCCCGCCGCCGGTGCCGATCTTGGCGATGACGGCCAGGATGATGTCCTTGGCGCTCACGCCGGGGCGCAGCGTGCCCTCAACATTGATCGCCATGGTCTTGAACGGCTTCAGGGACAGCGTCTGGGTGGCCATGACGTGCTCCACCTCGGAGGTGCCGATGCCCATGGCGAGCGCTCCGAAGGCGCCGTGGGTTGAGGTGTGCGAGTCACCGCAGACCACGGTCATGCCGGGCTGTGTGAGGCCCAGCTGGGGGCCCACCACGTGCACGATTCCCTGTTCGGCGTCGCCGAGGGAGTGCAGGCGGACGCCAAACTCCTGGCAGTTGTTGCGCAGGGTCTGGATCTGGGTCCGGCTGGTGAGATCGGCAATTGGCTTGTCGATATCCAGCGTGGGAGTGTTGTGGTCCTCGGTGGCGATGGTGAGGTCCGGGCGGCGCAGCTTGCGGCCGGCGAGCCGCAGACCTTCAAAGGCCTGCGGCGACGTCACCTCGTGCACCAGGTGGAGGTCAATGAAGAGGAGATCCGGCTGGGCGTTGGCTCCTTCGCCGTCCCCCTTGCGCACAACGTGCGCGTCCCAGACCTTCTCGGCCAGTGTCTTTGCCACGGCCTGCTCCCTTCACTGCGGTAAGTATTGTGCGTTCCGACGGACTATCTCCTCCACTGAACCAGCACAGCCAAGTAATACGCCAGCGCGTTGACTTGCATCTCAGATAATGAGACGTCAATATCATTACATGGACAATTCTAGTGGAGTCGGTGTCATCGATAAAGCGGCCCATGTGCTTGACGCACTTGAGGCCGGCCCCACCACCCTGGCGCAGCTCGTGGCGGCCACGGGACTGGCCCGGCCCACCGTGCACCGGCTGGCTCTCGCGCTGGTGCACCACAGGCTCGTGAGCCGCGATATCCAGGGCCGCTTCGTGCTCGGGAGCCGTCTGGTGGAACTGGCCTCCGCCGCCGGCGAGGACCGCCTCATCGCCTCCGCCGGCCCCGTGCTCATGCAGCTGCGCGACGCCACCGGCGAAAGCGCCCAGATCTTCCGCCGCCAGGGTGACTGGCGCGTCTGCGTGGCCTCCGCCGAACGCCCGATCGGGCTGCGCGACACCATCCCCGTCGGCACCCAGCTGTCCATGAAGGCCGGCTCCGCCGCCCAGGTGCTGCTGGCGTGGGAGGACCACGACCGCCTCTTGGAAGGCCTCCAGTCCGCCCGCTTCACCCCCACCGTCCTGGCCGGAGTACGACGCCGGGGCTGGGGCCAGAGCCTCGGCGAACGCGAGCCCGGTGTCGCCTCCGTTTCGGCCCCCGTCCGCGGGCCGTCCGGCCGCGTGATTGCCGCGGTGTCCATCTCCGGCCCGATCGAGCGCCTGACCCGCCAACCGGGGCGCCTGCACGCCGAAGTCGTCTGCAACGCCGGCCGTGTCCTGACGGAAGCGCTGCGCAAGACCAACGACTAAGTATGCTGTGCCCATGAACAGCTATGCGGTCTTCCTGCGGGGCATCAACGTGGGCGGCATCAATATCAAGATGGCCGATCTCAAGAACGCCCTGAAGTCCCGGCCATTTTCGGGTGTCGTGACCCTGTTGGCCAGCGGCAACGTCGTGCTGGCCAGCGAGCTGGATCCGGCCGGCGTCAAAAAGGAATTCGAGGCGTGCCTGCGGGAAACCTTCGGCTACGACGCCTGGGTGGTGGTGCTCACCGCGGGCCGTGTGGCAGCCCTGGTGGAGGCCTGCCCCTACCCGGCCGACGACGCGTCCACCCATACGTACCTGACGCTCGCCTCTGACGAAGAGGTCCTCTCGGAGCTGCTCGAGGCAGGCAGGGCCTTGGACGGGGCCGAGCTCACCCGGCTGGGCCCGGAAGCCCTGGCCTGGCTCGCCCCCGCCGGCGGCACTCTGGACAGCCCTTTCAGCAAGCTCTCCTCGAAGGCGAAGTACAAGGCTGCCACCACCACACGCAACCTCCGCACCATGATCAAGGTCCGCGACGCCGCGGCCGGGATTTAGGCAGGCCGCATCCGGCCGGACCCGCACGGACGGCTCACTGCCGACCCGCGGCGGCCTTCAGCGCGGCCGTGAACTTCGCCAGGCGGCTGAGCTCACGTTCCACGGGCGCCACGACGAGTTCCCCCGCGACGGCGGCGACGGCGGCTGTCAGTCGCTTCCGTGCCACGGCACTGCGTGACGCTGCCGCGGCTCCGGAGATGAACCGCGCCCCAATCGCCAGGACGATGCCCAGCAGCACTCCCCCGGCGATCATCACCGTAGGAACCGGCCAGCCCTGGACCCGTGGGACCTCTGGCACCGGCAGTTGCAGGTAGCCGAGCGCAGCCAGGACTCCCAGCCACGCGAACCCGGCCAGGGCCGTCACCAAGGCGAGCCACTGAACCGCGTTGAACCCACCCCACCACCAGGACTTCCTGCCAGCGGACAACTCTGTGGAGGCAATTGCCTGGTCCAGTGCATCCGGCAGCCGGTCGTTTCCTTCCCGGGCGGCGCCGCGGATGGCCGCCCGCCACGGGCCAGGGGCACCGGCGGACGCCGCCTCAGCGAATTCCCGGACGGCGGCATCGGTCCGCGCCTGTTCCGGCGCCCCGGCAGGCGGCAGCGAGGTCCGGTTCAGCTCAGGCTTGGCGCCCTCGCGGCGCAAGTTCAGACGCCGCAGCGGATCCGGCCGGAATCTGGCCAGCCAGCGGGTCACCGGCCAGCCCGTGCGCCGGGTTGCCTCCAGCCGGTAGGACCGGGCGACGGCGTCGACCACCAACGGCACATTGGCGGCCACAGCCAACTCCCCCGCCAGCCGGGCCTTGGCCGCCGCCGTCGCACCGGCGGCCGTCCCGCCACCAGCGGCCGTCGTGCCACCCATGGGCAGGCCGGACGCCTCGGCCAGCCGGGCGGCGGCCAGCGTGACATCTGCCGCAAGTCGCTGTGACATCGCTTTACGCTGCATCGCCACCTGCCGGATCGCGGCCCGCACCTTGTCCACCCCCGTCCCCAGCACAGCGGAAGCCCCGAGGACCTGAACTTTGCCCAGCCCGTCCCGCGCCAGGATAGCTGTGAGGGATTCCAGGACCGGCCGGACCTCGTGCTCCGGGAGCCTGTCGATCTGGTTGAGCACCACGATCGTCACGGCCCCGTGCGAGGACAGAGGTGCCAGGAAATCGTTGTGCACGGCGGCGTCGGCATATTTCTGCGGATCGAGGACCCAGACGAGGACGTCCACCAGGCCCACCATCCGCTGCACAATCTCACGGTTGGCGGCCCTGGTCGAGTCAAAGTCCGGCAGGTCCAGAAGGATCAGCCCGGTGTCGTCGTCGGCGAACCCTTTGATCGGTGCCGCAGCGTGGCGCTTTCGGACCTCCAGCCAATCCAGCAGCGCATCGCTGCCCTGGACGCCCCAAATGCCCGCCAGCGGCTCGGTGGTGGTCGGCCTGCGCACGGCCGCCGTCGCGATCTCCTCGCCGCTTACGGCATTGAAAAGCGAGGACTTGCCGCTGCCGGTGGCTCCAAAAAACCCGACCACCGTGTGGTCTCCGGACAGCGACCGCCGCGAACTCGCGCGGTCGAGCACCTGCAGGACACCGGCCAGGATCTCCTCCGGGAGGACTCCGGATGCGAGCTCCGTGGCGCTGTTGAGCGCTTCCAGCCTGCGATCGAGCTGGGACGTCTCGCGGGCGGCCGCATGACGGCTCATGACGTGGCCGCCAGCCGGCGCAGTGCCGCCGCATGCCCGGCAATGGCTGAGGGCGGCACGCCGCCGTCGACCTCCAGCCGGGTCAAGAACCGCCGGCACTCCGCAGCCAGCAGGCCCTGGCACCGCAGATGCAGGTCTTCGCGCGCGGTCCGGGCCAGCCGGCGGACGGCGTCCTCCCCGAATACTGCCTCCAGGAGGCGCTGACCCACGACGGCGGTGCCGCCGGCAACTCCGATCTCAAGCCCGGTCAGGCCCGCGGTCATGGAGAACACCACAATCATCAAGGCAGCGCCGAGGCCGTTGATTCCGAAGGACAACCAGCGGGCCTGGGTGCGCTTGCCCTGGCCTTCGGTGCGGATGAGTTCCATCAGGCTCCCCTGCCAAGCGCGGATTTCGGCCGCCACAGCATCCGCGAAGCCCTCGGAGGCACCGGAAAGATCGTCGGTGCCCAGCACCTGCCTTCCGGCGGGGTCTGAACGCCACCGCTGGTCGGTGTGCTCGGCGGCCTTGGCGGCTTGATCGACAATGACCGCCTGCAGTCCCGTTTCGATCGCGGTTTCCACCCTGACCGCAGGCGCCGGTTCACCCCGGACGAACGCGCCCACGCGGTCACGGAAGCGTCCGATGTTCTGTTCCATGGCGCGGAAGAACTCCCCGGTCCCGACGAAGTCCTGCCAGCGCGCCAGCACTTCGCCGCGCAGCAGTGCGCCGTCGCGGGTGGCCTCGAGGATCCTGGCTACGGCGTCGTCATAGGCGTTGCGGGCGTCGGCTGCGAGAACATCGGCTGCGTGCTGCTGTTCGGACAGCGCCCGCTCCGCCACGTCGGCGCGGTGGGCGAGGGCGAGGAGGGTGCCGTTGAGGGTGCGCCGGGCGATTCCGGCCCGTCCCGCGGCGTCCCCGGCCAGCTTTCCGAGCCAAACGCGCAGCGGCTCGACGGCCTCTGCCGGAAGCATCCCCGCGGCATCCAGCCGCAGCTCCGGAACCACAAACAGTTTGGCGGCCCCCAGCCCTTCCCGGCTGAGCATGGCCTGCAGATGGGCGCTAACCTCCGCTTCCGCCGCCGGCGGCACCCGGTCCAGGACCACGGCCACCATGATGTCGCGGGAGGCCGCATCCAGGAGCAGGCGCCAGGGCACGGCGTCGGCATACCGGTTGGCTGTGGTGACAAACACCCAGAGGTCTGCGGCGGCAAGCAACTGCCCGGCCAGCTGCCGGTTGTTCTCGGAAATGGAGTCGACGTCGGGCGCGTCGACCAGGGCGATTCCGGGCGGGACGGCGGAGTCGGAGACCAGGAGCAGGGAGGTCACCGGGCCGGGATCCAACGCCGCATCAGCCGGGGCCGGCGCCCGGCCGTCCACGAGGGCACCCCGGATGCGGCCCAGGGCCGGCAGCACCCGCTGGCCCTCAAACCAGGCGGCGTCGGCGGGATGGTGCAGCAGGATGGGCTGGCGGGTGGTGGGGCGGATCGCACCGGCCCGCGTGACGGGGTGGCCCACCAGGGCGTTGACCAGGGTGGATTTTCCGGCCCCGGTGGAACCGCCCACCACGGCCAGCAGGGGCGCGTCGAGGCTGCGGTACCGGGGCAGGATGTAGTCATCGAGTTGAGCCACGGCCCTTCGAAGGTCCAGGCGGGTTTGGTCCGTCCCGGGCAGGGCGAGCGGCAGCCGGAGGGCCGCGAGGTCCTGCCGCACTGACTCCAGGAGGGCCACGCCGGTTGCGGCCCCGGGGCCGGTTTCATGGGAGCTCACTGCATCATCATGCCAGTTCAGAACGTGGTTCCTGCGGGGGCGCCGCTGCGCGGAACCAAAGCGCCATGCGCAGCGCCTAGCGGGACTCGGAGCGCCCGGCAATACGCCGGCGGACGAGTCTCGCCTGGAAGCCCAGCCATCGGGGGAAACGAAAAACGGCCCCGGGCTGATGCCCGGGACCGTTTTCATTGTGACCCCAGCGGGATTCGAACCCGCGTTACCGCCGTGAGAGGGCAGCGTACTAGGCCGCTATACGATGGGGCCGCGTACTTCCTGAACAGCATTTCTGCCATTCAAGCCAAATGATTGTTTCATACATTTGGCCGCCGTTTCAAATCGGACCAGCCGATTCAAAACTTCCGAATTTCAGCGGAAACCCGCGGAACTTCAGAGCTGGGATACCAGGACTCGAACCTAGAATGACGGTACCAGAAACCGTAGTGTTGCCAATTACACCATATCCCAAGGGCACTATCGCTCCGGATGTTTGGGCCTAAACCCTCGCTCCCGGCGCCTCAGCACGAGTAATTACTTTACCCGAGAGTTTTCACTTCCACAAATCGGGCGTACGGCGGCGGGATCGGGCCGCCGGGGCGGGCCGCGCGCGGCGTCGATGGCCGCAATACCCGCGCCAGCCCTTGCCAATCCGACGGAAACACGTTTACGCTCGGTAAGTTACCAACGAGTAACCACCCCCCCCCCCACTCCGTTGCGGGCAGCTTTGCGCTCATTTTCCGGTGTTAGCTGCGTCACAGCTGCTGGGGTGGCCGACAGCAGAGCCGCTGCCGGCGGGAACGTCGAGAGGAATCATGTGCCACAGAGTCGTGCCGCTATCAGCAAGACCCGGACCCGTGCGCAGCAAATCGCCATCGCCACCCTGGCATTGCTGCTCATGGCCCTGCTGGGGTTCTATACCCTCGTCACGGGCCGCATCACGGACGGTTCGGCCAAGCTCAAGGACGGGGCCGCGCAGGCGTCCGCCGGAGCCGGCCAGCTGGACGACGGCGCCGGGAAACTCGCCAACGGCGCCAGCCTGGCCGATACCGGGGCCGGAAAACTTTCCGCGGGGGCGGAAAAGATCTCCTCGGGCATCAGCACCCAGCTGGCACCCGGGGCGGACAAGCTCCAGGCCGGTGCCGGCCAGTTGGCCGAAGGTGCCGTCAAGATCGAAGCCGACGTCACCAGCAAGCTGGCCCCCGGCGTCTACAAAGTCGACGACGGTGCGCAGAAGCTCGCGGCGGGGGCCGTGCAGCTTTCGGCCGCGCTGACGCCGACGCCGGCGGGCAACGCAGAGAACAACCTCGCCGACGGGGCCACCCGGCTCGACGGCGGCGCTGCCCGGCTGGCCGGCGGCGCTGCCCGGCTGGCCGGCGGCACCGCAGCGCTGGCAGGCGGCACGGACCAGCTCAAGGGCTACCGCGGCGCCAACGGCAATCCGGAGGTCGGAACCGGGACCGCGGCCCTGGCTCAGGCGCTGGAACTGCTGGAGGCGGCGGCGGATGACCCGGTCAAGGGGCTCGTTCCGCTTTCGGTGGTGAAGGACAAGATCGCCAAGATCACCGCGGGCGCGCGCAAGCTCGACGTCGGTGCCAGCCAGCTGCAGGCCGGCGCGCAGCGGCTGCAGGACGGCGCGGGCCAGCTGAACGCAGGAACGGGCAAGCTCAAGGCCGGATTCGCGACGCTGGCCGGGAAGCTCAACAGCCAGGACCCCGGCAGCCCGGGCGTGGTGCTTGGCACCCGGCTTCTGGCCGACGGCACGTCCAAGATCCGGGTCGGGATGGACGGGGTCCCCGGCGACCCCGAGCACCCGGGCCTGCTCAAGGCCGCCGCCCGGATGACCGAGGGCAGCTCTCGCCTGGCCGACGGAACCGTGGCCCTGAACGCCGGGATCAAGGGCAATCCGGCCGATCCTGCCAACCCCGGCCTGCTGGGCGGCTCCCAGGCCCTGGCTTCCGGGGCCTCAGAACTCTCGGCCGGCAGCACCAAGCTGGCGTCCGGCTCCTCGAAGCTGGCCACGGGGGCGGATAAGCTCGCGGACGGCAACGCCCGGATTGCCGATGGCACCGGCACGCTGTATTCCGGAGCTGCCGCGGTGTCGCCCACCAGCTTGCTCCGGCAGTCCGACGCCGCCACGGCACTGGGACTCGTCGCGGTGCTGGCCCTTGGCGCCGTTGGCGCCTTCCTGGCGCTGCGGAAGAGGCAGGCCGGACCACGGTAACTTCCGGTGCCGGTTGCAGCGCCGGTTGCGGCGCCCGTTACAGCGGGGGTTGCGCCAGCAGGTCCAGCAGGGAGCCGACCTCGCGGCCCAAGAAGCCCGGGGCCGGTTCCCCGCCGCGGTTCAGCCAGACGCCGAGGAGGCCGGCCGCCGTCGAACCTTCCGCATCGAGCAGCCGGTTGTCACCGACGTACAGCGTTTGGCCGGGACCCGTACCGATCCGCCGGACACCCTCCAGGTAGATCGCCGGGTCCGGCTTTGCGGCGCCAACGGTGTCGGTGCCAACCAGAACGGTAATCCGTTCCAGCCCGGCCGCATCCAGCTTCACGCGCTGATAGTCGTGGACGTTGTTGCTCACGGCGCCGTAGGGAATGCCGGCCGCGTCCAGGGCGTCCAGCAGGGGCCCGACGTCGTCGAACGCCCGGATGTAGCCGTGCTGGCGGCTCGCGTAGGAACTCACCCAGTGGTGGGCCTGTTCGCCGTCGGCAAGTTCGACGCCGAAGTACCCCAGCGCCGCCCGGCCGCGGAGCAGGCGCTGTTCATTGAACGTGATCTCGCCGGCCAGGTAGCGGTCGTAGAAATGGGTGGTCTCGCGGGTGAAGATCCGCCCGAACCTCTCCCACCCGGCCTCGTCCAGGCCGGGCAGGAGGTGCTCGCTGACGTCGCGGAGGGCCGCCGTCATGGCGAATTCGAGGTCCACGAGGGTGTCATCGATGTCGAACAGAACCCCCTGGACAGCGCCGCCGCCCAGGCCCGCTGCCAGCATGTCAGCCGCGGAAAGCGCGCAGGCGGGCCAGGGAGGAATCCTTGCCCAGGATGACCATGGACTCGAACAGCGGCGGGGAGATCCGCCGGCCCGAGACAGCCGTGCGGACCGGGCCGAACGCCAGGCGCGGCTTGACGCCGAGGCCTTCCACGAGGGCTTCCTTCAGGGCGGCCTGGATGTTCTCGGCCGTCCAGTCGACAACGGGCTCCAGGGCGGCCAGGGCAGCGTCGAGCACCTCGGTGAGGTTCTCCGGCAGGCCCTTGCGGGCGTCATCGGCGACGTCGATGGCGTCGTCGGCTTTGAACAGGAACGCGACCATTTCGGGGGCCTCGCCCAGCAGCGAGATGCGCTCCTGGATCAGCGGTGCGGCCTCGGCCAGGATCTCCTCATCGCGGTCCGTGAGGCTCTCCCCCACGAAGCCGGCGGCCTGCAGGTAGGGCACCAGGCGGCCGCGGAAGTCCTCGGCGCCGAGCATGCGGATGTGGGTGCCGTTGATGGCTTCGGCCTTCTTGATGTCGAAGCGTGCCGGGTTGGCCAGCACGTCGTTGACGTCGAAGTGCTCGATCAGCTGGTCGACGGTGAAGATGTCCTCGTCGGCGGAGAGGCTCCAGCCGAGCAGGGACAGGTAGTTCAGCAGGCCCTCGGGGATGAAGCCGCGGTCCCGGAGCAGGAACAGGTTGGACTGGGGGTCGCGCTTGGAGAGCTTCTTGTTGCCCTCGCCCATGACGTACGGCAGGTGGCCGAAGACCGGCATGTAGCTGGCGACGCCGATGTCCATCAGCGCCTGGATCAGCACCACCTGACGGGGCGTGGAGGAGAGCAGGTCCTCGCCGCGGAGCACGTGGGTGATGCCCATGAGGGCGTCGTCCACGGGGTTGACCAGGGTGTAGAGCGGGGAGCCGTCGGCGCGGACAATGACGTAGTCCGGGATGCTTCCGGCCTTGAAGGTGATCTCGCCGCGGACCATGTCCGTGAACGTGACGTCCTCGTCGGGCATCCGCACGCGCAGCACAGGCTGGCGGCCCTCGGCCTTGAACGCGGCGAGCTGGTCCTCGGAGAGTTCGCGGTCGAAGTTGTCGTAGCCGAGCTTCGGGTCGCGGCCGGCGGCGCGGTGGCGGGCTTCAACTTCTTCCGGCGAGGAGTAGCACTCGTAGGCGTAACCGGCGTCGATCAGCTTGGCCACGACGTCCTTGTAGAGGTCCAGGCGCTGCGACTGGCGGTAGGGCTCGTGCGGGCCGCCGACTTCCACGCCCTCTTCCCAGGTGATGCCGAGCCATTTGAGGGCCTCGAGCAGCTGCTGGTAGCTCTCCTCCGAGTCGCGGGCCGCGTCCGTGTCCTCGATCCGGAACACAAAGGTGCCCTTCGTGTGCCGGGCGTGGGCCCAGTTGAACAGGGCGGTGCGGATCAGGCCGACGTGCGGGGTCCCCGTGGGTGACGGGCAGAACCGGACACGGACCGGGGTGTCAGCGGTGACTTCACCGGTGGAGGCAGCAAGGGCGGAGCTGGGAACAGTAGTCATAGTGGTACCAACATTACCAATCTCTACAACCGCCACTTGTCCGGATTTCCGCTGCGGAAACGGACAGCCGCCCCGTGGATCCACGGGGCGGCTGTCTGAAATCGGCGCGAAGAACCGTTAGCGGCGGACCACCGGGTTGGAGAGCCTTCCGATGCCCTCGATCTCGACCTCGTAGCGGTCGCCTGCCTGCACGGCGCCGACGCCGGCCGGGGTACCGGTCATGATGACGTCGCCGGGCAGCAGGGTGAAGGCCTGCGAGACGATGGAGACGAGCTCCCGGACGCCGCGGATCATCTGGTTGGTGCTGCCGTCCTGGCGCAGTTCGCCATTGAGCCGGCCCTGGATCTGCAGGTCCTCGGTGTCGAGCTCGGTCTCGATCCACGGCCCGAGCGGGGCCGAGGTGTCGAAGCCCTTGGCCCGGGCCCACTGCAGGTCCGTCTTCTGGACGTCGCGGGCGGTGAGGTCGTTGCCGCAGGTGTAGCCGAAGATCACGTCATCCACCCGGTCCTCGGGCACGTCCTTGCAGATCCGGCCAATGACGACGCACAGTTCGGCCTCGAAGGAGACGTCCTCGGAGAACTCCGGCAGGACAATGGGATCGTTGGGCCCGATCACGGACGTGTTGGGCTTGAGGAACAGCAGGGGCTGTGCCGGGACCTCGTTGCCGAGTTCCCGGGCGTGCTCCGCGAAGTTGCGGCCAACCCCGATCACCTTGCTGCGCGGGATGATCGGCGCCAGCAGGCGGACGTCCTCCAGCTTGTGCTTCATGGGGGTTCGTTCCACGCCGTGGAAGAAGGGGTCGCCCTTGATGACAGTGACTTCCTCACTGCCGGGCTCACCTTCCACGATGCCGTAGAGGGGATCAGAATCGACTACAAACCGGGCGATACGCATGGTTCCTAGCCTACCGTCCCCTCGGTGCGCAGGTAGTCCAGCTGCGCCGCGACGGAGAGCTCCGCGGCGCGGCGGACGGAGGGGTCGACGTCGGCGTACACGGCGTCCGTGACGGCTCGGACATCGGCGTCGGCGCCCAGTGCCGCGAGGGCTGCCCGGACCTGTTCGAGCCGGCCCCGCCGGTGGTCCCGGTAGGCGCGGGCGACGGCGTCCAGGGCCGGCAGCACCGGGCCGTGGGCCGGCAGCACCGTGGCGGGCCCGAGGCGTTCGAGCCGGTCCAGCGAGTCGAGGTAGTCCCGGAGGGTGCCGTCGGGGTAGTCCAGCACCGTGGTTCCGGAGCCCAGAATCGTGTCCCCGGTCAGCACCGAGCCGTGCGGGCCGTCCTGCGGGAGGTGGAAGCACAGCGAATCCGAGGTGTGGCCCGGCGTCGCCAGAACCCGGATGTCAGTTCCGGCCGCCCGGATGGTTTCGCCGTCCTGCAGCGGGGGTGCGCCGTGGCAGTGGGCGGGGTCCGCGGCCCGGACCGGTGCGCCCGTCAAGGCCGAAAACCTCTCGGCGGCCGCGGTGTGGTCTGCGTGCCGGTGCGTGATCAGGATGAGTTCGACCGGTCCCTCGCCGGCCAGCGCCTGAAGGTGCGGCCCGTCGAGGGGCCCGGGGTCGACGGCGACCCTGGCCGCCGCCCCCGGGGCGGCAATGAGATAGGAGTTGGTTCCGTCCAGGCTCATGGGGCCCGGATTCGGGGCGAGGCGGAACCGGGTCAGCTCACTGCTGCGGACAATGCCGCGGGATGTCTCGGAGGTCACGGACCCATCCTTGCATTGAATCGGGCGCCGTTGCCCGCTGAACTGTCCCCCGGCTGGCCGGGCCGTCCGGCCAGCAAGCCCAGCAAGCTCAGGTCAGCAGCAGGATGGTGATGGTGAGCGGCAGGAAGCCCTCTGCGACGGCGAGTCCCCAGAGGCGCCGTTCGGACAAGAACATGACGAGGCCCAGGCCCATGTGGCCCACGCAGGCTATCAGCAGCACCGCTTGACCGGCCACGGCGTCGGGTCCTCCAAGCATGAGGGCGCCAGCGACGGCTCCGATACCCCAGATGACGTTGTAGAAGCCGAGGTTGAAGGTCCACAGCCGGGCCCTCTCCGCCTCCGAATCGATCAGGAACAGGCGTTCCCGGCGCTGGGAGCGCATGACAAAGGACTCCACGATGCCGACAGTGATCAATAAGACGCCAAAGACCACACCCAGAACTTGGATCAGGCCCGTCATGGGCCCATTCTCCACCCGGCGCGAACACGTGAAAAGCTCCCAGAAGTCCTGCGTGGTGCGACAGACGCCGACGGCGGCCCTCACCCGAAGGTGGGGACCGCCGTCGTGCACTAAGACGTTCTGTGGCTAGGCCAGCCGGGTCAGCCAGCCGTGGGTGTCCTCCACGGTGCCGGTCTGGATCCCGAGCAGCTGGGCGCGGATGGCCAGGGTGGTCTCCCCCGCCGTGGCGTCCTCGGAACCGATAAACTCGGTGGCGTCCTTGAGCACGCCGATGGGGGTGATGACTGCGGCGGTGCCGCAGGCGAAGACCTCGGCAATGTCTCCCGAGGCAACACCGTCGCGCCACTCATCCAGGGTGATCTTGCGTTCGGTGACTTCCCGGCCCATGTCCCGGGCCACCTGGATCACGGACATCCGGGTGATCCCCTCCAGGATGGTGCCGGAGAGCGCCGGGGTGACGAGCGAACCGTCCTTCATGACGAAGAAAACGTTCATGCCGCCGAGTTCCTCGACAGCGTTGTCGTTGAACTGGTCCAGGAAGAGGACCTGCTTGCAGCCGTTGGCCTCGGCCTCCTGCTGGGCGATCAGCGAGGCAGCGTAGTTGCCGCCGCACTTGGCGGCGCCTGTTCCGCCGCGGCCGGCGCGGGCGTATTCGCGCGAGATCCAGATGGAGACGGGCTTGAGTTCGCCGCCGAAGTAGTTGCCGGCCGGGGAGGCGATCACGCGGAAGGAGACCTCGCGCGCTGCCCGCACGCCCAGGAACGCCTCGGTGGCGATCATGAAGGGCCGCAGGTACAGGGCTTCGCCGTCGCCGGCGGGGACCCAGTCCTTGTCTGCCGCGACGAGCTCGCGGATGGCGCCGAGGAAGTACTCTTCCGGGAGTTCGGGCAGGGCCAGGCGCCGGGCGGACTTGTTCAGCCGTGCGGCGTTGGCCTCGGGCCGGAACGTCCAGACCGAGCCGTCGGCGTGGCGGTAGGCCTTGAGGCCCTCGAAGATCTCCTGGCCATAGTGCAGCACGGCGGCGGACGGGTCGAGGGAAATCGGGCCGTAGGGCTCAACGCGCGCGTCGTGCCAGCCGCCGTTGCCGGCGGCGTCGACGCTGTAGTCCACAATCGCGGTGTGGTCGGTGAAATAGTCGCCGAATCCCGGGTTTGCCAGGATGGCGGCACGCTCTTCAGCAGACTTCGGGGTCTCCGACAGGTGCTGGGTGAATTCGACGCCATGGGCAGTCTGAGTCATGGTTCCTCCACGATCGGCTGCCTGGTGTGGGAACGTGGTTCACCCTCGGACCACGGCAGCATATTGGTGATTCGAAACAAGCTTACGCCCGTTGGCAGCACGGTTTTGCGGTGTCTGCAGTCGCCTGCCGTGCAGGAAATGCAGGCGGGGCCTACAGCGCCGCCGCGATGGCGTCGCCGATCGCGCTGGTGGTGCGGACGGCGCCGTCGCGGGCTTCGACGTCGGCCGTGACGGCCGCCTCGATCTTCCGGGCGGCGGCGGCGAAGCCGAGGTGGTCGAGCAGGAGCGCCGCGGAGAGGATGGCGGCGGTGGGGTCGGCCTTCTGCTGACCGGCGATGTCCGGGGCGGACCCGTGGACCGGTTCGAACATGGACGGCGCGGTGCGGTCCATGTTGAGGTTGCCGGAGGCGGCGAGGCCGATCCCGCCGGTCACGGCCGCCGCGAGGTCGGTGATGATGTCGCCGAACAGGTTGTCGGTGACGATCACGTCGAAGCGGGCCGGATCGGTGACCATGAAAATCGTGGCGGCGTCGACGTGGAGGTAGTCGTGCGTGACGTCGGGGAACTCCTGGGCCACGGCCTCGACCGTGCGCTTCCAGAGCTGGCCGGCGAAGACCAGGACGTTGTGCTTGTGCACGAGGGTGAGCTTCTTGCGGGGGCGGTCGTTGGCCCGGCGGAACGCGTCGCGGACCACGCGCTCCACGCCGTGGGCGGTGTTCAGGGACACCTCGGTGGCCACCTCGTGGGGGGTGCCGGCGCGCAGTGTGCCGCCGTTGCCCACGTAGGGGCCCTCGGTGCCTTCGCGGACCACGATGAAGTCGATCTCGCCGGGGTTCGCGAGCGGGCTGCCGACGCCGGCGTACAGGCGGGAGGGCCGCAGGTTGACGAAGTGGTCCAGGCTGAAGCGCAGCTTCAGCAGGAGCTCGCGCTCGATGATGCCGGAGGGGATCCGGGTGTCGCCGGGGGCCGCGCCGACGGCGCCGAACAAGATGGCGTCGCGGGTGCGGAGGTCGGCGAGGGTGGCCGCGGGGAGGGTCTCCCCCGTCGCGAGCCAGTGCTCCGCCCCCAACTTGTAGTGGGTCTGCTGGAGCACGATCCCTTCTGCGGCCGCGGCCTTTTCAAGGACCTTCAGGGCTTCGGCGGTGACCTCCGGGCCGATGCCGTCGCCCGGGATGACTGCCAGATCAATCGTGGATGCGCTCATATTTTCAGCGTAGCCAAGTGATCCACATTCTGGTCAAGTTGTCTCACTATTCGATCACCCCTACGGACGCTCCCTCACTTTCGGTAGGAAAAGACGAAACGCTCCCCCACTTCCTGCGGCAAAAAGCGAAACGCTCCCGCACTTCCGTAACGGAAGTGCGGGAGCGTCACCGCAACCATCGCCGGATCTGCGGGAGCGTCCGGATGTGCAGGCTCAGGCGTCGGCGGGTTCCTCGTACTTCGGGAACACCGGGGCCGGGGCGGGCAGTTCCGTGCCGGCGGCGATCGGTGTGCCCAGGGCCGAGAACTGGCGCGCCCCGCCCTCGGGCTGGCCGAGCGTGTGCAGGATCGCCGCCGTCGCCACCGGCATGACCGGCTGGGCCAGGATCGCGACGATCCGCAGCACTTCGAGCGTCACGTAGAGCACCGTGTTCATGCGTTCGACGTCGGTCTTGCGGAGCACCCACGGGGCTTGCTCGGCGAAGTAGGCGTTGGTGTCCCCCAGGACAGCCCAGATGGCCTCCAGTGCGCGGCTGAACTCCTGCTTCTCGAAGGCGGCCCGGGCGCCGTCAAGCAGTCCGTTGGCCTGGGCCAGAATCGCGGTGTCCTCGGCGGAAAATGCGCCGGGCGCGGGCACGCGGCCCTCGCAGTTCTTGGCCACCATGGACAGCGACCGCTGGGCCAGGTTGCCGAAGTTGTTGGCGAGGTCCGAATTCATCCGGCCCACGATTGCCTCGTGGTTGTAGTTGCCGTCCGCGCCGAAGGGGACCTCGCGCAGGAAGAAGTAGCGCACCTGGTCCAGGCCGTACTGGGCCACGAAGTCCGCGGGGGCCACCACGTTGCCCAGCGACTTGGACATCTTGACGCCGTTGTTCTGCAGGAAGCCGTGGATCATGATCCGCTTCGGCAGCTCCAGTCCGGCGCTCATGAGGAACGCCGGCCAGTAGATGGCGTGGAAGCGGGAGATGTCCTTGCCGATCACGTGGACGTCGGCCGGCCAGAACTTCTTGAAGGAGTCCGAGTCGACGTCCGGGTAGCCGACGCCGGTCAGGTAGTTGGTCAGCGCATCGACCCACACGTACATGACGTGCTTGTCGTTGCCGGGCACGGGTACGCCCCAGTCGAACGTGGTGCGGCTGATGGACAGGTCCTCCAGACCGCGCCGGACGAAGCTGATGACCTCGTTGAACCGGGACTGCGGGGCACCGAATTCCGGGTGGGCCTCGTAGAGCGCCAGCAGTTTGTCCTGATAGGCGGAGAGCCGGAAGAAGTAGCTCTCCTCGGCCGTCCAGGTGACCTCGGTGTCGGATTCGCGTGAGTAGCGGATCCCGTCGTCCTTGACCACGGTCTCGTCCTCGACGTAGAACGCCTCGTCGCGGACCGAGTACCAGCCTTCGTACTTGGACAGGTAGATGTCCCCGTTGGCTTCCATCTTCTTCCAGATGGCCTGCGACGCCGCGTAGTGGTCGGCGTCCGTGGTGCGGATGAAACGGTCGTAGGAGACCCCCAGGGCCGCGTGCGCCGCCTTGTAGATCTCGGCGTTCCGGTCCACCAGATCCTTGGGCGCCAGCCCTTCCTTCTCGGCGGTCTGGGCGATCTTCATGCCGTGCTCGTCAGTGCCGGTCAGGAAGAAGACGTCGTACCCGTCCAGGCGCTTGAACCGGGCCATCGCATCGGTGGCGATGTACTCGTACGCATGGCCGATGTGCGGCACCCCGTTGGGGTACGTGATGGCCGTGGTGATGTAGAACGGGGTCTTGTCAGTTGAAGTCACGGTCTAAATCTAGATCAGTTCTGTGAGGGTATCGCTCTGGCGGACCAGTTCGTGGTCATGTGAAGCCACCAGCACGGCAATGCCGTCCGAGGTGGTGTCCTTGAGGATGCTGATGATGCGGTTGGCCGCGGCCCGGTCCAGGCTGGCCGTGGGCTCGTCGACCACCAGGACGCGGGTGCCGAGGATGAGCGCCCGGGCGATCGCGACGCGCTGGCGTTCACCGCCGGAAAGCTGCGCCGGACGGTGGCGCATGCGCCGGCCCAGGCCCACGAGGTCCAGGAGGTCCTTGGCCATGTCGCGGCGCTTCTCGACCTCGCCGTCCGGCACGGCCGGCAGCAGGACGTTCTCGAGCGCGCTCATCCCGTCGATCAGCGCACCGCCCTGGTCGACGTAGCCGATCAGGGCCCGGCGGCGGTCGGCGATCTCGTCGTCGCCCATGGTCTCGAGCGAGTCGCCTTCCCAGAACACCCGGCCCGACGTCGGCAGGGTCAGTCCCGCGCCGACGGTCAGGATGCTGGTCTTGCCCGAGCCGGAGCGGCCCGCGACGCAGTGCATTTCGCCGGCGTGCAGGGTCATGTTGAAGTCGTCCACGACGTTGACGGCCTCGGCACCGCCCTTGCCGCCGCCGTAGTGGATGGTGATGTTGCTCAGTTCCAGCGGGGTGGCGTGGTCCGTGGCCTTCACGATTGTGTTGGCGCGGGTCTTGTGCGCACCGCGACGGGTGCTGGCGGTCATCCGGTCGTGTGCCTCCCGGTCAAGGTTCAGCTCGTTAGTCATTGGACCACTTTCGTTGCAATCGGAATCCAGCAAAGTACAGCTACGAGACCGGCAATTGCGGCCCACAGCGCGGCGTAGGGGGCCAGGAGGAGGCCGATGCCGAGGGCGCCCACAACACCCAGCGGCAGCGCGACGGTTCCCACCATGGCGTTTTCAAAGAAGCGGACCTGGCCCAGCATGTCCGGGTTCCAGCCCATGGCCCGCAGCGTGCCCAGGTACTGGCGCTTGGCCTGCAGCTCGAAGCGGCCGGTGACCATGGTCAGCAGCAGCCCGACGGCAACACCGGACACGCCCAGGATGATGCTGGGCAGGGCGATGCTGGCCGCGGCCAGCCCGCTGAGGGCGCTGGCGCCGGCGGCCCGCGGAATGTCGATCAGCAGGGCGACGAGTCCGCCGACGGCCGCGGCGAAGACACCGACGGCAACGGCCAGGGAGATGGTGTTGAACTTGTTGGTGCTCAGCTGCCGGTTCGCGAAGGTCAGCGGGGAATCGACCGCGATGAGCCGTTCATCGTGTTGCGGCTCCTGGTCCACGACGTCGCGGTGGCGCAGCTGCTGCGCCGCGATGAACGCGGCACCGGCGTACAGCACCAGGACCGACGCCGAGACCACCGCGGTGGCGGTGCTCCAGCTGATCAGGCTCAGGACGATTCCGACGACGGCCAGCAGCGCGGCGCCGACGCCGAATTCGGCCAGCACCCAGGAACGGATCTTGCGCTGGGTCCAGCCCATGGCGCGCAAGGTACCGGCCTCGCTGCGCCGTTTGCGGATGTAGCTGACGGTGGAGGCGCCGGTCAGGAGGGCAGCACCGCAGAGGGTCAGGAACAGCAGGGTCAGGTTCGTGGCGGTCAGCGAGCCGGACACGGCGTCCGCGGCGTCCTGGCGGACCCACGACTGCTGCACGGTGCCCAGCGGCGATTCCTTGCCGGCGTCGTCCTTGGAGTAGCCGGGAACGGCGATGCTGGCGTCTTCGCGGGCCGAACCGGCCACCACGGTGGCCTGCAGGCCCATGTCGCGGATCTCGTTGGCGAGCTTCTCCACCTCGGGCTGCGCCTGCTTCCAGCTGCCCGGGACCTTGGCGCGGACCCGGACGGCGTCGATCACGTTGGCGTTTGCATCGTAGCCGCGGGCGGCGGCGAGGCCGTAGTAGTCGGTGATGGCTCCGGCGGACTGGCTGACCAGGCCCGTGGCGCTCAGCGACGGCTTGAGTTCGGTGTTGACGTCCTTGCCCGACGCGTCTTTGGTCAGGGTGAACGGCGCGGGGTCATAGCCGCCCAGGGGCAGCCGGTTGACGTCGCCGGCAGCTTCCTTGACGTTCGCGGCGTCGAAGGTGCCGTAGACCATGGCCAGCGGCGTGGCCAGCTTCTTGCCGGTTTCGAGGTTCTGGCGGTAGGAGCGCTCGTCTACCGGCTCGCGCTGGGTCTGGTCGACGGCCTCGCCGTTGGCGGCCTTGTCCGGCAGCCGGTTCACGGTGACCCAGTCACCGGGCGTGGCGCTCTTGTCAACGGCGCCGTTGGCGGCGGTTTCGCCGTCCTTGTATGTCGGGGCGGCGGCGAAGTTGGTGGTCCAGGTGGCCGGGTTGTAGAGGCCCTGGCTGAAGGATCCGGTGTCGCCCATGAGCTGGGAGAGGTCCTTGGACCCCGGCCAGGCGAGGGCGAACGGGGACTTGGAAACGAACGGCAGGTAGTCCTTGTCCAGCGAGCGGGTCACGGTGCCGACGTCCTTGGTGACGTTGCCGGAGTCGTCGATTTCCTCGATTTTGACCGAGTATTTCAGGTCCAGGGCGGTGCCCGAGCGCACGATCAGCGGGATGGCCTGGGAATCGTCGGTGAGCTGGCCGTCGCGCTTGGCCTGCTGGTACTGGGTCATCAGCGGTGCCCAGTACTTGAGCTTGACGCCGAGGAAGTCCGGGCCTTCCTTGAGTTCGTCCATGCTGATGCCGTTGGTGAAGAGGCTCTCGAAGTGCCGGCCGATCGCGCCGGCGTTGCGGGCGTCCGCGGGCGGGGCCTTCTCCAGCGGGGACAGGAAGTCACCGGCCGTGCCGAGCAGCGCCCGTTCGGAGACGGGGTCGACGGCGACGACGGACTCGGTCACCTGCGGGGCCATCGGCAGGGAAACGGAGAGGTTGAAGAGGTTGTGCTCGGAGCCGCCGGCCGGGGTGGGGAACTTGATGCCGGTCTCGCCCTCCGGGCCCTGGATGCGGACGTTCTTGCCGCCCTCGACCTGTTCCTCGACCAGCTTCGCCTTGCCGAGGGAGCCCTCGGCCGTGGTCTTGAACAGGGTCTGGTCGGAGTGGCCGTCGGAGCTGACGGCGCTGGCCGTGAGGCGGTATTTCTTTGGCGTGTCGCTCAGTACCGATTCCGCGGCCGGCCACTTGCTCGGATCCGTGGCGGTCGGGTCGCCGGAGGTGCCCGCGAGGCCCGCGTTGAAGCCCAGGTAGTCGGTGGCGTCCAGCCGCGGCGACTCCAGGTTCTGCGTCACACGCGAGACCAGGCTGATGGGGGCGGCCACAGAGGTGCCGGAGAGCTTGCGGATCGAATCCAGCTGCTCGAAGCTGATGCCGCCCTGGCCGGTGGCGATGTCCGGCTGCATCAGGCCGCCGTTATCCTTCGCCTTGGCCTGCACCAGGACGTCATAGAGCCCCCGGGAGTTTTGGTCCACGGTCCTGCTCAGCGCCGCCTGGGACTGACCCTGGACGAGCACGGACAGGCACATGGCCACGATCAAAATGGACGCGGTCAGCAAAAGCACTCTGCTTCTGATGAACCTCTGGACGGCGTTCATTGGGCTCCTGAAAGCTGGATTGCGTGCGCACGCCGCAGTTCATTTCCTGAGGAAGTGAAGGCGTCCCGTGCCGGGCGTGCAAAAGTAAAGGCCGGTCTGCCGGCCAAGACCCGAAATTCGGTCCTAGCCATTGTACGCAGACCGGCCGGCCACTCGTGGCCGCCGGCGGCGGTCATGCCGCCGCCGGGGCCACGCGGGGAGGATTTCAGTCCTCGAGGTCAACCTCGCGGACCATGTCAGCGCCGATCCCGGCCTTGATCGCGTCAAGGACCTGCTGGGGAACGGAGCTGTCGATGGTCAGCAGGGCCAGCACCTGGCCACCTTCCGTCTGGCGTGCCACCTGCATGCCGGCGATGTTGATGTTGTTCATGCCCAGGATGTGGCCGATCGTGCCGATCACGCCGGGGCGGTCCGAGTAGGCAACCACCACGAGGTGTTCGCTGATCGGGATTTCCACCTCGTAGCCGTTGACGCCGACCAGTTTCTGGATCTGCTTCGGGCCCGTCAGGGTTCCGGCGACAGAGATCTGGCTGCCGTCGCTGAGGGCGCCGCGCAGGGTCAGGACGTTGCGGTACGACTCGGTGTCCGGCGTCGTGATGAGGCGGACGTTGATGCCGCGCTGCTCGGCGATGACGGGTGCGTTGACGTAGGAGACCTGCTCGGTCACGACGTCGGCGAAGATGCCCTTGAGCGCCGCGAGTTCCAGGACCTTGACATCGAGCGAGGAGATCTCGCCGGCCACCTCGACGTCGAACTGGGTGAGGGAGGCATGGGTCAGCGCGGTGAAGATGCGGCCCAGCTTTTCCATCAGCGGGATGCCGGGGCGGACGTCCGGTGCGATGACACCGCCGGCGACGTTGACGGCGTCGGGGACCAGTTCGCCGGCCAGGGCCAGGCGGACGGACTTGGCGACGGAGACGCCGGCCTTCTCCTGGGCCTCGTCGGTGGAGGCGCCCAGGTGCGGGGTCACCACGACGTTGTCGAGTTTGAAGAACGGCAGGTCGGTGCTGGGTTCCTTGGAGAAGACGTCGACGCCGGCGCCGGCGATGTCACCGGCCTGCAGCGCGGTGTAGAGGGCTTCCTCGTCCACCAGGCCGCCGCGGGCGACGTTGACGACGTACGCCGTGCTCTTCATCTTCTTGAACGCCTCGGCGCCGAGCATGCCGACGGTTTCCGGGGTCTTGGGCATGTGGATGGTGATGAAGTCCGACTGGGCCAGGAGCTCGTCGAGCGTCACCAGCTGCACGCCGAGCTGGGCGGCCCGGGCGGAGGTGATGTAGGGGTCGTACGCGAGGATCTTGGTGTCGAAGCCCTTCAGGCGGGCCGCGACCAGGGCGCCGATCCGGCCCAGGCCGATGATGCCGATCTTCTTCTCGAAGAGCTCGATGCCGGTGTACTTGGAGCGCTTCCACTCCCCGTCCTTGAGGGCGGAGCTGGCCTGCGGGATGTGGCGGGCGAGGCTCAGGATGTGCCCGACGGTCAGTTCGGCGGCGGAGACGATGTTGGAGGTCGGCGCGTTGACCACCATGACCCCGGCCTGGGTGGCCGCCTTGATGTCCACGTTGTCCAGGCCGACGCCGGCGCGGGCGATGACCTTGAGGTTCTTGGCGGCGGCGATGGCCTCTGCGTCCAGCTGGGTGGCGGAGCGGACCAGGATCGCGTCGACGTCGGCGATCGCGGAGAGCAGCTGGGAACGGTCGGAGCCGTCAGTCTGGCGGATTTCAAAGTCCGGGCCGAGGGCCTCGACTGTGGCGGGCGAAAGTTCCTCAGCGAGGAGTACGACAGGTTTGGTGCTTGTCACCGGTGACCTCTTTAGCTCTCTTGTGTATCTGGTGGGGATTTTGGTGAATCGGGTGGTGCGGGTGGTGCTGGACAGCAGGGAAGCCGGACCCCAGGATGTGGTGTCCGGCTCCCCTGCCGGGCAATGCCTAGCGCGCGACTGAACCTTCGGTGTAGTCGTCTTCGTTCTTGATCCAGGAGAACAGCTTGCGCAGTTCGCGGCCGGTGGCCTCGATCGGGTGGTCCTCACCCTTCTTGCGCAGCGCCTTGAACTCCGGCGCACCGGCGTCCTGGTCGTCGATGAAGCGCTTGGCGAAAGTGCCGTCCTGGATGTCCGCGAGGACAGCCTTCATGTTTTCCTTCACCTGCGGGGTGATGACGCGGGGGCCGGAGACGTAGTCGCCGTATTCCGCGGTGTCCGAGACGCTCCAGCGCTGCTTGGCGATGCCGCCCTCGACCATGAGGTCGACGATCAGCTTGAGCTCGTGCAGCACCTCGAAGTAGGCGACCTCGGGCTTGTAGCCGGCCTCGGTGAGGGTTTCGAAGCCGTACTGGATCAGCTGCGAGGCGCCGCCGCAGAGGACAGCCTGCTCGCCGAAGAGGTCGGTTTCGGTCTCTTCGGTGAAGGTGGTCTCGATGACGCCCGCACGGGTGCCGCCGATCGCCTTGGCGTAGGACAGGGCCAGTTCCTTGGCCTTGCCGGACGGGTTCTGCTCGACGGCGATCAGGTCCGGCACGCCGCGGCCGGCTTCGAACTCGCGGCGCACGATGTGGCCCGGGCCCTTGGGGGCGACGAGGGCGACGTCGACGTCGGCCGGGGGCTGGATGTAGCCGTAGCGGATGTTGAAGCCGTGGCCGAAGAACAGGGCGTCGCCCGGCTGCAGGTTCGGGGCGATGTCCTCGGCGTACACATGGCGCTGGACCTGGTCCGGGGTCAGGACCATGATGAGGTCGGCCTCGGCGACGGCGTCGGCAACGTTCAGGACCCGCAGGCCCTCGGCCTCGGCCTTGGCGCGGGACTTCGAGCCTTCCTTCAGGCCGACGCGGACGTCAACGCCGGAATCGCGGAGGCTGAGGGCGTGGGCGTGGCCCTGGGAGCCGTAACCGATGACGGCGACGGTGCGGCCCTGGATGATCGACAGGTCGGCGTCGTCGTCGTAAAACATTTCAGTCACTGGGGTGTCTCCTTTTGAGTGGATTCTTCGTAGATATTGTCTGTGGTGCTGCGGTACAACGGGGCGGCTCCGGCGGTGTTACGCGCTGCGGAGGGCCCTGTCACTCATGGAGCGGGATCCCCGCCCAACGGCCAAGGTGCCGGACTGCACGATTTCGCGGATGCCGAAAGGCTCCAGCACTGACAAGAGTGCCGTGAGCTTCTCGGGGTGGCCCGTTGCCTCAATGACCACCGACTCTGTGGAGACGTCGACCACTGAAGCGCGGAACAGGTCTGCAGCCTGGGTGACCTGCAGGCGTGTTGCGGCATCCGCACGTACCTTGACCAGGATGTGGTCACGCTGTACGGAAGATTCGGAGGTGAGCTCGACGATCTTGATCACGTTGACCAGCTTGTTCAGCTGCTTCGTGACCTGTTCGATCAGCTCGCCATCGGCGTCGACCACCACGGTCATCCGGGACATGCCCGGGACCTCGGTGGGGCCGACGGCCAGGGAATTGATGTTGAAGGCCCGGCGGGCGAAGAGGCTGGCGACGCGGGTCAGCACACCGGGCTTGTCTTCGACCAGAACGGACAATGTGTGGCGGGTCATGTTCAGTCCTCCTCTTCCCATTCCGGGGTCATGTTGCGGGCAACCTGGATCTGGTCGTTGCTGACCCCCGCGGGGACCATCGGCCACACCATCGAGTTGGGGCTCACGACGAAGTCGATGACCACCGGGCGGTCATTGATCTCCAGTGCCTTCTGGATGGTGGCGTCGATGTCCTCGTCGCGTTCGCACCGGAAGGCAGCGCAGCCGTAGGCGTCCGCCAGCTTGACGAAGTCCGGGATGCGGACCGTGTCATGTCCCGTGTTCAGGTCGGTGTTGGAGTAGCGGCCCTCGTAGAAGAGGGTCTGCCACTGCCGGACCATGCCCAGGGAGGAGTTGTTGATGATGGCGACTTTGATGGGGATCTTGTTGATCGCGCAGGTAGCCAGTTCCTGGTTGGTCATCTGGAAGCAGCCGTCGCCGTCGATCGCCCAGACCACGCGGTCCGGTTCGCCCACCTTGGCGCCCATGGCCGCCGGCACGGCGTAGCCCATGGTGCCGGCGCCGCCGGAGTTGAGCCAGGCGTGCGGGCGTTCGTACTTGATGAACTGCGAGGCCCACATCTGATGCTGTCCGACGCCGGCGACATAGACGCCCTCGGGACCGGTCAGGGCGCCGATGCGTTCGATGACGCGCTGCGGGGCGCTGAGGCCGTCCTCGGGTTCGGTCCAGCCGAGCGGGTAGGTTTCCTTGAGGTTGTTAAGGAAGGCCCACCAGGTGGTCAGGTCCGGGGTGCCGAAGGCTTCGAACTGCAGGCGCAGGGCCTCGGTCAGCTCCGGGATGATCTCCTTGACCGAGCCGACAATCGGGACGTCGGCCGTGCGGTTCTTGGAGATTTCCGCCGGATCGATGTCGGCGTGGATGACCTTGGCGTTCGGGGCGAAGGACTTCAGGATGCCGGTCACGCGGTCATCGAACCGGGCGCCCAGGGTGATCAGCAGGTCCGACTGCTGCAGGGCTGTCACGGCGGAAACCGTGCCGTGCATGCCCGGCATGCCCACGTGCTGCGGGTGGGAGTCTGGGAACACGCCCCGCGCCATCAGGGTGGTCACCACGGGGGCGCCGGTCAGCTCGGCCAGTTCGCGCAGCTCGGCCGAGGCGTGGGCCTTGACCACTCCGCCGCCGACGTAGAGCACGGGCTTGCTGGCACCGGAAATGAGCCGGGCGGCCTCGCGGACCTGCTTGCTGTGGCCGCGCACCACCGGCCGGTATCCCGGGAGATCGATCTTGGGTGGCCAGGAGAACGTCATCTGGCCCTGCTGGGCGTCCTTGGCGACGTCCACGAGGACCGGGCCCGGGCGTCCGGTGGACGCCAGGTGGAACGCCTCGGCCATCACGTGCGGGATGTCGTTGGGGTCCGTGACCAGGAAGGAGTGCTTCGTGATCGGCATGGTGATCCCGACGATGTCCGCTTCCTGGAAGGCGTCGGTGCCGATCACCCCGCTGGAGACCTGGCCGGTAATGGCCACTATCGGCACGGAGTCCATGTGGGCGTCCATGATGGCGGTAACGAGGTTGGTGGCACCCGGGCCCGAGGTGGCGATGCAGACGCCAACCCGTCCGGTAACCATGGCGTAGCCTTGCGCGGCGTGGCCGGCTCCCTGTTCGTGACGGACCAGAACGTGGTTCATTTTGGAGGCCATCAAGGGGTCGTAGGTGGGCAGGATCGCGCCACCGGGCAAACCGAAAATGTCCTGGACGCCGAGTTCTTCGAGCGAGCGGACAATTGCTTGCGAACCGGTCATGACCGTCGGGGGTACGACGTTGTTCGGTCCGAGGACAGGAGAGACGGCAGCAGAGTCGACGCCGGCGTCAGCCGGACGTTCGACGCGTTCCGGAGCCTTGTGGGCTCCAGTGGACTTGGTGGCCATCAGCGAGGGGCTGATCGGCGATCCTTTGCTCATCGGACTCTTCCTTTGTGGATCTTCGGTGATCGTGGAACTACTGTTTTTGTTCTGGTGGTGCGGCTGGTGCTGCGGGAAATAAAAAAACCCCTCAGCCGGCGGGCTCTTCGAGGGGTTGCGCGTGACGGTTCGTTACCAGTGAAGGCTAATGAGCCACGCGCTTGGTAAGTACGACGGAAACACCTGCAGGGCTCTCGACTGCAGTGCACTCAAATTCAGTGACTCCGGCTGTAACGATCTCGATCATGCGTTCAGTTTTCCCTCTGAGTGAGACGGGTGTCAACGAGCCCGGCCCGTGTCTCACTATTTGGACAACGGTGTCCACTAGCTGGTCCTCCCGGTCTCCCCTTGCCCCCGCCACCGAACGGCGAGCCGCCCACATTGGCGGCAGGCGGGAATCTCCTACCCCGAACACCCGGCGCGGACGCCGTGCGTTCGGGGCCCCTCGGAGCTTCCCTTATTAAGCCTGGTCACCCAGGCCCGGAGGATCAGCCGCAATACGCGCCCGTGGAGGCGCTGTGGACGAGCTTGGCGTACTTGGCGAGCACGCCCTTCGTGAACTTGGCCGGGAGCGGCTCCCAGCCGACCTTGCGGGCCTCGAGCTCGGCGGCGTCGACCAGGAGGTCGAAGGTGCGCGCCGCGATGTCCACGCGGATCCGGTCACCGTCCTTGACGAACGCGATGGGGCCGCCGTCGACGGCTTCCGGCGCGACGTGGCCGATGCACAGGCCGGTGGTTCCGCCGGAGAACCGTCCGTCGGTCAGCAGCAGGACGTCCTTGCCCAGGCCCGCGCCCTTGATGGCGCCGGTGATGGCGAGCATCTCGCGCATGCCGGGGCCGCCCTTGGGGCCTTCGTAGCGGATCACGACGACGTCGCCCTTGTGGATCTCACCCTTGTCCAGGGCATCGAGCGCGCCCTGTTCGCGTTCGAACACGCGGGCCGTGCCCTCGAAGACGTCGGCGTCGAAGCCGGCGCTCTTGACGACGGCGCCTTCCGGGGCCATCGAGCCGTGCAGGATGGTGATGCCGCCGGTCTTGTGGATCGGGTTGTCCAGTGCGCGCAGGATCTTGCCGTCCAGGTCCGGCGGGTTGATCGCGGCGAGGTTCTCGGCCACGGTCTTGCCGGTGACGGTGAGGCAGTCACCGTGCAGCAGGCCGGCGTCGAGCAGTGCCTTCATGATCACCGGCACGCCGCCGATCTTGTCGACGTCGGTCATGACGTAGCGGCCGAAGGGCTTGAGGTCGCCCAGGTGCGGGATCTTGTCGCCAATCCGGTTGAAGTCCTCCAGCGTCAGCTCCACCTCGGCTTCGCGGGCGATCGCGAGCAGGTGCAGCACGGCGTTGGTGGAACCGCCAAAGGCCATCGTGACGGCGATGGCGTTCTCGAACGCCTTGCGCGTCATGATGTCGCGGGCGGTGATGCCCAGGCGCAGGAGGTTGACCACGGCTTCGCCGGACTTGTGCGCAAAGGCGTCGCGGCGGCGGTCCGCGGAGGGCGGTGCGGCGGAGCCGGGCAGGGACATGCCCAGGGCCTCGCCGATGCAGGCCATGGTGTTGGCGGTGTACATGCCGCCGCAGGCGCCCTCGCCCGGGCAGATGGCCTTTTCGATGCGGTCCAGGTCCTCGCGGCTCATCTTGCCGGCGGCGCACGCGCCGACGGCCTCGAACGCGTCGATGAGGGTGACTTCCTTTTCGGAGCCGTCCTCGAGCTTGACCCAGCCGGGCATGATGGAGCCGGCGTAGAGGAACACGGCGGCCAGGTCCAGGCGGGCCGCGGCCATCAGCATGCCCGGCAGCGACTTGTCGCAGCCGGCCAGGAGCACAGAGCCGTCGATCCGCTCGGCCTGCATGACCGTCTCGACGGAGTCGGCGATGACTTCGCGGGACACCAGGGAGAAGTGCATGCCCTCGTGGCCCATGGAGATGCCGTCCGAGACGGAGATGGTGCCGAACTGCATGGGGAACCCGCCGCCGGCGTGGACGCCTTCCTTGGCGCCCTGGGCGAGCCGGTTCAACGAAAGGTTGCAGGGGGTGATCTCGTTCCACGAGCTCGCCACGCCGATCTGCGGCTTGGCGAAGTCGTCGTCGCCCATGCCGACCGCCCGGAACATGCCGCGCGCGGGGGCGGCGTGGATTCCATCGGTAACGACCCGGCTGCGGGGCTTGATGTCCGGCTTGGTGTCTGCTGCTGTGTGGGTGTCCTGACTCATGGCTCAAAGTCTAGGGCTCTGCTACAGGCGCCAACGACCCAAGAACGGAGCGTTAAGCGGAAAACCGGGAATATTTCGATCAAATAGTGGACTCTCGTCTCACATCATGAAACCGGGACCCGATTTGACCTAGGCCCGGTGAGCCGCGTCACGCAGTTCCGGGGCCTCGGCGACACCTTGGGCCTCGGCCTTGAGCATCGCCAGGACCTGCTGGATGGTGGTCCGGGCCGCGACGTCCGGACGGGCCAGCGCCACGATGCTCCGGCTGGCCTTCACGCCCTCGAGCGGGCGCAGGACGAACCCCCGGCCCTGGTTGCTGACCGCCGTGTACCGCGGCAGCAGGCTCAGCCCGTGCCCGGCACTGACCAGGGCTTCCAGGACCCGCAGATCCGGGAACTGCTGGGCCCGGACCGCCTGCGAGTCGGCCCGCACCTCGATCTGGCGCAGCACGGTGTCGAAGGGAAAACCCTCCGGGACTCCCATCCACGGAAAGCCGACGACGTCCTCGGCGCACAGTGTGGCTTTGCCGGCCAGAGCGTGCCCGGCCGGCAAGGCCACGTCCAGGGGTTCGTCCAGCAGCGGCACCACCGTCAGGCCCTGGCCGCCGAAGACTTCCGGACCGTCGACACTGTGCGCCAGGACGATGTCGTAGTCCGCAGTCAGCCCGGCAAAACCGGCAACGCCCGGGTCCTCGAAATGCGCCTCGAACCGCAGCCCCTCGACGGCCTTGACCCGGTGCAGCATGCCCGGCAGGAACATCTCCGCGGCGCTGGGAAAGAAGGCTGCCACCACCCGCGTCTGCCAGCCGCGCCGGTACGTGTCGATGGTTGCTTCCGCCCGCGCCATGGCCGTCGACACGTCCGCGGCGGCGCCGGCCATGGCCAGCCCTGCCTCGGTAAGGCGCACTCCCCTGCCGGACTTCTCCACCAGGACGACGCCCAGTTCCTCCTGCAGGGTCTTCAGTTGCTGCGACACTGCAGATGGCGTGACCTTCATGGCCTCGGCCGTGGCGCCTACGGTCCCGCGGCCGGCGAGTTCACGCAGTATCTGCAGTCGCTTGAAATCCATGAGGCGAGGCTACACGCCGGGCCGGGTTTGATTCCGGTTCCGGGTTGCTCACCGGGCCGGGGATCCGCTCCAGGAATGCCCGGCATTTGGCCGCCGGGAGGGTGGACAGCCGGCTTTGCCCGGACGTAACGTCAAGCATCGGCAACCATGCCTCATGGGCTGAATACGGACTGAAAGGCTCTGCTATGGACTGGATCGTCTGGCTCGTTGTCATCATCGTGGTGGTCGCTGTGGTCTGGCGGCTGCTGAACCGCAACAAGAGCCGCCCGGGCGCAGATTCCTCATCCGCCGCAGGCACCAGCACCGGCACCTCTTCCGGCATTTCTTCTGGCAGCCCAGCCGGTTCGACGCCGGTGTCTGGCGCGGCGAGCGGTTCGGCGGCCAGTTCGACGGCGGCGGCCAGTCCGGTTGGCCCGGCAGCGGCCGGGGCCGCGGGTCCGACGGCGGGTGCCGCCGGTGCCGCGATGGCCGCGCCCGAGGCAGCGCCTGCGCCTGAGCCGGACGCAGCGGCCCGGGAGGCCACGGCTGCCCCCGAGGCGACCGAGCCCGCAGCGGCCACCGCGGCCCCGATCATCGAGCCGGGCGCCGAGGCCGCCCCGGAAGCAACGGGCGCCCCGGGCAATGCCGAGTGGGAGACCCAGTGGTCCGAGACCGCCCCGCCGGCGGAGACACACACCGCCGCGGCCCACGCTGAGCCGGCCCGCGGTGCGCACGCTGTGACGGCCGCCGAGCTTGGCGCTGCTGCGGAGACTGGGGCGGCGGGCCTGCCCGTCCACCACCCCGAATACACTGAGCCCCACGCGCCGACTCTGCCCGGGGCGGAATCGGCAGCCGCGGAACCGGCCGACGACGAGGACACCGTTACCGGCACGGCCACTTCAACCAGCACTGGCGCTGGTACCGTCACCGGCACGGCGATGCCCGGAGTGCCCGACGCCGGGACACAGCCCGCAGGTCCCGCTGACACGGAAACGACGCAGATGGAGGCCTCGCCGGCAGGGGCCGAGGCCTCCGCCAGCCAAACGGCCGAGCCCACCGGCCATTTGGCCACCGAGCAGCCCTACGGCGAGGGCTCAGCGGCTCCGGCGGCTGACGGAAGCGGCCCTGAGGGTTTCACAGTCAAGGGCAATGCCTCGTCGATGATCTACCACGATGAGACCAGCCCGGCGTATGAAGAAACCCGGGCTGAGGTGTGGTTTGCCTCCCCGGCCCACGCCGAAGCAGCCGGGTTTCGGCCGCCGCGCCGGACACGGCAGTAGCCGGCGGTCCGGGCGGCCGACCCATCCCCTCTCAACGCGTCCGTTGATACTCACGTTTTTTACCGGCAGGCGCTTCGCTGGCAGGGCAGCGGCCCGGGCCGTGGCGCTTGTAGTTGTCCTGTTTTTCTTGAGCGCCTGCACCGGCGGCTCAACTTCGCCCGTGGTTCAGCCGGGAGACCGCACTGCCACCGGCGCAGCGGGTACGGCCGGGGCAGCGGGTGAGCCCACGGTTGCGGGCCGGGTTAATGGGCTGCAACTGCCGTGGTCCACGGTCCATCTACCCGACGGCACCGCGGTCATCTCCGAGCGCGACACAGCACTGCTCAGGACCATCAAGGACGGACAGCTCGGTACGGTCGGCAAAGTGCCCGGCGTCGTGCCCGGCGGCGAAGGCGGCCTCCTGGGCCTTGCCCTTTCCCCCAACTTCGCGTCGGACCGTTACCTCTACGCCTACTTCACCGCGGCGACGGACAACAGAATCGCCCGCATGCGGCTGGAGGAACGTGGCGGCAGGCTGGAGCTCGGCGCCTTGGAACCGGTTTTCACCGGCATTTCCAAGGCCGGCACGCACAACGGCGGCCGGATCCGCTTTGGGCCCGACGGTTTCCTGTATGTGGGGACGGGCGATTCGCAGCGCCGGGAGCAGCCGCAGGACCGCGCGGCGCTGGGCGGGAAGATCCTCCGCCTCACTCCGGATGGCAGGCCGGCACCAGGAAACCCGTTTGGCGATAACCCGGTCTACAGCTTTGGCCACAGGAACGTCCAGGGACTGGCCTGGGACAGCGCGGGCCGGCTCTGGGCCAGCGAATTCGGCCCGGACGTCAACGACGAGCTCAACCTGATCATGCCGGGCGGCAACTACGGCTGGCCCGAGGTGACGGGCGCCCCGCACCGCCCCGGCTTCCTGGACGCCAAGGTGGTGTGGCCGTCGACGGCGGAGTCTTCCCCCAGCGGACTCGAAATTGTCGGCAGCACCGCCTACGTGGGCGCCCTGCGCGGCCAAAGGCTCTGGGTCGTTCCCCTCAACGGCGAATTCGCCGGAGATCCTGTGAGCTATTTCACAGGAAAGTATGGCCGGGTGCGCAACGTTTCACTCGCTCCTGACGGGCGCCTGTGGCTCCTCAGCAACGGGCAAAACCCTGATTTCGCGCTGATTTTGAACCTCCCCGGCTGACCCGGACCATCCCGCGCCCCTCGATTTCACACGACAGCCAATCTCGTGTAGAGTTTCATGTCGTTGCGGAGAACAACGCGGGAAATAAAAAGCCCCGGTGAACGAAAACAACAGATGCACCTCTAGCTCAACTGGCAGAGCAATTGACTCTTAATCAATGGGTTCCGGGTTCGAGTCCCGGGGGGTGCACAAGCGAGAAACCCCGTCTCGCAGGCTTAGCGGCCTGCGAGGCGGGGTTTCTTTTTTGTTGGCGAAAGGCCGGCGACGACGCCGTCGTAGCGGGCCGGATCCGGGCTGGTGCCGCAGACCAGACTCGTAATGAGGTTGGCTAAGTCCTCCCGACCGGCCGGGCCCGGATGACTTGCCATTTAGGGCACTGACCGTAGACTCGGCCCATGTCTGGTCCTGGGGGAACGAAAACAGTCCGCTGCGCTGCGGCATACGTTGTTGGCCTGCTGCTCGCCGGTAGTTTGGCCTCCTGCGCCTACGAGGACGAGGGCGATCCGCGGCCGACGGCGGCCGGGCAAAGCCGCCGGCCGGCGCCCGCCGCCCCGACCAAAGATCCGGGGGTGCTGGGCGTGGAAGCGAGCAATTACGCCGAGCTGCACAAGCGTCTGGCCGAGGCGCCAGGGTCCGTGCTCCTCTCCGACGCCGGTCCGGCGGACGGGCCAGGGGTTGGCTTCACCAAAGCCGCAACGGTGACGGTCGCCGGTCCGCACACAGTCACCGCGGCCTGCGTGGGCATCCCCCATGCCCAGATCTTCCTCTCCCAGAACTCGCTGGGCGGAACAGAGCACACGGTGTTCGAGGTCGATTGCTCGCGAACCCAATCGCAGGTCGTCCAACTGCAGAAGGGCTACGTCAGTGCCCAGTTGACCCGGCCGGACCCGACCGGCGCCTGGACCGGGGCGGTCGCCGGAATCAAAGTCACGGGCCAGTGAGGCTAACGAGCCTGGTACGGACTCAACTCGGCGCATCGGACCCAGCCCAACATGTGGTGGAGGGACTCGTATGGTGGAGGGACTACTGATGCCGGCCCTGAATGCTGCCCTCGATCCCTATCGCGTCGCGAGGCGTGGCTGTGCCAGGACATCGACTACGGCCGGGACGGGTACGCGTAGTCTGTCGCCATGACCTCGGGAAGCGGTGATGGCGGTAGAACGTACGAGTGGCAATCGTGGCCGTCCGACTCACTGGAGGGAATGCCGCCGAAGCGCCGCCGGCTGGTCGTCTGGGGGGTTGCTGTGGCTCTTCCTCTTGAGCGGTGTCCTGCAAGGCGTCCTGAGCGCAGTGGGCATACCCGAGCCGTGGCGGTCCGTGGTGTTCGCTGCCGCCCTGGCCGCGGTCTTCGTCCCCCTGATCCGGGGAGCAGCCGCTGAAACCCGTGCCCTGCGAGCCGAAGGTGTCGACATGCCCGCCTTCGTGGTGACCCGCAAGGCGCTTGTCGTCCTCTCCGTCATCGCCGGTGGGCTCTGGATCGTCTATGCGGTCCTCGCATTCCTGGGTGAGTCCGCCTCCCCGTTGGTTCCGATCGCCTGGACCATTGTGCTGGCCCTCCAGGGCCGCCGCTGGAGATCCTTGCCGCGGTGAATGCCAGGTCAGCTGTGCGGCCGGAGCCGGTCCAGGAGCCGCGAGTCATCCGCGGCTCCATTCGCTTGCGGCCCTCAATGTTCGGCATGAGTCAGATCTCCGGATGCTTGGGGTCTTTGGCGGGAGCGGGGTTCACTGTCGCTGCCCAGTGGTTGCCGAGCGAATACCTTGCCCAAGCTAAGGAGACACGCAAAGGCCGGGATTCCCTGGCTGCCGGCGGTGAAACCCTACGATGGTGAGGATGAACTCCACCCGGAAGGCCTCGTACGCATCCGCCGTGGCCCTGCTGCTCGCGGTCTCGCCGTTGGTCCTTGCGCTGCCAGCCACGGCCGCGCCCTGCAAGCCTGCCGGCCTTCTTCCCGTAAAGATCTGCCCCGCCTCGCCGACGCCGGGCCCACCGTCCGCTTCCCCGGCGCCCAGTGTGACTCCCCCGGGCAGCACAGCGCCGCCGTCGGACCCTGCGCCGCCCCAACCACCGTCACAGTCGCCGTCTCAGTCGCCGTCTCAAAGCCTTGTCCCCGGACAGGACGCGGCTCCGCCGACGCCGGGCCCCGCCCCCTCCGTCAGCCAGGGAGCCCCCACCCCACCGGCGGCGGGTTCCGTTCCGGTCCCGGCCACGGCGGGAACGTCCGCCCCTCAGTCGCCGGACGCTGGCCAGGGCCCGGAGTCCGCAACGGCGAATCCTTCCGCAGCGGCGGCCGGCAGGGTCGGTCCCGGACCGGACGGGCAAGGCAGTCTCGCCGGCGGATTCCTGCTGGCGCTCAGCGGCCTGCTCATAGGCGTCTCCGCGGCCATTGGCCTCCGCCGGCCCGCCCGGCCATGAAACGGCCGCCGAACCGTCACAGTGATCTGTGTGGTTCAGCGGCCGCCTCATGCACATCGATTTATCAGACCTTCTCGCGGGAACGGTCGCGCACCTTCTCCGGTTCTTCGACCGTGAACTCCTTGCTGCGGCGGGGGAAGGCCCAGAACCTGAATTCCGGCGCCTGCGACCGCGTCTCCGGGCGATCCTCAGATTCCTTTGCGGCATCCTTCCTGGTTTCCCGCCAGGAATCCCTGTTGTACGAATAGCACATCACTGACCTCCTTCGTGGTGATTGCCTATTAATCGTCCTCCCGATCGGCTGGCGCGTCGATACTTCCGGACTGCCCTTTTGCGCCTGGGCGGCAGGCTGGCCCAAGGGTTCCAGCGGACGGGTCTGCGCCGTCGGCCGGCCTTCCCGCCGGCACGGGCCGCGGTTAGACTCCATCCAGTGCACCACTGCGACCAATGGGGGAATCATGGAGTTGCCCATCCCCCTGTACGCTCTGTCACGGAACAGAAGAAACCAACGCGCGCCACGCCCCGCAAAGGATGAACAGCCATGACCGTCCCGCCCAACGCCTCCGCCCCTGGCCCTGGCTGGTATCCGGACCCGGCGGGCTCGGGCCGGCTTCAGTGGTGGAACGGTTCGGCCTGGACCGGCCAGTTCAACGCACCCCAGTTCCAGGCGACGCCGCCCCGCCACCCGGTGGCGCAGCGCAGGCGCATCAGCGACCGGACACCGGTCTACAACGCGTACATCTGGACAATTGTGGCCCTGCCGCTCGTGCCGCTCATCCTGCTGATGTTCTGGAACCCTGTGCTCCGGCTGCGCACCGTGGGCCCGCGGCAGATCCAGACAATTGATCCGGCGTCGATTTTCACGGCGCCTTACTTCCTCTTCATAGCAATCAGTTTCGTGGCCTACGGTGTGTCCGCCCTCCTGGCGTACCTGGACTGGGACCGGCTGCGCAAGGACGGCGTTGTCCGGCCGTTCCACTGGGCGTGGGTGTTCCTCAGCAGGGAGGTCTACGTGATTGGCCGCTCCGTGATCGTCCACGAGGTCGCCCCGCGTCGTGGGCTCGCCCCGGTGTGGGTCACGATCAGCGTCGTCTTGCTCACGGCGGTGCTCACCGGCCTCAAAATGTCAGCCATCGTCGCCACCCTGGCGAACCAGGCTGTAACGGCGTAGGCAGCGTCAGCCCAGGCAGCGGCCAACGTGCCGGGGCTGCTCCGACCGCCAGCTTCCTGGCTCCTGAAACGATCCGTCCGATTGCGGCAGAAACAGGGTCTTTAGTCCCTTTTGAGAGTCAATGCTGGGGCGTTGACTGGAAAGGTGCTCCGGGCAACAGTTCTGGAGCGACCGGTCCTGCAGACCCGGACCGACAACAACGCCGGCCAGAGGGCCCGACGCGACCACCAAAAATGATATTCAGATCTCCCGGTGCCCACACTGAGGATCGCGTCAGCAGACACGGAAATCATGGGCCCCCGGCAGCATGCCTGCACGGCCCGCCCCCGGGGCCAGGGAAATCGATCTCCGTAAGGACCAAGTTTCATGAACAAGGCTATTCGCATCATTGGAACAACCGCGGTGACCGCCGCACTGGGCCTGGGCGCCAGCGCCGTGCCTGCCAGCGCCGCCGTTACCACTTCGACCGCCTCCGCCAGCTCCTGGAGTCAGTCCTCATTTGTGAACCGGCACCACATGCGGGACAACAACCGGCACGACACGCGCAATGGCTGGTGGGACGGGGAGAACCGGTGGCATGACAAGGACGACGGATGGGGTTGGCGCGACGATCATGGCAACTGGCGTGACGACAACGACCACCGCGGCTCATGGACGGGCCGGGACGGCTGCCGGCATGACAAGGACGGGTTCTGGGACCATCACGGAAACCGGCACGACAATAAGAAACACAACCACCACAGGAACACCTGGTGACCGGTCACCACTGAAGGCCTCGAGAACGGAACTGATTGGGACGGCGGGAAACCCTGCCGTCCCGTTCCCGTTCCCCCTCAGCAGCGTGGCTAATTCAGCGGGGTGGCCCCGGCAATGGCGCCCGGCTCGGCAGCCGTGACGATGGCATTGGCCTCCGGCGAGGAAGACTTGGTTGCCAGCACCCTGACCACGGCCTGGAGCTCCTGCCGCAGCACGTCGGGGTCAATGGGCGTGGCGGCGAGCACGGAACGTTCCATGTCGGCGGCCGCGGCAACCGCCTCGCGCCCCTGGTCAGTCAGCGACACCACATGGCTGCGCCGGTCGGAGGTGCTGCGGTGCCGCGAAATGTGGCCGTGCGCTTCCAGCCGGCTCAGTGTCTTGCCCATCGTCTGGGCCTGGACCCGGACGAGCTGGGCCAATTGGGCTTGCGTCATCGGCCCATTCGCCGAGAGCACCTCCATGGCGATCACCCCGGCATGGGTCAGGCCAATGGCCCCCAATTTTTCGTTCCAGGAGTGTTCTACAAGACGTGCTGCCGTGGACAATAGGCGGCCCGTGGGCCAGCGATCCATATCAGGCATACCCAAGAGTATAGCGAGCAGCGGATTCGTCCGGCGCCGATCGCGTCACTACGCTGGATTATCACCCCGCTTCATGACCAACCTCACCAAGGAGACACCCGTGTCCGAGCGACTCACCGCCGGTGCCACAGCACCGGATTTCACCCTCAAGAACGCCGAAGGACAGGACGTCAGCCTGCGTGATTTCCGGGGCCGGAAGACCGTGCTCTACTTCTACCCGGCAGCCGCCACGCCGGGATGCACCAAGGAGGCCTGCGATTTCCGGGATTCCCTCGGCGCGCTTCAGGCCGCAGGTTATGACGTCGTGGGCATCTCCCCCGACCGTGTCGGGAAGCTTGCCGCGTTCGCGGCCGCCGAAGGGCTGAACTTCCCGCTGCTCTCCGACGAGGACCACTCCGTCGCCGAGGCCTACGCGGCCTGGGGCGAAAAGAAAAACTACGGCAAGACCTACCAGGGCCTGATCCGCTCGACCATCGTCGTCGACGCCGACGGCCGGGTTGCCGTCGCACAGTACAACGTCCGGGCCACCGGGCATGTCGCCAAACTTCGCCGGGACCTGAAACTCGACGCCTAGTCCCCGGTCTCCGGTCCGTCCGCCCGCGGCAGCCGTTGCAACCAGCAAACCGGCAATAGGTACAATGGAGCCTGGCGTCCGCCGCCGGGGTTCTTTCCCGGGACGACGACGGCGCCGCGCGCGAGTGGTGAAATTGGCAGACACGCAGGATTTAGGTTCCTGTGCCTTCGGGCGTGGGGGTTCAAGTCCCCCCTTGCGCACAGAGAGAACCCCGGTCTTCGGACCGGGGTTCTTGTGGTTTCCGGCGCGGTTCCGGGATTTTTCAGGAGTTTTGACGCCGCGAAAAAGAATTTCACATCCGCACCCATCCGTTTCCTCCGAGCAGCCGAATACCCATTGAGACACCAACCAAGGGTCGGTGCCCAACAGTCGGGAAAGGGCCGCAGCGGCAAAAATTCGCCGCCGGCAAACATCGGCACAACAAAGGAGAAACCGAAATGCAGAACATCAAGCGCACCACGTTCGCCGTTGCAGGTATCGCAGCTGCCGCCATGCTCAGCCTCACTGCCTGTGGCGGAACCAGCGCCTCGTCGGCCCCCGCCTCCTCGGCCCCGTCCTCCGCACCGGCGGAATCCAGCATGGCCTCCCCCTCCACGAGCGCCTCCGCCGCGGCCATGGATCCGGCCGCCAACCTCGTCGGCTCCGGCTGCGCCGCCTACGCCGCCCAGGTTCCCAGCGGTGCCGGCTCCGTCTCCGGCATGGCGCTTGACCCGGTAGCCACCGCGGCGTCCAACAACCCGATCCTCACCACCCTGACCGCCGCCGTGTCCGGCAAGCTCAACCCCAAGGTCAACCTGGTGGACACGCTCAACGGCAGCGAATTCACCGTCTTCGCCCCGACGGATGACGCCTTCAAGAAGATCGATCCGGCCACGGTCGAGGCCCTGAAGACGGACGACGCCACGCTGAGCAAGATCCTGACCTACCACGTTGTCCCCGGCAAGATCACCCCGGACCAGATCGTCGGCACCCACAAGACGGTTGAAGGCGGTTCGGTGACGGTCACCGGCACCAAGGATGCCCTCAAGGTTGACGGCGCCAACGTTGTCTGCGGCGGCGTCCAGACCGCCAACGCCACTGTCTACATGGTCGACTCAGTCCTGATGCCCAAGTAGTCAGCCCATTTGCACTCCTGCCCGGCTCCAGCCTGACTCCCTGGACCACTAGGAGAAGCGGAGGCCCGCACCACCAGGTGCGGGCCTCCGCTTTTTGCGCTGCCGTGCGCCTTGCGGCGGTGTGCCACAAGAGCTGGCGGACCCGGCCGTCAACTAGACTGGGGCTGGTCCGCAGCCGGCGGACCATCCAGTTCCCAGAGGTGATTCTCGAGTGCCCAGCAGTACAGTGCCCAGCAGGACAGTGCGGCGGATTGCCGCCAGCATCGGGGCCGCCCTCCTTGTCCTGCCGCTCGCGTCCTGCACGGGCAGCCTCGGCCCGGCACCCAGCTCCCCCACCGCCTCTGCCACCGCCAGCGCGGCACCTACCGCGCTTTTCACCTTCGGCACCGGCTCGGAGCCGCTCGGGCTCGATCCTGCCCTGGTCTCCGACGTCGAGTCATACCGCGTCACCCGGCAGGTACTGGAAGGCCTCGTGGGCGTAGACCAGACCACCGGCCAGCCCACGCCGCTGCTGGCCACCGAATGGTCCCAGAGCGATGAAGGCCGGACCTACGAGTTCAAGCTGCGCGGGAACGTTAAATTCCAGGACGGGACACCGTTCGATGCCGCCGCGGTCTGCACCAACTTCAACCGCTGGTTCAACTTCTCACCGGCCCTCCGCGAACAGGCCACCGGTACCACCTTCAAGGGCGTCTTCAAGGCCCATGCGGACCAGGCGTCGCTGTCCATATACAAGAACTGCACCGCCGTCGCGCCGGACAATGTGCGGATCGGCCTCACCCAGCCCTTCACGGGTTTTCTCCAGGCCCTCACCCTGCCGGCCTTCGCGATCTCTTCGCCCAAGGCCCTCGCCGCGGAGAACGCTGACGTCCTGAACCAGCGCCGGGGCGGGCAGCCGGTATCCGCCTACGGCCTCCACCCGGTAGGCACAGGGCCGTACGTTTTCGGCTCCTGGGACTCGGGCAGCGTCTCCCTGGCCAGCAACAAGGACTACTGGGGTGACAAAGGGCAGATCGGCACCATCAAGTTCGTGACCTACGATCACCCGCAGACCCGGATGCAGGCGCTCCTTGACGGCAAGATCGACGCCTACGACGCCGTCACCGTGGGAAACTTTGACCAACTGGTCAAGAGCGGAAAGCAGATCATCCAGCGGGACCCGTTCTCCGTGATGTACCTGGGCATGAACCAGCAGGTCCCCATCCTGCAGAACCTCAAGGTCCGCCAGGCGATCGAAATGGCGCTTGACAAGGACACTCTGATCCGCCGGTTCTTCATCGACAACACGGCCCAGGCATCCCAGTTTGTTCCGCCCAAGCTCAGCGGCTTCAACAACAATGCCGCGGCGCTCGGCTACAACCCGGGCAAGGCCAAGGAACTCCTGGCCGAGGCCGGCTACAAGGGCGAGGAGCTGAAGTTCTACTATCCGCTCAACGTCACCCGGCCCTACCTGCCGACGCCGGAAAAGGTGTACGCCGAGATCAGCCGGCAACTGACCGCCGTCGGGCTCAACGTCAAGCCCGTACCGGTGGACTGGGCTGACGGCTACCTGCAGAAGGTCACGTCCCCGGGCGACCACGCCCTGCACCTGCTGGGCTGGAACGGCTCGTATTCGGACCCCGACAATTTCGTGGGCCCGCTCTTCGGCGAGAACACCGGCGAATTCGGTTACCAGGATCCCCAGGTCTTCTCCAAGATCGCCCGGGCCCGGGGCCTGCCGGACGGCAAGGACCGCACCGAGGAGTACCAGACCATCAACGGGCAGATCGCGGCCACGGTGCCCGCGGTTCCCATTGCCTTCCCGATCTCGGCCCTGGCGCTCTCGGACCGGGTGCTGAAGTACCCGGCGTCGCCGGTGCTGAACGAAGTTTTCACAAAGGTCGAGCTAAGGCCTTGACGCCCGGGGCCAATTTCAGTTAGTGGGCGGTGCGGGATATTCTGTGACAGCCAGAGCCGCTGCTATCGGAGACTGATTGTGACTTTCATTTCCAAGACCCAACACGCCGACGTCGTCCTGATTGGCGGCGGCATCATGAGCGCCACGCTCGGCGCCTTCATAAAGCAGCTTGAGCCGAACTGGACCATCTCGCTCTTTGAGCGTCTGGACGAGCCCGGACTGGAAAGCTCCGACCCGTGGAACAACGCCGGCACCGGACACGCTGCCCTGTGTGAGCTTAATTACTCCCCCGCAGCCAAAGACGGCTCGGTGGACCCCGGCAAGGCCCTGAACATCAACGAGCAGTTCCAGTTGTCCCGCCAGTTCTGGTCCCACCTCGTCTCGAACTCGCTGATCGGCTCCCCCAAGGGCTTCATCAACACCGTTCCGCACATGAGCTTCGTGATCGGCGAGGACCACACCAAGTTCCTCCGCACCCGCTACGAGGCACTCAAGCCGAACCCGCTGTTCCGTTCGATGGAGTATTCCGAGGACCACGCGCAGATCGCCAAGTGGGCCCCGCTGATCGTCAAGGGCCGCGACCCCAAGCAGCGCGTCGCGGCAACCCGCGCCGCCGAGGGCACCGACGTCGACTTCGGCGCCCTGACCCGCGAGCTGACCACCTACCTGGGCAACAACGGCGTGGAGATCAACTACGGCCACAACGTCAGCGACATCAAGCGCGCGTCCGGCGGCGGCTGGGACCTGTCGCTGAAGCACGCCAGGAGCGGCGAGCACGGCTCCATCCACGCGAAGTTCGTGTTTGTCGGAGCCGGCGGCGGGGCCCTGCACCTGCTGCAGGCCTCCGGCATCCCGGAAGGCAAGGGGTTTGGCGGTTTCCCGGTCTCCGGCCAGTTCTTCCGCTGCACCGACGAGGGCATCGCTGCCCGGCACAGCGCGAAGGTCTACGGCCAGGCGTCTGTCGGCGCCCCGCCCATGTCCGTGCCGCACCTGGACACCCGCTACGTCAACGGCAAGCGCTCCCTGCTGTTCGGCCCGTACGCCGGCTTCTCCACGAACTTCCTCAAGAGCGGCTCCTACCTGGACCTGCCGCTGTCCATCCGCCCCTCCAACATCATCCCGATGCTGGCCGTGGCCAAGGACAACATGGACCTCACCGCCTACCTGATCAAGGAAGTCGCCAAGCGTCACGGCGACAAGGTCGAGGCCCTGCGGGAGTACTACCCCGAGGCCAAGGACGGCGACTGGGAGCTCATCACCGCCGGCCAGCGGGTCCAGATCATCAAGAAGGACCCGAAGAAGGGCGGCGTGCTGCAGTTCGGCACCGAGGTCATCGCCGGACGCGACGGCACCGTCGGCGCCCTGCTTGGCGCATCCCCGGGCGCGTCCACCGCCGTGCCGATCATGATCGAGCTGCTCCAGAAGTCCTTCCCGAAGAACTTCAAGGGCTGGCAGTCCAAGCTCAAGGACATGATGCCCGGCTACGGCGTCAAGCTCAACGACAACCCTGAGCTCGCCGCCACGCTGGAGGCCGAGACGGCCAAGGCGCTGCAACTCGAACAGGTCACCGCCAGCAACTAAGCCGGCGCCCGGCCGCGGCTGGTTTACACTGCTGGTTTGGGACCGCTGCAACCCGTGACGTCCCCGTTTTTTGATGTCCCGTTGTGCAGGACGCCCCCGACCCACCAGGAGACCATGAGATGTTCCGGCTCGCAAAGCTGTCTCTAGCCAACCGGGCCCTGATCGCGCTGATCACGGTGTTCGCTTGCGTTTTCGGCGTGATCACGATGTCCTCGCTGAAACAGGAGCTCATCCCCTCCATCGAGTTCCCGCAGATCACCGTGATCTCCTCGATGCCCGGTGCGTCGCCGGAAGTCGTGGACAAGCAGATCAGTGCCCCGTTGGAAAAGGCGCTGAACAGCGTCGAGGGGCTGGAATCGACGTCGTCAACGTCCCGGAACGGCGTCTCGCAGATTTCCCTGGCGTTCACCTACGGCTCCAACCTGGACCGGGCCCGGAACCAGATCGACCGCGCCATCTCCAACGCCAAGCAGGCCCTGCCGAAGGACGTCCAGCCGCAGGCGATCGCCGGGAGCATCAGCGACTTCCCGATCGTCTTCCTGGCCGTGTCCTCCGACAAACCGCTCAGTGAACTCAACGCCGAACTCGCCCGGCTCAGCGTCCCTGTGCTGCAGAAGCTCGACGGCGTGCGCGGCGCCGACGTGACCGGCGGCGCCACGCAACACATCCAGATCCTGCCGCGGCCCCGGGACCTGGCGGCATCGGGCACGAGCCTCCAGGCCATCAGCGACGCGCTGAAGAACAACGGTGCATTGGTCCCGGCCGGCACCATCGAGGAACAGGGCAAAACCCTCTCGCTGCAGATCGGCAGCCCCGTGGACTCCCTCGACGCCATCAAGGCCCTCCCGCTGGGCGCGGCCCGTGATGCGGCGACGATCGGCAGCGTGGCGGATGTCAGCCTGGTCGAGGACGCCCGCACGTCAATCACGCGGACCAACGGCAAGGAAACCCTCGCCCTGTCCGTGACCAAGAAGCCCGAGGGCGACACCGTCGCGATCTCCCACGCGGTCAAGGACGCCATCCCGCAGCTTGAGGCCGAGCTTGGCTCCAACGCCAAATTCACCCCGGTCTTCGACCAGGCGCCGTTCATCGAGAAGTCCATCAAGGACCTCACCACCGAGGGCCTGCTGGGACTGGGCTTCGCCGTCCTGGTGATTCTGGTGTTCCTGATGTCAGTGCGCGCCACCCTGGTGACGGCTGTGTCCATCCCGCTGTCCCTGCTGATCACGTTCATCGGCCTCGCTGGCACCGGCTACTCGCTCAACATCCTCACCCTTGGCGCGCTCACCATCGCGATCGGCCGCGTCGTGGACGACTCGATCGTGGTCATCGAAAACATCAAACGGCACCTGAGCTACGGCGAGGACAAGATCACCGCGATCGGGACCGCCATCCGCGAAGTTGCCGGCGCCATCACGGCGTCCACCCTGACCACCGTGGCCGTCTTCCTGCCCATCGCCTTCGTCGGCGACCTGGCCGGTGCGCTGTTCCGGCCGTTCGCCCTGACAGTGACCATCGCCCTGCTCTCCTCGCTGCTGGTCTCGCTGACCATCGTGCCGGTGCTGGCCTACTGGTTCCTGCGCACGCCCGCCGTCACCGGCTCTCCGGCTTCTGCCGCTGGCATTGCCGCCAAGGCGCACGAGGCCGAGCAGAGCACGCTCCTGCAGCGCGGCTACCTGCCTGTCCTGTCCGGCACGCAGCGGCACCCGGTCCTCACCCTGGTCGCCGCGGCCCTGGTGCTTGCCGGCACCGTGGCGATGTCCCCGTTGCTCGCCACCGACCTCCTGGGCCGCTCCGGCGAGAACAGCATGACCGTCAAGCAGGCCCTGCCGGCAGGGACCAGCCTTGACGAGGCCAGCGCTTCGGCGATCCGCGTCGAGGACACCCTGCGGGGCATCGACGGAATCAAGGACGTCCAGGCCACCACCGGCAACGCCCAGACCGGCTTCTCGGCCCTGCTCTCCTCCGGCGCGTCCAATTCGACGTTCACCGTGGTGACGGACGAGAAAGCCAACCAGGGCAAGCTCCAGGAGACTGTCCGCAGCGAACTCTCCAAGCTCGGCGACGCCGGAAAGATCACGGTTGGTTCCCAGCAGGGCGGCTTCGGCACTTCGTCAACCGTGGACATCACCCTCAAGGCCGCCACCACCGCCGACCTCCAGACGGCCAGTGACGCGATGGTCAAGGCCATGGACGGTGTCCCGGGCAGCAGCGAAGTGGCCACCAACCTGGCCGCCAGCCAGCCGGTGGTCCAGGTCAAGGTGGACCGCGCCAAGGCCGTCGCGGCCGGCCTGAACGAGGAGCGCGTGGCCGGGGTCCTGGCCGCCACGATCAGCCCGATTCCGGCCGGGACGATCCGCATCGACACCAACGATTTCCCGGTCCGGATTGGCGAGGGCACCCGCTTCACGAGCATCGAGGCCGTCCGGGACATGCCGCTCCCGACGGCGGCCGGCGCCGTTGCGCTGGGCAGCATCGCCTCGGTAGAGCAGGTGGACGTCCCCGTCTCCATCACTGCCAGCAACGGCCAGCGCACCGCTCGGGTCTCGGTGACGCCGTCGGGCTCCAACCTCGGCGCGGTCAGCACCGAAGTGCAGAACCGGCTCAAGTCAGTCCAGCTGCCGCCCGGGGTGACCGCCACGATCGGCGGTGCCACGACGCAGCAGGCCGATTCGTTCCGCCAGCTCGGGCTCGCACTGCTCGCTGCCATCGCGATCGTCTACGTGATCATGGTGGCTGCGTTCAAATCGCTCGTGCAGCCGCTGATCCTGCTGGTCTCCGTCCCGTTCGCCGCGACAGGCGCAATCGCCCTGCTCGTGGTGACCGGTGTGCCGTTGGGCCTGCCGTCGCTGATCGGCATGTTGATGCTCGTGGGCATCGTGGTGACCAACGCGATTGTGCTGATCGACCTCATCAACCAGTATCGCCAGCCGCGCAACGGCGAACCCGGGATGAACGTGGCGGACGCGATCATGCACGGCGCCCGCCAGCGCCTCCGCCCCATCCTCATGACGGCGCTCGCCACGGTGTTCGCCCTGACACCGATGGCGCTGGGACTGACCGGCGGCGGCGGATTCATCTCCCAGCCCCTGGCGATCGTGGTGATCGGCGGCCTGATCTCCTCCACCGCCCTCACACTCATCCTGGTCCCGGTGCTGTACCGGCTCGTGGAAGGCCGGCGCGAGCGCAGGACACTGCAGAAGTCGCTGCGCCGCGGACGCCATTCCGGGCCGGCCGTGACCGAGGACTTCCCCGACGACTTCCCCGAAGACGCTCCCCTGCCAACCAGTTCGCACTAGGAACCAGAACCCGGCGTCCCTGCCTTGTCCTCGGCCTCGACGTTAGGCTTGACGAGGGTCCGCGCTGCCTTGGGCGCCCTGTGCGTTCCGTGAGTTGCGTAGGTTCCCTTCGAGAGTCTTGGCCGGCCGGCCGCCGCCGCGACGCCGTCCCTGTGACGGGGCCCGCTGGACACCAAGGCCGCGAGCGGTTTAGGGGCGACGGGGCTTGTCACCTCCCGCGCCGGGTTGCCGGTATAGGTTGAATCTTCAGGGACGTCTTCGCCCTTCATCAAGAGGGCGTCGGCGCCGAGTGACGAACCATCCTGCATCGTCACCCCGTAGTTGACCCACGAATCCACGCCCAGAGAGCAGCGGTTGCCGAGAACGATGTAGTCGGACTTGAAGGCCCCGTCTTCCATGGAGTGGCCCTGAATGGTGGCTCCTTCATTGAACGCACAGTCATCACCGATAGCCACAAGAGTTTTCTCCGGTATGTTGGCGCCGGCATCGTAGAGCCGCTTGCCGACCTTGACGCCCAGCATCCGCCAGATCACGGGCTTGAACGGGGTTCCGTTGAAGCCCGGCATGGCCAGCAGCTTCCATAGACGTTCGTGCCGCCAGAAGTAGGGGTCGTAGATCGAGCAGTATTGCGGTTTCAGGTGGCGGAAGCCCATGACCGAGCGCTCAACAAGCACGGCAATCAGTACGCGGAACAGCAGCAAGGTGAGCATCATGGCTGCGATCGCCAGCACACCGAGGAAGCTGAATGCCGACACGGCAACGGCGGCGCTGAGTGTGGCGACAAACAACAGGAACCAGCGCACGGCCAGGAACAGCACCATGCTCAGGATGTTGTGCCGGTTCTTTGCCGGGAGAGCGCTGTTCCGCGCCTCTGCAATCGTCTGTTCATCAAACTGGGCGTCACGTTGAACAGACCGAGGAATCTCGAACGGCGGTGACCCCAGCAGGCCCACATCCGCACGGATCGGACCGTCGATCGGAATCATCACCTTCGTGGCCAAAAGACAGTTCTCCCCGACCCTGGATCCGATCGGAACACTGATGGCATTACCGAGAAAGTTGTGGCCAGCCAGGTGGACCCGCGAGAGACGGAACGACGTGCTTGAGAAGTCGGCGTTCATCATGTTGAGGCCGTCCGCGACCATAGTTCCTGTTCCCACTGAGCTCAGGAACGGCGACTCGTGGGCCAGTGTGGGGCCGAAGTTTGACCCGGTTTGCTCCACCCTGCCGAGGTTATAACCCAAGGCCTTCAGATAGTGCACGATGTACGAACTGTCGCCGAAGACGTCTTTGTACAGTTTGACGTTGGACACGCGGGCGATCATGCGCTGGAGAGTGAAGTGCACGCCGTACAGCGGATAGACCTTTTCCGGCTTGATGAAGCGGTTGAGCAAACGCGGGATGCTGAAGATGATGATCAGGCCGGTGATCAGCCCGACAACGAACAGAACCAGCGTTACGGCGAGTACGTCTATGAAAAAGCTTGGGGAGCCGGGCTGCAGGTGTCCGGTGCTCAGGTAGGGCGGCAGGAGCACGGCCAGCCCGAGAAGGCCCGCCGGAACCACCAGCACCAAACGGTTGAACAACTGGAGAAGGCTGAAAATGACCCTGCGTCGCGTGCCGCAATTAGTGGGCGGGACACGCAGGTAATTGGTGTTGGTGCGCGCAGCAGGCGAACCGTGCCAGATTTGTCCATCAGGTACAACCTGCCCGGTCTGCAACGATGAAGCATGTCCCAGCTGAGTCTCGTCTCCCATCGACGTACCGATGTCCAACGTGGTTTTCTCCGACACAAGGACATTTCTGCCCAGCATCACGGGACCGGTTTCAATCATGCCAGAGCGTGCCCGATAGCATTGGAACGAGGAGTTCTTCTGGATGACTGTGTTGTCACCGACGCTGAGCAGGTCCGGGCACGCGGGCACCTTCCGGGAGAAGATCACCACCCCCTTGCCGATCTTTGCGCCCAGGAGCCGCAGGTACACCACATACAGCGGAGAGCCGGCGAACAAGACCAGTGGATTAGCCCTGGTAAGTGTCTTGACTGCCCAAAAACGGAGATAAGCCAGACTCCATATTCGAATGTTGCCCGGCTTCCACCGCCCAACCAGAATCCACTTGGCGAGGATCGGGGTCACGGAAAGGATCAGGAACATGGCGGCGCCGAAACCAATGGACCGCAGCCACATGTCAAATGGATTGCTGCCCCCGGATGTCCACTGGAAGCCGATAATCAGCAGGGAAGCAGCGTACGAAGTGTAACCCAGGAAAATCAGCAACTGAATTGCCCCGCACATGACGAACTGGAAGGTGCTGGGTGGTGGCATCGGTACCGGGGGTACGGCGCCGGTCTCAGGTACGGCCGCGCTGAGGACGGATTCACTGTGCCGGGCTTCGAGGCACGCGGCGAGCTGCCGGACCGTCGGGTTCTCATAGATATCCTGCATCGCGGCTGCGGGCAGGGCGGTTTCTTTCCTGATGCGGGCGCAATAGCGGGCCATCAACAGCGAGTCGGCGCCAAGGTCATTGAAGAAGTGGGCATCGGTGGAAACCTTCTCAAGGCTCAGGACGGTGCCAAGCTGCGCGGCCAGGGCCTCTTCGGCGGCGGTTGTGGGGGCAGTGAAGGACCCCGCAGCCGCCCGGCTGATCCTGTGCTCGGGACGGGGTAGCCGCTTCCTGTCCACTTTGTCGCTGGCCATCATCGGAATGGAGTCCAGCTGTTCAAAATAGGCAGGAACCATGTATCCGGGGAGCCTGGTGCGCAGCATCCGGTGGAGGTCATGAGCATCCACGCCCTCCACGTCCTGGCGAAGGGTGTAGTAGGCCGCCAGCTCCACGGTTCCTTGTTCCGGCTCATACGTCTGTACGACTGCCTGTGCAATGCCGGGGAGCTGCAGGAGGACGGATTCTATTTCGCTCAGTTCGATGCGGTAGCCACGTATTTTGACTTGGGTATCGATCCGGCCGAAATATTCGAGCTGCCCGTCGTCGTTCACCCGTCCGAGGTCCCCTGTGCGATAAATCCGGCCGGACGGGTTGTTCTCGATTCCGAGGAAATCCGGGACAAAGGCCCGCTCCGTCAGGTCCTGACGGTTCACGTACCCGCGCGCCAGCCCCACCCCTGCGAGGCCGATTTCTCCCATTTCACCGCGCGGCAGGGCCCGAAGCTCGGCGGGATCCACAATGACCGCGGTGTAGGTGGGCAAGGGCACTCCGAGGGACACGGGCAGGTCCGGGTCCAGGACCGACCAGGTGGCAGTCACGGTCGCTTCGGTGGGGCCGTAGACGTTCAGGAAGCGCCGGCCGGGGCGGTGCCAGCGCATCACGAGATCCTTCGGGCACGCCTCTCCGGAGACCAGCAGGAACCGCAAATCGGGCAGGTCCTCGTCAAGCGTCGCCAGCAGCGTTGGAACGCAGCAAAGGGCGGTGATCCGTTTTTCCTGCAGGTACTCCGCGAGTTCGGCACCCAGCATGCTGGACCGGCCCGGCTTGGGCACCAGCGTGGCTCCGACCATCCAGGCAACCCAGATTTCCTCCACCGAGAAATCGAAGGCGATCGTCATGCCTTGGTACACGCGGTCCGTGGACTCAATCCCGTAGATGTCAGAGGCCACCCGGACAAAATTGCAGATGCTGGCCTGCTCCACTGCCACGCCCTTGGGCCGGCCGGTCGAGCCGGAGGTGTAGATAATGTAGGCCAGCTCATCCTTGGTTCCGCCATGGTCCGCGCTTCCCAAACGGGAGGAATCCTTGGCGTCGATCTGGGCCTGCACATCATCGACGCACACCGTGACAGCGGCCACCTCAGGCAGCAGATCCCTCAGATGGGACAGAGACAGGACCATGGCCACGTTGGCGTCCTCGACAATGTACTGAAGACGGTCAGGGGGGAAACCCGGGTCCAGGGGAACATAGGCCGCGTGGATCTTCAGAACGGCCAGCATCGCCACGTAGGCCCGCCATGGCTGGTCAAAGAGCAGGGCGATGCGGTCACCCGGCCGGGCACCGCACACCAAGAGATGCCGCGCCAGCTGGTTCGCCCGTTCATCCAGCTCCGTGTACGTCAGGACAACGTCCCCCGCATCGACGGCAACCTGGTCGCCGCGCCCCTGTTCCCGCAAGCGGTCGCAACTATCCTCAAACAGCCGGTCCAACCGCTCGCCCCGCCGCCAGCGGGCGGCCTGATCGGGCGCAGCCGACGTCAGGACAGTTCCGCCTTCCGAGCCGCCGATCATCGACATGATTCCCCGCAACTCGGGAGGTCTGGTGAGGCCGTTTCCGGTCCTCGCGGTCTTGCCCATCCTTTAGCTCCTTCGCTAGAAGTGACGTGCCACAGTTCTGTCGCCCGCCGGAACAGGGGTCATATCCTGGCCGGAAATCGGGACCCACGTCTGGAGCGGGGGGCCAACAGCGGGTGTGAGATGGCCTTCATGACCGGCCGCCGTTGCCTCGTCCGCCGGGGTCATGCCGAAGGCCCGCCGGACAGCGCGCTCGGCATCCGCGAGCCGGTCGGCGTGCGTGACAGCCCCCACGGACGTCTCGGAGATGTCGACGAGATCGAGCTCCACGTCGGCGTCGGACAGGGCCTTGAGGAAGGTGCAGAAGATTTGCGGGGACGACCGCATGCCCAGTCCAGTAATGGACACCCGGCCCACCCGGTCGTCGTGCTGCAAACCTTCAAATCCAATGCTTCCCTTTTCGGCATCCAGCACAGCAAGGGCGTTACCTGCATGGGCAGCAGGCACGATCAGTGCAACATCGGAACGCCTCGGGCCGGGGCCGGCCGTATTTTGGACAATTGCCTGGACATGCGCCCCGGACCGAGAGAGGACATGCAAGATGCGCGCCATGCTCTCCGGCTGGTCCGGAATTCCCACGACAGTGATTTTCGACGCCGAGTTGACCCCGGCTACAGCGGTCACCTCGGGTTGTTCCCTGGCGGGCTGGAGCAGTGGATGACGGTCAAGGCCGGGCAGGATCAACGTCCCGGGCTCCGGCACGAAGGAGGACCTCACATGGATCGGAATACCGAACCGGCGGGCGTATTCAACACACCGCAGGTGCAATACCTTGCAGCCGGAGGCGGCGAACTCAAGCATTTCCTCGCTCGAGAGGATCTCGATCTTCCGCGCCGTCGGGACAACCCGGGGGTCCGCGGTGTAGACGCCGTCGACGTCCGTGTATATCTCGCAAATATCGGCTTCGAGCGCAGCGGCCAGGGCGACCGCGGTGAGATCCGAGCCGCCACGGCCGAGCGTGGTCACCCTGTTCCGTTTCTGCGTCCTGCCCTGGAATCCTGCGACGATGGGGACCTCGCCACGGGCCAGACTACTGCGGACGCGGTCCGGCCTGACATCGGTGATGTGTGCCTTGCCGTGGATGTTGTCGGTAATGAGGCCGGCCGCACTGCCCGTAAATGTGCGGGGCAGCTGGCCGAGATCCGCCAGGGCAATCGCCAAAAGGGCCGAGGACACAAGCTCGCCGATGCTCAGCAGGGCGTCAAGGTCCACAGGCAAGGGCCGGGCGGAAACTTCCGCGGCAAGATCGCAGAGTTCATCGGTGGTGTCCCCCATGGCGGACACCACCGCCACGACCCGATAGCCGTTGGTCCGTGTTTTGGCGATCCGCTCGGCTGCCCGGAGGATACCCGCGGCATCCGCCAGGGACGAACCGCCAAACTTTTGAACAATGACACTACCCGGGGGAATCGCCCGGTCGGTTTCCGCTAGATCACTGTCGTTGAAAGCTGTTGCCTTGCGGGTACCCATTTTGCTCCCCGAAATCTACTTCGATTCTTGCAAGGGGCACTGGCCCCTTCGAGCCGTTTCGCCCTGATCGGATGCTCAAATGGTTGATCCCAAGGCCACCGGCTCCCCGGTCACAGTCACTGCAGCCGCAGCGAGAATATCGAGTCCCTTCTGAAGATCCTCGGGGCTGATAGTCAGCGCGGGCATCGTCTTGACCACTTCCCCTTCGGGTCCGGACGTTTCCACGAGCAGACCCCGGGCAAAGGATTCAGCCGCAATCCTCTCCGCAGTCTCGGGGTTGGGGTAGTAAACACCCGCGAGCAGTCCCCGGCCACGGACCGTGGCGCCTTCGACGCCCGCTGCGATCTGGGTAAGCCCCTCGTGGAGCTGGGAAATGAGCCCCGCGACGCTTGACTGGAAGCTGCCGTCCCGCCAGTAGTGCTCCAGGGCAGCGGCGCCGGTGACAAATGCCGGGTTGTGCCCCCGGAAAGTTCCGTTGTGCTCGCCAGGCTTCCAAATATCCAGTCCGGGTTTGAACAGTGTCAGTGCCAAAGGCAGTCCAAAGCCCGAGATGGACTTCGACAGGCAGACGATATCCGGAGTGATCCCCGCCTCCTCGAAGCTGAAGAAGGTCCCGGTCCGTCCGCAGCCGGCCTGGACATCATCCACGATGAGCAGGATGTCGTGTTGCCGGCACAGCTCGGCAAGGCCTCGCAGCCAGGACACCCGGGCGGCCCTGAGCCCACCCTCGCCCTGGACGGTTTCCACGATCACCGCTGCGGGCTTATCGATGCCCGATCCCCTGTCCTCCAAGGCTTGCCGGAGCCACAGAAAGTCCGGCATCTGACCATTGAAGAACCCGTCATAGGGCATGCTCGATGTGTTCGTCAGCGGGACGCCGGCTCCCTGCCGTTTCATTGAATTGCCCGTGACCGACAACGATCCCAGGGTCATCCCGTGAAACGCGTTGGTGAAGCTCAGGACATGCTGCCTGCCGGTAACCTTCCGGGCAAGCTTCAGGGCTGCCTCCACTGAGTTTGTTCCCGTCGGTCCGGGGAACATGACTTTGTAGTCCAAATTCCTGGGCTCGAGGATCAACTCCCGGAAGGTTTCCAGGAAGCGCCGCTTGGCCGGTGTTTTCATATCGAGTGAATGAACGATTGCGCCGGAGAGAAGATAGTCCACCAGCGGCTGCAGCAGCACCGGGTTGTTGTGCCCGTAGTTCAGTGCTCCGGCACCGGAAAAGAAGTCCAAATATTCTCTGCCGTCTTCACTGTAGAGGCTGCTGCCGGACGCACGTTCAAACACGGTGTCCCAACTGCGGCAGTAGCTGCGGACCTCAGACTCCAAGCTTTCGAAGATATCCATCTGTCGATTTCCCCCGTACTTCCGACTAGCGAAGTTGCCCGAGCGCAAACACAACCCGGGTTCCCGGATGACGGGCGCGGGGAAGGGGACAGCGCAACGCCTGTGGCGCACTGACCTTTGCTTCACGGGGCCCGTATTTACTCCCGCATAGAGGTGCTCTAGGCGGGAACTGGGCAGATCCTAGACGCCTGCCCAAATGCTTTTCCGTTTCTTATCGTAAACTCAGGAAACTCACAGCACCTGAGTAGCGGGTACCTGTCTTTTCCCCTCAAACGGCTGATTAACTACCCGATTCGGCGGGGTTTCTCACCTTTGACGGCCCCGGGCTACTCGGAAAAATGCCGGCTGCCGGGCATCCGGCGGACATGGGCGCCGGCGCCATGGACATCCGACTTCCTCTGCCAACGGGGCCGGCGAACGCGGCGAGGGATGGGACACCGTTTTGAGAGTCGTTTGAAAGGCGAAGCTGGTGTTTAGCCGGTCTTGGCCATCGCGTAGGCCACGGTGCCGTAGGCCAGGGCGCCGGACATTTCGGTGAGCAGTTGCGGGTTGGTGTTGGCGATGGTGTCGCAGGCCTCGTGGTAGCAGGGATCCAGGTCCTTGCCGGCCACCCCGCCAAAGGACTGCGCCTGGGCCTGGGTCTTCTTCTCGACATCCCCGGTGAACAGCCCGCCGCCGGGAATGCCGGCCGAGAGGAAGGCGTCGTAGTCCGAGCCGCCGTCAAAGGGCGTGGTCTCTGCCGGCAGCGCGTTCTCCTGGAAGTACCGGAACAGGATGTCCTCGATCGCCTTGGACCCGGCCGGGCCGCCGTCGCCGAAATCCGATCCGTCCCCGTCATGCACGGACCGCACACCGTTGGGCGAGGCCGCCATGTCCACGTTCAGGTTCGCGGCGGTCTGGCCGATCTCGGTCTGGCTGAGTTCGTCGACGTAGTGCTGGGACCCGTACAGGCCGTCCTCCTCGCCGCCCCAGAACGCGAACCGGACCCGGTTGGCCGGGGTGATCCCGGCCTCCTTCATCCACCGCGCGGTCTCCAGGACGGCCGCGACCCCGCTGGCGTTGTCGTTGATGCCCGGGCCCTCCTGCACGGAGTCCAGGTGCGCGCCCACCACCACGGTGTGCCCGGCATCGCCACCCGTGTCGGCGAGGATGTTGAAGGACTCCACCGTCTTGCCGCGGCGGCCGTCCTCTTTGAACGTGAAGCTCTGCCGCACCGGCGAGTACCCGGCCGCGCGCAGCTGTTCCTCGACGTATCGGGCCGACTCCTCATACCCCGAGGTGCCCGAGGCCCGGTTCCCGCCGTTGGCATCGGCCACCCGCTGCAGCGCCTGCAGGTGCCCCACCACGTCCCGGGACTCGAACGCCGCCAGCACCGCGCGCGCGTCCACCGTGCTCGCCGGGGCCAGCACGGTGGGTGCCGAACATCCCGAAACCAAAAGGCTGATTGCCACCAGGACAGCCGCGGCCGCCGCGCGCCCCCGCTCGTACCTCCGCGTACCCGTCACGCTAAGAACATACTTCCTCAGTCGCCGGGGAGGAAGGCCACCCCTAGTGCGAGCCGGCCCTAAGCGGTGCGGCGGCCACGGCCGCCGGGTCGGAGAAGGCCAGACGGGGCACCACCACCAGCGCGGCAGCGGCGGCAAGCCCGGTGACTCCGCAGATGGTCCATACCGTGAGGTAGCCAGCGAGCGGCGCCGCGGTCTGACCGGCGTCCCCCGCGCCGGCCCCGGCCTCGGCCAGGACGTGGCTGACCAGGGCGATGCCGAACACCGCGGACGCGAAGGCTCCGCCGATGGTCTTGGTGGTGTTGGTCAAACCCGTGGCCATCGCGGTCCGGTTGAGGGGCGCGGCCGCAGCGGCCGCCGAAGGCAGCGCCGCCACGAGGGCCCCGGAGCCGACCCCGGCGATCGCCATGTTGGCCAGCGCTTGGGCGAGACTGCCGTGGAACGGCAGGAACAGCAGGTAGCCCAGGCCCACGAGCGTGGCGGCGCCCACGAGGGTCCAGCGCGGGGTGAGCCGGCGGGTCACCACCGGGTACAGCAGCGCGCCCACCAGCAGCGCCAGCACGTAGACCCCGATGATGATGGAGACCTGCCCGGCGCGCAGCCCGAGGCCGTAGCCGTGCAGCGCGGGATCCGTCCGGGCGAAGGTGGACAGCGGGGCCTGCGCGCCGAGCACCGAGACGCCAAAGAGCCCGGCGGTCAGCTGGACGGGCCACATGGACTTACCCCGCAGCATTCGGATGTCGACGAGCGGATCGGCCGCGCGCAGCTCCAACCGCGCAAACGGAACGAACACCAGAATTCCGGCTCCCACCAGCGCCCACGGCCACCACGCGCCGGCCCCGTTGAGGCGCATGAAGGTCAGCCCGGACGTGACAAGCAGCAGCCCGAGGGCGAGGAGCGTGAAGCCGCGGGTGTCCACGCGTCCGCCGCTGCGCTCCCGCGACTCCGGCACGCCAAACCTGACGGCGAACCAGCATGCGGAGACGGCCACCGCGGGGACCAGGAGCACCAGCTGCAGCTGGCCCGCGAACACTTCCACGAGCGCACCGGCGGCGAGCGCCCCGGCGATGACACCGGCTTCCAGCGCCCCGACGAGGACGCCGGCCGCGCGCCGCGTGCGGGCGGCGCCGTCGGGCAGCTGATGGACGCGGCTGAAGATCAGGGCAATTTCCAGGGGCAGCCAGACCACGTAGAAACCCTGGAACGACCACGCGGCCAGGAAGGTCCAGAAGTCCGGGGCGAGCGCGACGCCCCAGGAGGCCGTGGCGGTGACCAGCGTGGAAACCAGCAGGATCCTCTTGTGCCCGTACATGTCCCCCAGCTTGGCCAGCACCGGGACGGCGAGGGCGCTGACCATGAGCTGCGCGGCCTCGAACCAGTTGACGTCGGCGTCGTGGATTCCCAGGTGCCGGGCGATATCGGTGAGGATGGGCGTGTAATAGCCCTGCAGGACTCCACTGGTGAGCTCCACCAGACACAGAAAAGCTACAACACGGCGCATGGCGGCCTTCCGGGAGGGCGGGCACCTCGCGGCCAGCCGATTGATTGCATCCTAGGCCCGCGCCGTCGCCGAAGGCGGGAACGCGGCCGGCAACGCGGCCGGGAAGACGGGGCGGGAAACCCGGCCGGAACGGCGCGGGAATATTCGTCCACGCCGGGCGTTATACCGGTCGATAGATGCAAACGCATCTAAATCGGCTATAGTAGAAGCAGATCCCGGATCCACCCCGGCCACGGAAAGGCACACCATGCAGATCGGCGTATTCAGCGTCAGCGACATCACCACCGACCCCACCACGGGCCGCACCCCGAATGAGCACGAGCGCATCAAGGCGTCCGTGGCGATCGCCAAGAAGGTCGAAGAGATCGGCATGGATGTCTATGCCATCGGCGAGCACCATAACCGGCCGTTCTTCTCGTCCTCCCCCACCACCACGCTGGCGTACATCGCGGCCCAGACCGAGCGCATCATCCTGTCCACGGCCACGACCCTGATCACCACGAACGACCCCGTGAAGATCGCAGAGGACTTCGCGATGCTCCAGCACCTCGCGGACGGACGCGTGGACTTGGTCCTGGGCCGCGGCAACACCGCCCCCGTCTACCCCTGGTTCGGCAAGAACATCCAGGACGGGATCGAACTCGCGATCGAGAACTACTCCCTGCTGCGCCGCCTCTGGGACGAGGACACCGTCAACTGGTCCGGCAAGCACCGCACCCCGTTGCAGAACTTCACCTCCACCCCCCGCCCGCTCGACGGCGTCGCCCCCTTCGTGTGGCACGGCTCGATCCGCACGCCGCAGATCGCCGAAGTGGCGGCGTACTACGGTGACGGCTTCTTCGCCAACAACATCTTCTGGCCCAAGGAGCACTACCAGCAGCTGATCGGCCTCTACCGCGAACGCTATGAGCACTACGGCCACGGCAAGGCGGACCAGGCGATTGTGGGCCTCGGCGGCCAGTTCTTCATGCGGAAGAACTCCCAGGACGCCGTCAAGGAGTTCCGCCCCTACTTCGACAACGCCCCGGTCTACGGCCACGGCCCCTCGCTGGAGGACTTCACGTCCCAGACCCCGTTGACCGTCGGCAGCCCGCAGGAAGTGATCGAAAAGACCCTGACGTTCAGGGAGTACTTCGGCGACTACCAGCGCCAGCTCTTCCTGATCGACCACGCCGGCCTGCCGCTGAAGACCGTCCTGGAACAGCTGGACCTGTTCGGCGAGGAGGTGCTGCCGGTGCTGCGAAAGGAATATGCCGCGCTCAAGCCGGCACACGTTCCCGAACCGCCGACGCACGCCGGCCGGGTGGCGGCCGCGCTGGCAGCGGGCACCGCCGACGCCGCCGCGGCAGAGACCACCGTTCAGGGCTCATGATGCCCGCCAAGACTACCGAATCGCCGGTACGCCTGGCCGCGGAAACCTGGGAGTCCCTGTTCCGGGCCCAGGTGGCGGTGATGCGCAAACTGCAGGCGGCGCCGGCATTCAAAGCCCTGGCGCTCAATGAGTACGACGTCCTGTTTACGCTCTCCCGCTGCCCCTCCGGGTGGCTGCGCCTGAACGAACTCAACGACAACGTGCTGCTGAGCCAGTCCAGCCTGAGCCGGCTGGTGGAGCGGCTCGGGAAGCGCGGGCTCGTTGAACGGACTCCAGCCCCGGAGGACGGCCGCGGGATCCTCATCCGGCTCACCGATGCCGGACGGGACCTGCAGAAGCAGATCGGCCGGGAACACGTGCGCGACATCGCCGCGCTCGTGGGCCCGGCCCTCTCCGCCGCCGAACAGCAGGAGCTGCTGCGGCTGACCGAGAAGCTCCGCGCCGCTGTCTCCGTGCGCTAAGACCGTGCCCTGAGGCCGTGCGCTGCCTAGTGGATCGCGACGAGCTGCGCCGGGTCTTCCTGCGGCAGGTCATCGACGACGGCGGTGACGCTGAGTTCCTTCAGGGACAGGCTGCCGCCCACGGTGGACAGGAAGGCGGTGTCCGAGGAATCGCGTCCTGCCGTGATCCGCAGCATGCTCTCCCGTGGCGCCAGCCCCGTGGGGTCGATGACGTGCCAGGCGCCGTTGATGTGCGCCTCGGCCACGGCATGGAAGTCCATCGGGGCCAGTCCCGGGGCGTAGACGGCGGCCAGCCGGGCCGGGACGTTCTTGGAACGCAGCAGGGCAATGGCGAGGTGGGCAAAGTCCCGGCAGACGCCGCGGCGGTGCAGCAGTGTTTCGACCGCGCCGTCGGTCCCCCGCGAGGATCCGCTGACGTAGCGCAGCTCGTTGAAAACCCAGTCCCGGACGGCGTGGAGCAACTCCTCGCCCTGGAGCCCCCCGAATTCGGCATAGGCGGTGGGCAACAGCCGGTCCGATTCCGCGTAGCGGCTGGGCCGGACATAGCGGATCAGTTCCATGAGCCCGGGTTCCTCGGGCAGCGCGAAGCCGGTGACGGTGGCCGAATACTCAACCAGGACTTCGGTGGGTTCGGCGAATTCCATGTAGTGGAAGCGGCCGCCGTGATGGTCCGAGAGCTCGGTCAGCGGCACGTCCCCGCCTCCCGCGGTCACCCTGAGCGATTCTTCAATCGAGTCGTAGCCGGCGTTCCGGGCCACCGCCACGGCGAGAGCCACCTTGGTTTCGGCAACGGTCTTGAAGGCCAGGCGGGCGGCTACGGCGCGTTCCATGTATCTCTGTCTCCGGGATGTGGGATTGAGGTGGGTGCAGGGGAAGCCGCCGTCAACGGCCCGGGGATGTGCGGGGCGGGCGGGACTAGTTTTTGATCTTCAGAGACATTAGCATCCGCTGGACGTTCGCGAATTCGGACCCCTCATTGACGTACTTGGCCGCCTGGTCGAGAGTGTCGAAGGCCTTGGCGGGGGCAACCTTCTGGTCCGGCGCCAACGCTTTGAGCACTGTCAGGTCCCCGAACGAATAGTCCCCCTTGCCGGCCGGGCCACGGACCACGTTCTGCAACGCGCAGCTCCTGCCGCCGGCGCCGCCCACCACGTTGGTGATGCCGTAGGAGCCGAAGTATTTGTAGCCCTGGATCACCCGGAACACCACGTGCGGGTCAATGGTTCCCCCGCCGCCGGCGCGCGGCAGGTCAACCGGCACGCTGCTGACCACGACGTAGTTGCGGGCGGCGTCGTCCGGGCAGGCCGCGGCCGGCTGCGGGGGCAGGCCGGTCTGCAAGGTGGCCAGGTAAGCGCCGCCGGCGTCCTTGACGGTGATCTTCAGCGCCCCGGGCAGCGCACCGGCGTTGGGAGCTACGGACTGGACAATCCAGTCCTGCGGCACCTCAAAACTGACGGACTTTGCCGGGTCGGTAAAGACCTTCCAGGCCGCTGCGCTCGAGCCCGCGCTGGGGGAAGCGCCGGCCGAGGCGGCGGCACCAGTGGTGGCAGACGGCGTCGCACTCTCACTCGCACCGGGACCCGCAGTGTCCGCCGCGCTGCTGCCCGCGGTCCAGACCGGCGTCCCCTTGCCGTCGCTGCTGCAGCCCGAAAGGGCTGCCGCCGCGACCGCGAGCACCGCACCGGTGCGCAGCACAGCGCACCGGATTCCTGCAGTGCCTGCTGAAGAAGGGGCCGTCCCTGTCATGGTGCCAGCGTAGCCGGGACGCCGCATGACTCAGAGCTCCCGCATCAGTGTTTCGTAGAACCGGACCCCCTGCTCCAGTGTCTCCAGCCCGATCTTTTCGTCAACGGCGTGGATCGAGCCGCGGGCCCGGACGTCCATGAAGAAGGGCGCGAAGCGGTACACGGCACCGCAGATCCCGGTGAAACGGCGCGAGTCGGTGCCGCCCATCATGATGTAGGGGGTGATGATCGCCTCGGGGAAGACCTGCCCGATGCAGTTCGCCAGCAGGTCCCACTGGGCCCCCGAGGACGGCGACACCGGAGACGGGTCGTTGCCCTCCACGACGCGCAGTTCGACTTTCGGGTCGCGGATGATTTTCCGCAGCAGTGCCATGGTGCCCTCGACCGTCTCCCCCACCGCCACCCTGATGTTGGCGTTGGCCTTCGCCGTGGCGGCGAGGACGTTGGCCCCGGAGCTGCCTTCGAGCGTGGTGATGGCGACGGTGGTTCGGGTCATGGCGTTGGTCTCGCTGCCGAGCCGGCCGAAGAGCCAGGTGATCGGCGCCCGGAGCAGTGCCACGTTCGCGAACACGGCCCGCAGCGGTGGCGGGGTGTGCGGGCCGAAGCGGCGCAGCATCTCGGCGGTCACCTCCGGCAGCGACTGCGGGAACGGGCTGCGCTCGATCCGGGTGATGGCACGGGCCAGCCGCGCCGTCGCCCCCATCCGCGGCGGCGTGGAGGCGTGTCCGCCCGGGTCCCGGGTCAGCAGCTCCACGTCCAGGATTCCCTTTTCGGCCACGCCGACGACGGCGGCCGGCCGGCTCACCCCTGGGAAGGCGCCGCCCGCGACGGCACCGCCCTCGTCCAGCACGAGCCAGGGCACCACGCCGCGGCCGGCCAGCAGGTCCGCGGCGGCCGCTGCGCTGTTGCCGGCCGTCTCCTCGTTGTTGCCGAACGAGAAGTAGAGGTCGTGCGCGGGCGCATACCCCGCCAGCAGCAGGCTCTCGGCCGCTTCCAGGATGGCCACGAGCTGGCCCTTGTCATCGAGCGTCCCGCGGCCCCAGAGGAACGTGCCGTCGTTGTGGCCGGAGAACGGCGGGTGTGTCCACTCCCCCGGGTCGTCTGCCGGGACGACGTCGTAGTGCGCCATCAGCACCGACGCCCGGTGCACGGCCGCTGGGTCCTCCGCTGGTGCGGCGCCGGGCCAGCGGTACAGGAGGGCGTGGCCGTTGATCCGCTCCAGTTCCAGGGCAGCATGGACCGCCGGATACAACCGGGGCAGCGCCGCGATGAAGGCCTCGAACTCGGCTGTTTCCACCTCGGCCCCGGCATGGGAGGACCCCGCGGCCCGGATGGACACGGTCCGGTACGTCACGAGCTCCGCCAGCGACGCCGCCGCGCGCCCGGCGCCCGGCGGGTGCCCGGGGCCGCCCGGTGTTCCGCCGGGGCTCTTGAGGGTATTGCCGGCGGCCGCGTTCTGCAGGGGGTTGCGCATGCGCGAAAGTCTACGGCCGGAGGGTCCGCCGGAACGGGCTATTCGGCGCGCGGGTCCGGCCCCGGGATCCGGGGCACAATTTCGGCGCACAAATTTCGGCCCCGCGAAAGCGGATACGCTGGGGGCATGGCCGAACAGAGCATTGACGGAACGCACTTTGGGGATCTGGGCGACGTGGCAGGCATGTCGGCCCTCGATATCGCGGACTGGCGGCTGCGGACCTTTGCCCTCTACGCCACCACGCGGAAGATTGCCGCGGACAGCCCGGCCGAGGCGCATTCCTACTGGCGCCAGGAGCGGGACCGCATGTTCGGCACCCATCCGGCCTCCGCGCTGACGGCCGAGGCCAAGGCCACTTTCGGCGGCCTGAAGACGGCGGACTACGATCCGATCTACCGTTTCCACGTGCCGCTGACCCCCGAGGGCGCCGGGCGGGAGATGAACGTAGAGACCGGGACCGACGGCCTGGTCCGGTTTGTGCGGCTGGGCACCTTCGACCTGCCCGAGATGGGACAGCTCGCGGTCTGGAAGCTCAGGGGCTACGGCGGGGGCATCTTCGTGCCGTTCCGTGACGCCACCGCAGGCCAGCCCGGCGGCAGTTACGGCGCTGGACGCTACCTCCTGGACACCATCAAGGGAGCTTTCCACGGCGTGCGGGGCTCCGGGCCCCAGGCCGAATTCATCCTGGACTTCAATTTCGCCTACAACCCCTCGTGCGCCTACAACGAGGCCTGGGCATGTCCGCTGGCGGGCCCGACAAACCGGCTGGCCGTGGACATCCCCGTGGGCGAGCTGTACTGAGCGGATGGAGTCCCAGCTCGAACAGCTTGACCCTGCCCCCGCCGTCGTCCTCGGGCCGAAGACCCGCCGGTACCGTGGAGTCCTCCGTTACCCCGTGGTCCGGCAGTTCATCCGGTTCACCGGCGTCGGCATTGTCTGCACCCTGACCTCCCTGGCCCTGTACGCCCTCTCCCGGCCCTGGCTTGGGGCCCAGCCGGCCAACGCGGCGGCCCTGATCCTGACGTCGTTCATGAATACCGCCCTCAACCGGCGCCTGACGTTCAAGATCACCGAACGCCGCCGGATGAAGCGCGACCACCTCAACGGCCTGATCGTGATCCTCGTCGCGCTGCTGATCACCGGCGGCAGCCTCGCCGTCCTGCACTGGGTCAACCCGGACGCCACCGTGGCCGAGGAGCTGTGGACCACCACCCTCTCCGGTTTCGCCGCCACCGCCGTGCGGTTCACGATGCTGCGGCACTGGATCTTCCGCCGCGCCCGCCACCGCTGACGTCGCCCGGGGCCCTCACCCCGGGTTGAGCTATCAGTTCAAGCCGCTATGGAGGCCCGATAAAGACATTTAGTGACAGCTCAACCGGTGGAGGGGGTCCCGAGGGAGCGGACGCCGGCGACGGCGTTGCGGACCGCGGCCGCCGCCTCCTGCAACTGCGCTGCCGTCACGGTCGAGTCAAAGCTGAACCGCACCGCCGTCTGGGCGATCTCGGGCTCGATGCCCAGGGCCAGCAGCACCGGCGAGGGCGCATCCGAGCCGGCGGCGCACGCGGAACCGCTGGAGCAGATGATGCCCTGGCGTTCGAGCTCCAGCAGCACGGACTCGCCGCTGGTGCCCGGGAAGCAGAAGGATGCCACCGAGGGCAGCCGCTCGGTGGGGTGGCCGGTGAGCAGTGCGCCGGGAACACCGGCCAGCACGGCGTCAATGAACCCGTCGCGGAGGGCAGCGACGTGCCCGGCCGGTTCCCGCGGCAGCGCCAGTGCCGTCGCCAGCGCCACGGCCCCGGCGACGTTTTCCGTGCCCGACCGGCGGCCCCGTTCCTGCCCGCCGCCGTGGACCAGCGGTTCAAGCCGGACCCGGCCGCGCACAAACAGCGCGCCGCTGCCTTTGGGCGCGCCCAGCTTGTGGCCGGAAATGCTGAGCGCGTCCACGCCCAGTGCGCCGGTGTCCAGCGGCAGCCAGCCGGCGGCCTGGACGGCGTCGGTGTGGAACGGGACCCCGTGGGCATGGGCCAGCGCCGCGAGCCGGGCGATGGGCTGGACCGTGCCGACCTCGTTGTTGGCGTACATGGTGCTGACCAGGGCCGTGCCGGGCTGCAGCACGGCGGCGAGGGCCTCTTCGCTTACCTGCCCGAAGCGGTCCACGGGGATCACGTCGACGGCGAACCCGTGGACCCGTTCAAGGTACCTGGCGGATTCTTCCACCGCGGGATGCTCGACGGCGCTGATCGCCACCCGGTCCAGGCGCGGATCGGCGGCGCGCCGGGCCAGGGCGATGCCCTTGACGGCGAGGTTGTCCGCTTCCGTGCCGCCGGAGGTGAAGACGACTTCCCCGGGGCGGCAGCCGAGGGCCCTGGCGGTTGCGGCGCGGGCCCCTGCGAGCGCCGCGGCAGCCGCCTCACCCAGGGAGTGATGGCTTGACGGGTTGCCGAATTCGCCCGTGAGGTACGGCCACATGGCCTCCAGCACCTCGCGGCGGACCGGGGTGGTGGCCGCGGCGTCGAGGAAGATCATGGCGCGCCTCAGCCGGCCGCCGGGCCGGCGCCTGAGTCGACGGCCGGCTCGACGTCAAGCTCAATGTCCAGGCCGAGGTCCAGTGCCGTGACACTGTGCGTCAGGGCGCCGATCGAGATGACGTCCACCCCGGTGGCCGCGATGTCCGCCACGGTGGCGAGGTTGACGTTGCCGCTGGCCTCGACGCGGGCCCGGCCGCCCACCAGCCCGACGCCGGCCGCGAGCTCGGCCAGGGAGAAGTTGTCCAGCATGATGGTGTCCACCCCGGCGGCCAGGACGGGCTCGATCTGCTCCATGGCGTCCACCTCCACTTCGAAGTGTGTTGTGTGGCCGAGCTGGGCCTTGGCGCCGCTGAGCACTGCGGTCAGCTTCGCCGGATCGCCGCCGGTGAGGACGGCCAGGTGGTTGTCCTTGGCCAGGACGGCGTCGGAGAGGCTGAAGCGGTGGTTGGCGCCGCCGCCGCAGCGGACGGCGTAGCGTTCGAGCACCCGCAGCCCCGGCGTGGTCTTGCGGGTATCGGTGATCCGGGCCCGGGTGCCGGCCACGAGCGCCACGAACTCGGCCGTTTTGGTGGCGATGGCGCTCATCCGCTGGACCAGGTTCAGTGCGACGCGTTCGGCCAGCAGCACGGCGCGGGCGTTCCCGGTCACGCGGGCCAGGGCGGTTCCGGCGGCGAAGGCCTCGCCGTCGTGGACCAGCAGTTCGACGACGGCGCCCGGGTCGGTCAGCCGCATCGCCGCGGCGAAGACCTCCCCGCCGCTCAGCACCCCGGGAGCGCGGGCGTTGAGCACCGCGGTGGCCCGCGCCTGCGCCGGGATGAGCGTCTGGGAAGTGACGTCCCCGTACGGGGCGTCCTCCTGCAGCGCCGCGCGGAGGACGGCCAGGACGGCGGCCTCGGGCAGGCTCCCGGCGAGCGCCGCGGTGCGGGAGGGCAGGGTTTCCGGGGCAGCGGTTGCGTGGGCAGTGGTGGTCACGAGGAAATCCTTTGCATGGAATGGGTGAGGGCTGAGGCGTCGTCCGTGTCCGCCCGGTAGTGGGCTCCGACGGACTGCGTGCGGTTCAGGGCAGCCGCCACAAGCAGGCGGGCCGCGAGGAGCAGGTTCCGGTCCTCATGGGCATCCTGGCAGAGCCAGTCACTGTGGCCGGCATCGGGAGCGGTCTCAGAATGGACAACGGCGTCCCAGGCCGCAAGCACGGTCTCCGCCTCCCGCAGTTGCTCCCCGCTGCGCATTACCCCGGCGTCCGCCGTCATCAACCGCCGAAGAGCGTCGCGCGTGAAAACCCCGTACGCGGATACCGACTTCACAAAATCTTCGGACACGCTCGCTAAAGTGTCCTCCCCTGACGTGAAGTCGTGCGACGGCGCTGCGGAAGCGTGCGTCAAGGGGAGGCCGCCCGCGGCCGTGGGCCCACACGATCCGGGTTCCCTGGCCGAGCTTGCGAGGCTAGGGGGATCGTGGGGAGCACACGGAGCAGTGGTGTCGTGCGACGGGTCGGCGCGCAGGAAGTCCTCGACCGCCCGGCGGCCGAACACCAGGCCCTCCAGCAGCGAGTTGCTCGCCAGCCGGTTGGCCCCTTGGGCGCCCGTGCGGGCCACCTCGCCGGCGGCATACAGGCCGGGTACCGACGTGCGGCCCCACAGGTCGGTGCACACGCCACCCATCCAGTAGTGGGCTGCCGGGGACACGGGTACGGTCTCTGTGGTCCAGTCGTACCCTGCGGCGAGGGTGGCCGCCGTGATGGTCGGGAACCGCCGGGCCAGGAAGCCCGCGCCCCGCTCTGCTTCGATGCCGCGGGCGTCCAGGTAGACCGGGCTGTCCGGCGCGGCCCCGGTGGCGGCCAGGTGCAGGGCGATGCTGCGGGAGACGACGTCGCGGGGGGCCAGTTCGGCGTCGGGGTGGTAGTCGGGCATGAAGCGGTATCCCGCGGCATCCAGCAGCACCGCGCCCTCGCCGCGGACCGCTTCGGAGATGAGCAGGGCCGGCGGCCCGCCTGGAATCTCCCCGGCGGCAAGGGTGGTGGGGTGGAACTGGAAGAACTCGAGGTCCCGCACCGCGGCGCCGGCACGCCATGCCAGGGCCAGGCCGTCGGCGGTGGCGACGGCGGGGTTGCTGGTGCGGGCAAAGAGCCGGCCCGCACCGCCGGTGGCGAGGAGGACGGCGTCGGCGGCCAGCTCCTGGGGCCGTCCGCCGGCCTGGTAGGCCACGCCGGTGACCCGGGCCGGCGTCGGGGGTGCGCTGCCGGGCTGTGACGGAGCTTCCGGGCGGACACCAGGTTCGGTCAGGAGCCCGGTGACGAACGCGCTGGTCTCCACCCGGAGCCGGCCGTGGCCGGCGCGGTCCAGGACGGCGCGTTCGAGGACGGCGGCGACGAGCCCGCGGGCGATGCAGGCGCCCGTCGCGTCCCCGCCGGCGTGCAGGATGCGCGGGGCCGAGTGTGCCGCTTCCAGGCCCAGGGCCGGTCCGCCGTCGGGAGCTGCGTCGAAGTGCACGCCGTAGCGGCCCAGGCCGGCGATGTCCCGGACAGCCTCCGTGCACAGGATCCGGACTGCCTCGGGGTCGTTGAGCCCGGCACCGGCGGCGAGCGTGTCCGCGATGTGCGCTGCCACGGAGTCCCCGGGGGCAGCATCCTCCGGGGCCAGCACGGCCGAGATGCCGCCCTGGGCGTAGAAGGTGTTGCTTTGCTCCAGCGTCCCCTTGCTCAGGAGGACCACTTCGATGTCACGGCCGCCGGTGGCGGCGTCGTCGGTGGCGAGCAGCGCGGCGTAGAGCCCAGCAATCCCGCTGCCGACGATCACGAGCCGCCTGGTCACGGCCGCGCCGCCAGCATGCGTTCCAGGGCCACCCTGGCCGGGGCGGCCACGTCCTCGTCCACGGTGATGCGGTTCAGCACCTCGCCGCGGACGAGCGCTTCCAGGACCCAGGCGAGGTATCCGGGGTGGATGCGGTACATCGTGGAGCAGGGGCAGATCACCGGGTCGAGGCAGAAGATGGTGTGCTGCGGGTATTCCGCAGCGAGCCGGTTCACCATGTTGATCTCGGTGCCGATCGCAAACGTGGTGGGCTCCGTTGCCGCGGCGATGGCCTTCTTGATGAAGTCGGTGGACCCGGCGGAATCGGCGGCATCCACCACCTCCATGGGGCATTCCGGGTGCACGATCACCTGCACGCCGGGGAACTCGGCGCGGGCCTTTTCGATCTGGCCCACGTTGAAGCGCTTGTGGACCGAACAGAAGCCGTGCCAGAGGATTACCCGGGAATCGAGCAGGGCCTGTTCGTCGTTGCCGCCGAGGTCCTTGCGCGGGTTCCACATCGGCATCTGCTCCAGCGGCACCCCCATGGCCTTCGCGGTGTTGCGGCCCAGGTGCTGGTCGGGGAAGAACAGCACGCGCTGGCCGCGTTCAAACGCCCATTCCAGCACCGTCGCGGCGTTCGAGGAGGTGCAGACGATCCCGCCGCGCTCGCCGCAGAAGCCCTTGAGGGCGGCGGAGGAGTTCATGTAGGTGACCGGGATGACAGGGACCCGGCCCTCGGCGTCGGGCTCGGTGCCGAAGACCTCCTCAAGCTGTTCCCAGCACTCGGTGACCGAGTCGATGTCCGCCATGTCGGCCATCGAGCAGCCGGCGGCCAGGTTGGGCAGGATCACGGCCTGGTCGGGGCGGGACAGGATGTCCGCCGTCTCGGCCATGAAGTGCACGCCGCAGAAGACGATGGCCTCAGCGTCGGGCCGGGTCAGGGCGGCGTTGGCGAGCTGGAACGAATCGCCCACGAAGTCGGCGTATTCGATCACTTCGTCGCGCTGGTAGAAGTGCCCCAGCACGACGGCGCGGTCCCCCAGTGCCGCTTTGGCGGCGCGGATCCGGGCGTCGAGCTCGGCGTCGGAAGCGAGCTTGTATTCTTCCGGGAGCTGGCCCTGCCGGGGAGTGGAGGCCGGTGCGACGTCGGTGGAGGAGGCCCCCGGCCCGTAGGCGGGCACGCCGGCGAGGGCCTCGGCGAGGTCGTAGTCCCAGGGCCCGCGGGCCAGCGCGGGGCTGCAGGTGGAGGCGGCCGTGCCCTGTGCCAGAGTAGTGGCCTGCTCGCGCGTGATCAGCTGGATTGCCGTGTTGACGCTGCTCATGGTGTGCTCCTGTTGTCTGGGTCGAGGCCTGGGCGGCCGGTGAAGCGGTAGAGGCGGGGCGGGCGGTGCTTGCCGCCCTGCAGATAATGGTCGGTTTCTTCGATTTCCGGCGTGGCCTTGACCTGCCGGCGGAAGTTGGCGGGATCGAGTTCGCGGTCCAGGACGGCCTCGTAGACCTCCCGGACCTGGGCGAGGGTGAAGTACTCGCCCAGCAGGTGGTAGGCGATGGATCCGTAGGCCATCTTGTTGCGCAGCCGCCACAGCGCGTAGTCGACGATCGAGTTGTGGTCGAAGGCCAGCCCGTCCAGCCTGTCGGCGCGGAACCAGCGCACGTTCTCCGATTCGTCGGCCAGCGCGGCCTCCGTGGGCTGGACGAGTGCCCAGTACACGATCGAGACGACGCGCTGGGTGGGCGAGCGGTGCAGCCCGCCAAAGGCGTAGAGCTGTTCGAGGTAGTTCGGGGCCAGCCCGGTGGTCTCGCGCAGGTTCCGCGAGGCGGCGTCCTGGAGTGACTCGGAGTGCGTGAGCGGGCCGCCCGGCAGCGCCCAGAGGCCCTTGAACGGTTCGCGGATCCGGCGCACCAGCGGGATCCACAGCGTGGGCCGCCCGGAGCGTTCGCTGGGACGCAGCGCAAAGATCACCGTGGAGATGGCCAGCGACGGCGGCGCGGTCTGGCGCTCCGAGACGTTGGCTGCTGTGGTGTAAACGGTGATCTACCCGCCCTCTGAGGTCCCGGGCGGGTCCCGCGATGGACTGCCCGGCTGGATCCGGCCCGACCGCCGGATTAGTTATAGTCACATTGACTAGAACTAATGATACGGCCGCGCCGCCCGGGCGCAAAATGTTTCAGGTCACATGGGCCGGACCGGGATGCCGCCGGCGCACGGACCGGGCTTGTCCGCGGGTGCCGGCAACGGTATTAATCGAGGCTATGGACGGAGAAGTCATGGACCCGGAGGGCACGGACGGAGAGGCAGCGGGCGCAGAGGCGGTCAGGGCCCGATACGCGGGAGCGGCCCAGGCATTCATGGAGCTCGCCGGGCGGGTACCGCACCAGGCGTGGTCGCGGCCGGCACTGGGTGAATGGGATGTCCGGGCGCTGACCGGCCACACGAGCCGCGCCCTGACAACCGTGGAAACCTACCTCGCCACCCCGGCCGCCGGGGCGCGGGTGCCGGGTCCAGTGGAATACTTCCTGGGCGTCCGGGGCGCCACCTCGCCCGCCGCGATTGCGCAGCGGGGCAGGGAAACCGGGGAGGCGCTGGGCGAGGACCCTGCCGCTGCCGTGCGGGAGCTTGTCCAACGCGTCACGGCCCTCGTCAGGAATACGCCCGACGATGCCCTGGTGGCCACCCCTGCCGGAGTAATGACGCTCATCGACTACCTGCCGACCCGGACCTTCGAGCTGGCCGTGCACACCCTGGATCTGGCGCGCGCCCTGGGCCTGCAGCCGCCCGCCGCCTTGGCCCCGGCGGTCGCGGCCTCCCTGGAGCTCGCCGGAGCCATCGGTTCCCGGTTGCCGTCCGCCGGTGATTTGCTGCTCTTGCTCACCGGCCGGACCGGCCTGCCCGAAAACCTGAGTGTCCTCTAGCCCGTGCCGGCGGCCGCGGCTTCCAGCAGCGGCAGGGTGCGGCCCTGGAAGTGCGTATTGAGCACGATCACGGAGGACGAGCGCAGGACCGATCTGGTGGCGATCATGGCATCGAGGACGCGCTGGAGGTCCGAATTGGAGCGGGCGGCTATCCGGGCCATGAGGTCCGAGCTCCCGGAGACGGTATGGATCTCAATCAGCTCGGGGATCCGCGCCAGGGCCTCCACGACGGCGTCGTGCCCGAGGTCCTGGTTGATCGTGAGGGAGCAGAAAGCCACCACGGGGTAGCCGAAGTGCGCCGGATCGGGCTGGGGCACCCATGAGCCAATCACGCCGGCGTCCTGCATCCGGTCCAGGCGCGACTGCACCGTGGCGCGGGCAACCTTCAGCACCCGGGAGGCCTCCAGGACCGAGGCCCGGGGGGAATCCGTGAAAAATCGGACAATCTTTGCATCAAGCGGATCAACGTCCACTGATTCTTCCTTCCCAAGCGGGACCGGGCCGGACAAACAGCCACCGATGCCCCGATTCAGTTAGCAAACTGCCACCATGCTCTCACGGCGGAGGCGCCCCGGCGGCCGGGGGCCGGGCCCAAATCCGGTAAATTCAATAGGTCCCATAAGGACGCAAAGATCCAAACCACACGAAGGTTCGCCATGACGATGAAGTCCACCGCGACGCTACCCACCGCGGTTCCCGCCCCGAGCCTGGGGCACAGCATGAAACCACGCCAGCTGACCATGATGGGACTGGGCAGCGCGATCGGCGCCGGCCTGTTCCTCGGCTCGGGGGCAGGAATCCAGGCGGCGGGACCGGCCGTGCTGATCTCCTACCTCGTCGCCGGAACCCTGATCATCCTGGTGATGTGGGCGCTCGGAGAGATGGCCGCGGCCAATCCCAACAGCGGCGCCTTCTCCGTGTACACGCAAAAGGCCATGGGCAAGACCGCGGGCGCCACCGTCGGCTGGCTCTGGTGGCTGCAGCTCGTGGTGGTCATCGCCGCCGAGGCCCTCGGCGCGGCCGGGCTCCTGTTCACTGTGTGGCCGGTGATCCCCGTCTGGGCACTGTCCCTGATCTTCATGGCCCTGTTCACCGCCATCAACCTGGCGGGCGTGAAGAACTTCGGCGAGTTCGAATTCTGGTTCGCCATCCTCAAGGTGGCTGCCATCGTGATATTCCTGGCCATCGGCGGGGCCCTGCTGCTGGGCTTGCTGCCGGACGTCCCGTCTCCTGGCCTCGGCAACTTCACATCCGGCTTCGCCCCGGCTGGCCTGGGCGGCATCGCAACGGCACTCTTCGTCGTCATCTTCGCCTTCGGCGGCACCGAGATTGTCAGCGTGGCCGCGGCCGAGACGGAAAACCCGGAGCGCAGCGTCGCCCAGGCGATCCGCACCGTCGTCTGGCGGATCCTCGTGTTCTACATCGGCTCGGTATTCGTCATCGCGGCCGTCCTTCCCTCAACCTCCGCGGCCCTGAAGTCCCCCTTCGCCGGCGTCCTCGACGTCGCCCGGATCCCCGGCGCCGGCGCCGCGATCACCCTGGTCGCCGTTATCGCGCTGCTGTCCGCCCTGAACGCCAACCTCTACGGCGCGTCCCGCATGGTGTACTCGCTCTCTGAGCGCGGCGAAGCCCCCAAGTTCCTCTCCAGGCTCAACACGGCCCGGGTCCCGGTCGTGGCGGTGAGCGTCTCCGTGGCCTTCGGCTTCCTGGCCGCCGTCCTGGAACTGCTCTTCCCCGACCAGATCCTGCCGGCGCTGTTCCAGCTGGTCGGTTCCACCTGCCTCGTTGTGTGGGGCTCGGCCCTGGTGTCCCAGCTGATCCTGCGCCGCCGGGCAGACCGCGACGGCACGGCGCTGCCGCTGCGGATGAAGGGCTTCCCCGGGCTGACGATCTTCGGGCTCGTGCTCCTGGCACTGATCTTCGCCGTCGGCTTCAGCAGCCCGGAGAGCAGCAAGCAGCTGGTCAGCACCCTGGTACTGGTGGCCGGCATCGCCGTGGCGTGCTGGACCGGCGCCCGGATCACCCGGAACCGCAACGCCGCCGCCGCCGGCGCAAAAGCCGACCAGGCGGAACAGCCCAGCCGCTAGACAAATTGCCAAGCTCACCGGCGCGCGGGGCGGCATAAGTGTGCAGTCTGGGCACCCCAGCCTAGGCTGATTGCCCACCCCGCCGCCGGTGACTAGGGTCACAGGCATGGACACAATTCTCCCCGTGGCTTCCGGCAGCGATGCCGGGCCGCTCACAGCCGATGAACTCCGCGAGCTCTATTCGCTCATGGTGGCCGTCCGGCACCTCGACACCTCGGCCATCGCCTGGCAGCGGCAGGGCATCATCCCCGGCTACGCCCCCGAACTCGGCCAGGAAGCGGCCCAGGTGGGCAGCGGCTACGCCGTGGACACCACCCGGGACTTCGTCTTCCCCACCTACCGCGAAATGGGCGTTGCCCGGACCATGGGGGTGGACATGGTGGCCTACATGTCCACCCACAAGGCCACGTGGCACGGCGGCCTGTACAACCCGCTGGAATCCCGGCTGGCCCCGATCCAGGCGGTAGTTGCCGGATCCGTCCTGCACGCCGTCGGCTGGGCCCACGGCCAGACGCTGGACAAAAAGGACGGCGTCGCAATGACGTACTTCGGCGACGGCGCCTCCTCCCAGGGCGACGTGCACGAGGCGATGAACTTCGCCGCCGTGATGAAGGCGCCCGTCGTGTTCTTCGTCCAGAACAACGGCTGGGCCATCTCGGTCCCCACCGAACGGCAGGTGGCCGGGGGCTCCGTCGCGGCCCGCGCCGCGGGTTACGGCATGCCCGCGCTGAAGATCGACGGCGACGACGTCGTCGCGGTCCTCGAGGCGACCCGCCGCGCCTTCGCCCACGCCCGCGCCGGCAACGGCCCCGTGCTCATCGAGGCCATGACGTACCGCCGCGGCCCGCACTCCACGTCCGATGATCCGGGCCGCTACCGCTCCCTCGACGAGGAGCGCGACAGCGCCGGCACCGACCCGCTCGAGCGGCTGCGGCAGCGGCTGCTGGCCGATGGTATCGCCGACGAGGCGTTCTTCGCCGAAGCGCTGGCCGCGGCCAAGGCCGAAGAGGAGCAGATCCGTACCGGCATCCAGGCCCTGGGCTCCCGGCCCGGCACCGAAATGTTTGACCTGGTCTTCCAGGAAACCACCCCTGCCCTGCAGGCCCAGGCCGCCAACTGGCGCGAGGAGTCCGAACATGTCTAACTCGATTCTCGAAAACGTAGACGCCGCAGGCGACAACACTGCCGACAACACTGCCGACAACACCGGCGACGACACTGTCACCAACCCGGCAGGAAGCGAGCCCGCCACCACGGTGATGTCGATGCAGCAAGCACTCAACCGCGCCCTCGACGAGGTCCTCGCGGACAACCCCAAAGCCGTCATCTTCGGCGAGGACTGCGGCCGGCTCGGCGGCGTCTTCCGCATCACCGACGGGCTGCAGGCCAGGCACGGCGCGCAGCGCGTCTTTGACACCCCGCTGGCGGAATCCGGCATCCTGGGCATGTCCGTGGGCCTGGCGATGGCCGGGTTCCACCCCATCCCCGAGGTCCAGTTCGACGGCTTCGCCTACCCCGCGATCAACCAGATCGTCTGCCAGATTGCCCGGATGAACTACCGCAGCCGCGGCACCATGCCGATGCCCATCACGCTGCGCGTGCCCAGTTTCGGCGGCATCCGCGCCCCCGAACACCACGGGGAGAGCCTCGAGGCACTCTTCGCGCACGTTCCCGGGCTCAAGGTGGTCTCGCCGTCGAACCCGCACGAGGCGTACCACCTGCTCAAGTACGCCGCCACGCGGCCGGACCCGGTGATCTTCATGGAGCCCAAGTCGAGGTACTGGCAGAAGGGTGAGGTGGACCTTGCGCACTGCGATGCGGACGACGACGCAGACGGCGGCTCCCCCACCGGCGCCAAGGTGATGCGCGAAGGCCGCCACCTCACGCTGGTCGCCTGGGGCGCCATGGTGGCCCGCTGCCTGCAGGTGGCGGAGCTCGCGGCCGAGGACGGGATCGATATCGAGGTCCTGGACCTGCGCTGGCTCAAGCCGATCGACGCCGAGGCCCTCGCCGCCTCCGTGCGCAAGACGCGCCGCGCCGTCGTCGTCCACGAGGCGCCGCTGACCTCCGGCCTCGGCGCCGAAGTGGCGCAGCTGATCACGCAAAGCTGCTTCGACACCCTCAGGGCGCCGGTGGAGCGCATCACCGGCTTCGACGTCCCGTACCCCTCGGGCGACCTGGAAGATGAATACATCCCGAACATTGACCGGATCCTCTTCGGCATCCAGCGAGTATTGGAGTACAAACGTGGCTGAAATTTCCTTCCCGCTCCCGGATCTCGGCGAGGGCCTGATCGAGGCCACCGTGCTGGAATGGCTGGTTTCCCCGGGCGAACAGGTGGAGCGCAACCAGCCGCTCGTGGAGGTCGAAACCACCAAGTCGGCCGTTGAATTGCCCAGCCCGCAGGCAGGTAAGGTAGTGCGTATCTACGGCGGGCCCGGCGACAAGATTAATGTCGGCGAGCCCCTGATTGTGTTTGAGGTGCCGGACAACACCGCCGGCATCGTGGGCACGGTCCCGAAGGAAGAGGCACCTAAGCGCCGGGTCCGCCTGAGCGCCGTACTTGATGAGGACTGAGAGCATGAGCGGCAGACACACCGGCGAGCAGCATTCGCACACCGTTGAGGGCACCGACCCCCAGCTGTACGTGCAGGTGCATGAGCCCCAGAACGACGCCGGGTTCCGTCCCGTCCTGCTGCTGCACGGCTTCTCCTCCTCCTCCAAGCTCAACTGGGAAGACAGCGGCTGGCTCACCGCGCTCCTGGAAGCCGGCCGGCGCGTCATCACCGTGGACCTGCCCGGCCACGGCCGCAGCGGCGCCCCGGAGGACATGGACTCCTACTCCCCCAGCCGGATCCGTGCGGACCTGCTGCAGATAGTCTTCGACGCCGGCGCGCGGCCGCTGCGCGACGGGGACCCGTCCAGCGGGCTCGACGTGATCGGCTATTCGCTGGGGTCCCGGCTCGCCTGGGAGTTCGGAGCCACACAGCACGAGCTGGTGCACCGGCTGGTCCTGGGCGGCCCGAATGTCGCCGACCCCCTGGCGGACTTCGACCTGATCGCCGCGCAGCGGTACCTGGCCGACGGCACGCCGATCGCGGACGAGTCGACCGCCGGGCTGCTGAAGATGGCCATGCTGCTGCCCAGCAACAACATCTTCGCGCTGCTGTCCCTGGTCGAGGCAATCAAGACCGAGCCGTATGACCCCGCCGAAGCGGTCCCCCACATGCCGATGCTCCTCGTGGCGGGGGAAAACGACGACCGGGCCGCCACCATGCCGGAGCTCGCCGCCCTGGGCGCCAAGGCCGGCGGCATGGTCGAACAGCTCGTGCTGCCGGGCCGCAACCACACCAACGCCATCACCAGCCGCGCCTTCAAGCAAGGCGCCATCAGCTTCCTGGGCGTCTAAACCCGCCTCACAAAAGCGACGCGGGGTCACTTACGGCCCATCCGAATGATCTGGATGGGCGCGAAGTGACCCCGCGTTGCTCTTTAACCCAGAGGGGCACGGACCTTGCGGTCCGCGCCCCTCGTGCTTGCCTGGTTGCTATTGCTTTGCGGCTTCGGCCGGCGCGTGGTGCGCGACGCCGAGCGGGCGGCCCTTCGTTTCCCCGGCCAGCAGGACGCCGACGGCGGAGATGACGCAGAGGATCATGATGTAGATGCCGATGGAGCCGGTCCAGTGGGTGCCCTGCAGGAGGACTTCCGCGATGGTGGCCGCGAACGCGCCGCCGAGGATGGCGCCGAAGGCGTAGCCGATCGAGATGCCCGAGTAGCGCACCTCCGGCGGGAACATCTCGGCGTACATGGCGGACATGGGGCCGTAGGACAGGCCCAGGCCGACCGTGAGGACGAACAGCGCGACGCCGTAGAGCACAATGTTCTTGGTGTCGATGAGGGCGAACATCGGGATCATCCAGGCAAAGACAATGCCGTAGCCGATCAGGAACGTCTTGACCCGGCCGATCTTGTCCGAGAGCCAGCCGCCGACCAGCGTGAAGATCAGCCAGCCGAAGGAAGCCAGCGTCGTGGCGAGCAGGATCTGCGGGGTGGGCATCTTCAGCGTCTTGGTGGCGTAGGAGATGAAGAAGGCAATCAGCAGGTAGCCGGCAGCGTTGTTGCCGATGAAGATCATCGTCGAGTAAAGGACTGCCTTCTTGTGCTTGCGGAGCAGCTCCCCCAGGGGCGCCTTGCTTTCTTCCTTGCGGTCCTGCATCTCCTTAAAGACGGGGCTCTCGGCGACCGCCCGGCGGATCAGGTAGCCGACCACGACCAGCACGATGGAGAGCAGGAACGGCACACGCCAGCCCCAGGACGCGAAGTCTTCCTTGGACATGGACGTGTTGAGGAAGTACAGCAGGCCGGTCGCGAGGATCATGCCGACCGGGACGCCGATCTGCGGGTAGGCGCCGAACAGGCCGCGCCTGCTCTTGGGAGCGTGCTCCACGGCCATCAGGGCAGCGCCGCCCCATTCACCGCCGGCGGAGAAGCCCTGGATGACGCGGAGCAGGATCAGGAGGATCGGTGCCCAGACGCCGATCTGCGCGTAGGTGGGCAGCATGCCGATCAGGGCCGTGGCGGCGCCCATCATGATCAGGGTGAAGACCAGCATGGCCTTGCGGCCGAGGCGGTCGCCGAGGTGGCCGGCGACGATCGCGCCGAGCGGGCGGAAGAGGAAGCTGATGCCGATCAGGGCGAAGGACAGGATCTGCGCCAGGCCAGGGTTGGAGGCGTTCAGCGGGGCCAGGAACAGCGGCGACAGCAGCGTTGCTGTCAGCTGGGCAAAAATAAAGAAGTCGTACCACTCGATGGTGGTGCCGACCAGTGTCCCGGCGAGGACCTTGCGTTCCTCGTGTTTGCTGCTGGGACCCGCCTCGGAATCTACGGATGAAGTTACGGTCATTGGAACTCCGTTGCTGGGGGCAGAGGTACTGCCCGGGTGGGTGCGAAGTGGATAACTGATGCCTCATGAATTACTGATCGAACGGTCAGTTAGTATCCTGAATACTACTACGAAAGATGTGATAAGGCACACATGTTCCCGGAAAGTGTCTTCCGCGGGTCAGTCGGTGCGGTTGAGCAGCTCGCGGACCCTGGCCCGGACCGGCTCGCGGTCGTAGGTGTTGACCAGGGCGCCGGCCATGCGGACGGGGTCTCCGAAGAAGAAGTACTCGTAGAGCGACTGGCGCCCGGAGAACCCGGAGATCGAGGCGTCGAAGGCCAGTTTGAACAGCCGGACCCGCTCGGGGCCGGTCAGGGTCTTGCCCTGCAGGTACAGCTCGATATCCTCCCGGGCCTCGCTGTTGACGTCCGCCTCCCCCGGCAGGGCCATGAGGCCCGACGCCGAGAACTTCCGGATGATCTGCGGGAAGCGCTGGGCGATCTTCGGGTACCAGTTGCGGGCGGCGTTCAGGGTGGACCACTTCGGCAGCATGACGCCGGCGTCGTTGAGTCCGGCGTCGGCCTCGGACGCGCGGACCAGGGCCTTGCCGATTTCGACGTCGATAATCAGCTCTGCGATGTCCTCCTGGATGTGCTGGAATCCGTCGATGCCGATCGATTCGGCCAGTTCCGATGCCAGGCCCAGGTAGAACTCGCTCTTGGCGATCGTGCGGGTGACCACCTGGTGGGTCATGAGCGCGCCGGCACCGGTCTCGGTGTAGAAACTGTTGCACAGCTGCGGGTGGCCCAGCATGAAGATGCGCTCGCTGGGCACGAAGACGTGGTCAAAAACCGCGACGGCGTCCATTTCCTCATAGCGGGAGGCCAGCGGCTCGTCGTGGGTGCTGCCGCCGTTGTACAGCGAGGTGCGGCAGAGGTAGCGCAGGCCGGGGGCGTCGTTGGGGATGGCGAACGCGTAAGAGTAGGGGGCGTCCTCCGGGGTGCCCCGCAGGACCGTGGACGGAAACACGAGCAGTTCGTCGGCGATCGGGGCGATGGTGGCGAGCATGCGCGCGCCCTGGATGACGATCCCGTCCCCGCGCTCCTCCACGATCCGGGCCGAGAGCTGGCCGCCGAGCTGCTCCGACCCGGAGACGGACCGGTTGACCTGCGGCGGGATGAGGGTGTGGGTGGCGAGCACGTCGTTTTCCCGGGCCCGCTCGTAGTAGTTGCGGATGTTCTCGCCAAACTTCGGATCCGCCTGCGCGAACCACTTCCCCGCCGTGCCCAGCGCGGTCAGCGCGGAGTTCATATAGTCCCCGGAGCGGCCAAGGAAGCCGTTGGAGGACTCGGCCCAGGTGGAGATGGCGCGGCGCCGCCGCTGGAGGTCCTCGACGGTCTTCGGCACCAGGAAGGAGGCGCTGACCAGGTCCCCGGTGCTGGGTGAGGCGTAAGTGAGCGCCTCCTGGTACTGCGGATCATGCTGCATGTCGAAGAGCCTGGCGTAGGAGCGGGCCACATTGCGGAAGGCCGGGTGCTCGGCGATCTTCTCGCTGACCACCTCGCCGTCGATCACCACGTGCGGCGTCATGGCATTGAGCTTGTCCAGGTACTGCCGTCCGGTACGGATACCCATTGGTCTTCCTCCAGTCGTCGTTGCGCTGAATTGCCGGGAAGGAATGTGGCGCTAGAGCAGATCCTCCATACCCAGCTGGCTTTCCGGGATGGTGGTAAAGGTGCTGTTGGCGAAGGCCAAGGCATCGCCGTTGCGGTAGTTGAAGTCCACTACCTCGCCGATATACAGGGTGTGGTCGCCGCCGTCGTACGCCGCCCACGGCTTGCATTCGAAATAGGCGAGGACATTGGACAGCCGCGGCGCGGTCTTCCCCTCCACCCACAGCGGCTCGGGGCCGGGCCTTCCGGCGAAGCGCATGGCCAGGTACCGCTGCTCGGCGCCAAGGATATTCACGGTGAAGGGCCGGCCGGCGAGCTCGTCGTGGGCCCTGGCCGTGCGGGCGATGCTCACCAGCACCAGCGGAGGGTCCATCGAGACCGAGGTGAAGGAGTTCACGGTGATGCCGTGGCGTTTTTTCGTGGCCCCGTCGAAGGTCACGATCGCGACGCCGGTGGCAAACCTGCCGAGGCTGCCCCGGAAGTGGTTGGCCCGCGGTGCCGACAGGGGGCCTTGGGCGCCCCCGGCGTGGCCGCGCGGCGTGGTAATCATCATTGATCCCTTGCGTTCGTTGCGTTTCCCGACCGTGGTGTGGGTGTGCTTTGGATCAGCCGTGTTCTATAGTCGAGTTCTGTGATTGTGTTCTATAATCGAACAAACAGTTCCCATATAGAACGCTAGCTGACCATGAGCCGGAACACAAGGGTAGCCCGGCGAGCCCGGCGTCCAGTAACCCCGCACCTAGGATGGACCCCATGACCCCGAATGCCGGCACCGCCCAGGCTTCCCCGTCCCAGACGCTATCCCGTGGTATCAGGGCGCTGGAGATCCTCGCCGAGGCCCAGCAGCCGCTGACCATTGCCGAACTCGCCGACGCCATGGGCGTCCACCGCTCCGTGGCCTACAGGATCCTGCGCACGCTCGAGGACCACTCGCTGCTGGTACGTGACGATGGCGGCCGCGTCCAGCCCGGCCCGGGCCTCGCGGTCCTGGCCCGCGGGGTCTCCCGGAACCTGCAGTCGGCGGCGTTGCCGGAACTGACCCAGCTGGCCAACACCCTGACCATGAGCGCCTTCGTGGCGGTCTGGGACCGGGAGGAGTGCGTGACGCTGGTGACCGTGGATCCGCGGCACAGCGGCGCCGCGGTGGTGCAGCACCCGGGGTCGCGGCACCCCATCAGCGCAGGGGCGCCGGGCATTGCGATCCAGTCAGCCTTCCCGGAGCAGGAGTGGCGGGCCCTGGTCCCGGGCATCCCGTACCGGTCCGAGGCGGCCGAGGCCCGGCGCCGCGGCTATGCCGCCAGCCATGACGAGGTGATCCCCGGGGTGTCCTCGATTGCGGTGCCGCTGCGTGTGCCTGGCGGGCGTCCGGCCGCCCTCGCCGTCGTCTATATCCGCGCCGCGCAGGATCCGGACGAGGTCGCAGCGGCCCTGACCGAGGCGGCGCGTCGCATCGAGGCGCAGCTGGGTTGAGCCCGCGGAAAGCGCCGCCGCAGCGCTGTCCCGTCGGGGTCTATGCGGCCGCGGCCGTCTTCTTCCCGCGTTGCCGGAGTACGACGGCGGCTGCCGTTCCGAGCAGGAACAGCGCCGTGGCGGCGCACACCGGAACCAGGAAGGCCGTCGAATAGCCGAAGTTCTGCGCCAGCTGTCCGGCGATGGAGGATCCGAGCGCGGTGCCGGCCACAATGCCGCTGGCCAGGGCTGTCATGACCGTGCCGAGCTTTCCGGCCGGCGCCACGAGGCCACCGATCGCGAAGACAGTGACCATGAGCGGACCAACGGGCAGGCCCAGGACCAACAGTACAAGGACCATGGGCAGCGCCGTCGAGGGCAGCAACAGCAGCGATGCGAAGCCGGCCATCAGGGCCGCGCAGGCAATCCAGCGGGCGTTCACCGTGAAGCGCCGGGGCCAGTACGCGACCGAGAGGGCGGCCGCGGCAGAGCTCAGTCCCATGACTGCGTAGAGCAGGCCCGCGAGTTCGGAGGTGGCGAAGCTGGCGGAGAAAGAGCTCAGGGCTGTCTGGGTGGAGCCGAAGAACGTGCCCATGCACACCATCGCCAGCACGGGGAGGGCGACGGCGGCGAAGGTTTTGACCCGCTGGGCTGCCGTGCGGGTTTCCCCGTGGATGTCCCCCGCCGTCGTGGGCGCCGGGCCGGCCGCGTGGCCGGCCGCGTGGCCTGCGGCAGGACCGGCGGGCCGGCGTTTCGTTGTGCGGACCACCGCAAGGTGCGTGGGGTGGACGGCGAAGGCGGGTACGAGGACCACGGTCAGTGCTGCAGCGAGGGCCAGCGGCAGCCACGGCGCGAGCAGGCTCGCGAGGATTCCGACGAGTGCGGGGCCGAGCACGAAGGTGAGCTCGTCCGCGGTGCTCTCATAGGAAAGGGCGGTGTCCAGGTCCGCGGAGTTCCCGGCCGCACGGGTTCCGGAGCCGGACGTCCGGGAGGTCAGCGCCATCCAGCGGACGCGGGCCAGCGGACCGACCTGCGGGCAGCTCACCCCGGCCACGAAGGCCGCGGCCAGCACGGGCACCGCGGCGGCAAGGTCGTGGACCCCGGGGATGAGGTAGGCCGTGAGGATCAGGGCAACGATGGCCACGGTGTTGGCGATGGCGGATACGAGCAGGACGCCGCGCTGGCCGAGCCGGTCGGCGAGGACGCCGAGGACGGGGGCACCGAGTGCGGAACCGATGCCGACGGCGCCGGCCGCGGCGCCGCCCACGGCGTACGAGCCTGTGACGGCGGTGACGAGTGTCAGGGCGCCGACTGTCAGCATGGCAAGCGGCAGGCGGGCGAAGAGCCCGAGGGGGATGAAGCTGCGGCCGGCGAGCAACGGCAGCTGCGCGTAGCGGCCGCCCTTTGCGGGCGACGGGGCAGGCAGAGCGTCGGTCGAAATTGCGGTGGCCGGCAGCGCGTAGGTCGGCGGCAGTGGGGCGTCAAGAGTAGACCCCAAAGAAGACGGTGAAGGGTTCATGGTTTCCGGGTTCGCTAAATACTGCGCATCGTCCCTCCTCCCGATGCGCGCGACCCGGTAACAGACCAATGATACCCGATCCCGGGACGCCGGCCCTGGGACCAGACCCCGGGACGGGACCAGAGTGGGCCTCGGGACCGGTCCCGGGGCCCACACTGGGACCGGCTCAGGCCCGGGTGTCGTCGCTGATGTGCAGGGTGGAGCCGCTGCGGCCCTTGACCACTTGGAGCTGGGTGCCGATGCGCTGCTTCATTTCGGCGACGTGGCTCACGAGCCCCACCACCCGGCCGCCGTCGCGGAGGCTCTCCAGGGCGTCCATGACTTGTTCCAGCGCCTGTTCGTCGAGGCTGCCGAAGCCCTCGTCCACGAAGAGGGTCTCGATGTCCACGCCACCGGACTCATGCTGCACGACGTCCGCCAGCCCAAGGGCCAGCGCCAGTGAGGCCATGAAGGACTCGCCGCCGGAGAGGGTGGCGGTGTCCCGGCGCTGGCCGGTCCACTCGTCCACGACCTCCAGGCCAAGGCCGGACTTCGCGCCGCGTGCTGCCTTGGCGTCGGTGTGCTGCAGCGTGTAGCGGCCATCGCTCATACCGATCAGGCGTTCGGAGGCAGCGACGGCCACCTGCTCGAGCCGGGCGGCGAGGACATAGCTGTTCAGGCTCATGCGATAGGTGTTGTCTCCGCCGCCCCTGGCCGCGTCGGCGACGGCGGTGAGCATCGCGGCCCGGTCCCGCGGTTCCCTGCCGGCGGCAGCGAGGTCCGCGTAGTCACCGGCGATGCGCCCGAGTATCCGGAGCGAGTTTTCCGCCAGCCCGGCCGCAAGCACGGCTTCCCGGGCTTTGCGTTCAGCCGCCGCCGATTCCGTCCTGAGCTCCTCGAGGGCGGCGTCGCTGACGATGTCCCCGGCGGCCCGCTCGGCTGCCGCCAGGGCCAGGTCATCTCCGGCGAACAGTTCCTGGATCCTGGCGGCCTCGTCCTGTCCGACCCGGATGGCCGTTTCGAGGCTTGTGGCCACCGGCGTTGGCAGCAGCGCTTCCCGCGCCGCGGTTTCGGTGCTGAAACCGGCTCCGGGAAGGGCCACTTCAAGGTGCCGGCGTGCCTCCGCGGTGCGGGTGGCGGCCTGTTCGTGGGCCGAGTGTGCGGCGTCGGCGTGCTCCAGGACCGCCGTGGTTGCCGTCAGGGCGGCGATCCGCTGTTCGAGGGTCGCGTGGCCGGCGCGCAGCTTGTCCAGGGTGGCTTCGAGGGCCTGTGCCTGTTCGTCGATTTCGGCGATCGTCGATTGCGTCTGCACGATGCCGGAGGCGGCGTCGGCCTGCGCCCGCTCTGCGTGGGCGATCACCGCTTCGAGTTCTGCCATCCGGGCCCGGCTCGCAGCAAGGTCCGTGGCAGCGCGGACGGCGTCGTCAGCCCGTTCCCGGGCCAAGGCTGCCTCCTCACCGGCTTCCCCGGCAGGTGTGTTGCCGCCCTGGGCGGCCAGGACTGCGACGTTCTGTTGGGCCTCGGCGAGCTCACGACCTAGGGCGGCGACGGCTTCTTCTGCCGTGTCGCTGGCCAGTTGCGCGGTTTTCTCGGCCTCGGCGACGGCCAGGGCGGAGGCTGCCGCGGGGGCAGGTGCCGGATGTTCAGGGCTGCCGCAGACAGGACATGGGACCCCGGCCAGGAGCTGGGTGGCGAGCTCGGCGGCGGCGTTGGTGAGCCGTTGCTCACGGAGGTCCAGCCAGTGCTGCCTCCGGTCCTGGTGCGTGCTGAGGGCCGCGGCGTGCTGTCCGGAGATTGCCGCGCACTCGGCCTCGGCGGCGAGGAAGCGGCCAACGATGGTCACGAGTTCGTCCGCTGCCGTGGCTTCCTTGGTGCGCAACTGGACTTCCGCGGCCAGCTCCTCGAGGGGGCGGATGCCGGCGGACAGGGCCGCCGACTCAGTGCGCAGGGTGTCCAGTGCGTCGGCACCGGCCAGCCGTTCTTTTTCCAGCTCCTGCCGTTGCAGGCGCAGCCGGCTGCCGCGCTGGGTCAGCCCGAGGAACCGGGCTTCGTCGGGCAGGCGTTCGGTGAGCACGGCGTGCAGGGACCGCAGCCGGGCGAGGGTTCCGCGGACGGCCGCGCTGTCCAACATGACGGATTTACCCGCCCGGACGGGGTCGGCATCGTCGTCGTCGGCGGTGGGGACGCCGGCGTCGAGGACGTCCTGCCCGGCGAGCTCCCGGTCTGTGGCGGCCGCGGACCGCAGCTGCCGCGCGGCCTCCAGCAGGGCCGTTCCTGCCAGGTCCTCGGCTGCCGCGGCGCTTTCGACTGCCTGCAACTGGCCGCCGAGCATTTCGGCCTGGCGGTGCAGGCCCAGTGTGACGGCCTTGCCCGCCAGGACGGGGGCGGCGGCGTCGGCGTCGATCCGCCGCTGTTCCGCGGCGGCGAGTTTGGCGTGGCGGTTGGCCCGCGCGTTCGCCGCCTCCAACAGGGACGCCTGATCGGCGGCCTGCTTCTCGGCTGCCGCGGCAGCGCTGCGCCGGCCCTCCGCGGCGGCTGCCGCAGCGGCGTCGAGCCAGGCCAACAGGGCATCGGGCTCGTCCCGGCCGGGGGCGCCGTCGGGGTCGAGTTCGAGCGCCGCTGTTTCGGCCTCCGCCTGAGCCAGGAGCAGGTCCAGCTTCGCGTTGAGGTTGGCGACCTCGGCCTTGGCGGTCTGCGCCTGCCGGGACAGTTCCTGTTCCACGGCTTCAAAGCGCTGGGTGCCGAACAGGCTCTGCAGCAGCTCCAGACGGTCGGACGCCTTGGAGCGCAGGAACGCAGCGAAGTCCCCCTGCGGCAACATGACCACGCGCGTGAACTGGTCCCGGTTCATGCCCAGGACGTCGGTGATCTCGGCGCCGGCCTCATCATTCCGGCCCGATTTCTCCACCCACGAGCCGTCGATGCGTTCGCGCAGCAGCGTGTTGGCCTGCTGGACCGTGAAGCCGTTCCGGCCCCGGGCACTCGGCTTGTCCCACGCGGGCGAGCGGGAGACTTCGAAGTGCCGGCCCTTGGCCGAGAATTCGCAGGTGACGCGCGGTTCGGCGGCGGCCTCCGCGTGGTCGCTGCGCAGCCGCTTTCCGTCCTGGCGGGCCCCGGGAACCGATCCGTAGAGGGCGAAACAGATGGCGTCCAGGACGCTGGTCTTGCCCGCGCCGGTGGCGCCGTTCAGCAGGAAGAGCCCGTGTGCGCTCAGGCGGTCGAAGTCGATCCGCTCCGTGCCGGCAAACGGGCCGAACGCGGAAATCTCCAGGCGGTGGATCCTCACAGGGACACTCCTTCCAGGCGTACGGCGTCGAGCGCCTCGGCGAGGGCTGCGGCTTCGGCGTCGGAAGCCGGCCTGCCCCGGACGTGCTCGAGGAATCCGCAGCAGACGGAGAGGTCGTCCCCGGCTTCGGCCAGCCGGCTGCTGTAGCTGGCTTTGGGCGCCGCGCCGGGACCATCGGGATCGAAGCCGAGCACCAGGGTGTCGGGGAACCGTGCCCGCAGGCGGTCCATCGCCTGGGCCGGGCGGGCCTCGTCCGTCAGCGTGATCTGGCAGTAGGCGGTCTCGGCCCACGCGAAGTCCTCCGACTCCAGGAGCTCATCCAGCTTCCCGCGGAGCACGGCGAGGGTCCGGGGCGCGTCCCAGAGCACTTCGCGCACGCCGCCGATCCCCTCGGCGTCGACCTCCACGAGCCAGCTGCCCTTCCTGTGCTTCGCCTCCGAGAACGAATACGCGAGCGGCGAGCCGGAGTAGCGCACTGCCGGCGAGAGCTCCTGCCTGCCGTGCAGGTGGCCCAGTGCGGTGTAGCCAAAGCCGTCGAAGAGATCCAGCGGGACCGCGCCGACGCCGCCGATGCTCAGATCCCGTTCGCTGTCGGAGCTGATGCCGCCGCTGGCGAAGGTGTGCGCCAGGACCACCGAATGGACGGTCCGGGTCTGACTCCGCTGCCGCACGTCGGCACGGATCCGTTCGGTGGCGGCGCGGGTGACCTCGAAGTGGCTCGCGGTCTCGACGCCCAGCTGCTCGGCGACCAGCCGGGGCTCCAGCCAGGGGATCCCGTAGATGGCGAGCACCGGCGCTGCCTCATTCCCGGCATCGTCCCCGAGCGGAAAGAGCACGGGAACGTCCAGTTCATTCAGCCGTGTGCGCAAATGCACTCCCCCGCGCTCGAGCAGCCGCGACGCGAACCCCAGCCTGATGGCGGAATCGTGGTTGCCGCTGGTCAACACAACTTCGGCGCCGGCCCCGGTGAGGCGCACCAGGGCGTCATCCAGCAGGCCGACGACGTCGACGCCCGGCAATGCGCGGTCATAGACGTCCCCGGCGATGAGGACGACGTCGACGCTCTCTTCCCGGACAAACGCCACAAGCTGGTCGATGAAGGCGCGCTGGGCATCCAGCATGCCGATGCCGTGGAAGGACCGGCCCAAGTGCCAGTCGGAGGTGTGCAATAACCGCATATTCCTACGGTATCGGCTGCCACCGACACTCTTGCGCCACCACCCCGGCGGTGTGACGGAGGTTAAAAGTGGTCAGCAGTGGCTACTTCCCGCCCTTGCGGTCGAAGAAGCTGCGGGCCTCGTCGTTGCCGGCGGGGACGGCCGGAGCAGAAGCGGTGGTGGCCGTGACGTTGGCCAGCCCGGCGTCGTCGAAATCGGCGCCATCCACATCGGCTTCCGTGAGCTTTCCGTCGGTCTGGGCGGTGGGCTGGGCGGCGGGCTGGGCGGTGACCGCGGCAGTGGCAGTGGCAGCGTCACTGGCCTGTCCACTGGTCCGGGCCGACTGCACGAAGCCGCGGAAAACCAGCCCGGCGATGGCCGCACCGACCACCGGTGCCACCCAGAAGAGCCACAGCTGCCCGAGCGCGTCCGGGCCGCTGAAGATGGCCGACGCCGTTGCCCGGGCCGGGTTGAACGGCACATTGCCGAGGGCCTGGCCCAACTGCAGGAGCATCGCCGTCGTCAGGCCGACCGCGAAGGGCGCAGCCGCCCTGGCCGGATTCCGGCGGGCGGTCGTGGCAAGGAAGATGGCCACGAGCAGTGCCGTGCCGAGGACCTCCACGAGCAGGACGCCTGCCATGGGCACCTGGATGATCGAGTGCTCGCCGAATCCGGCGGCCACGGTGGCGAACGCGCCCTGGGAGTCGTTGATGGTCGGCACGGTGCGCAGGACGCCGTACAGGGCGACGGCCCCGAGCACGGCGCCCACCAGCTGCGCGCCGATGTAGGCGGCGGCGTGGGCAAGCCGGATCCGGCCGGCGATGGCGTTGCCCACGGTGAGGGCAGGGTTGAAGTGGCCGCCGGAGACGTAACCGACGGCGAGCATCGCCGCCGTCAGGGCCAGGCCGGCGGCCAGGGCGGCGGGCAGCGGGCTCGACTGCGGAATGGTGAAGAGCGGCACGCCCAGGCCCGCAACCACGACGATCAGGGTCCCCAGGGCCTCGGCGGACAGCCGGGCCACGAGCCCGGGCCGGGGCGGGACGTCGCTGGCGGCCGGTGGCTGGACGTCAACGGAGTCTGGGGCTGGCACAAGCAGGGTCATGGTCAGGATTCCTTTGCTGGCGGCGCGCCCAGGGGCTGCAGTTGCGGCGTCGCTGGACCGCCGCCGGGTTCGTGGTCCGGGGCGGCCTCGGCCGCCTGGGAGAATAGCTCCGCCAGCAGTCTGCCAGCGCAATCTGGATGTTGGCTGGATTCCGGCTGGGTGCCCGTTCCGGGCCGCGGCTCAGTGCCTCAGTTCAGTGCCCCAGGGCCACCGCGGCTACGGCGCTGGCGGCCAGGACCACGACGGCGGCGGCGGCCCAGCGCAGCAGCGGCGCCGGCGGCGCAGCGTTGGACCGCCGGAGCTCGCGCCCGCGGACCAGCACGCACACACCCAGGACCAGCGTCGCGGCCATGGCGGCCAGCGCGCAGATGCCAAGGAAATCAACGGGACCCACAGCGCCGCCCCGGGATCCTGCGAGCGCCCAGCTGCGCCAGACCAGCAGGTCCGCCACGATGAGGGCCAGCAACGTCCGGCGCCAGGCCAGGGAGGTCCGCTCGGGCTGCAGCCCGGGGTCCCTGGCCGCAGCTGGCCTCACCGCGCCACCAGGATCAGGACCGCGAACACCAGGGCCGCAGCCGCGACGCCGATGGTCATCACCAGCATCACTCCGGAGAACGGCAGCTCTCCGTTGTTCCGCATGGCAGCCTCCATGAGACCCCACCGGTGGTAGGACAGGGCGGCCAGGCCAGCGCCCAGGAACGCGAGGATGACGCACAACACGATCCGCACGGGTCCGGGCGCGATCTCCGGGGCCAGCTGGTCGATCGCAAGGGCTCCGGCAATCAGGGCCAGGGACGTGCGGATCCAGGCTAGGAACGTCCGCTCGTTGGCCAGGGAGAACCTGTAGTCGGGGGTGGTCCCGGTCTTCCGCCACGCTGGTTCGCGCATTCGTTTCCTCCGCTGCCCGGCGGTACGGCGCCGGCGGTTGCCTCGTCTGACCGCTGGACGGGTCCTACCAGCACCCTACCGGCCTTCCGCATCCGCCGCCGCCCGGCCCCCAGGCGGCGGCGCTAAGTCCCCGGCGGGCGCCGGCATTGCGGGGTGCGGTGCAGCGCCGGGTAAATTTGAGGGCATGAGCACCGAGCCCGGGACCAGCCCCGCACCCGCCCCAACACCCGGCCAGCCGCACTCCCCTGCCCACGGCTCGCGGATCCACGGCTGCCTGCTGGGCGGCGCGCTCGGAGATGCGCTGGGCTACGCCGTCGAGTTCGACAGCATTTCCGCCATCCGGGCCCGGTTCGGCCCCGCGGGCCTGCAGGATTTTTCCGCGCTCGACGCCGGCAGCCCGTTTTCGGACGACACGCAAATGACGCTGTACACCGCCGACGGCCTCCTCGAGGCGCTGGAATGGGCCAACGACGGCGTGGCGGCGGACATCAACGCGTGCCTGTGGCTCGCGTACCTGCGCTGGCTGGGCACCCAGGGCGTCGCCGTGCCGGCGTCGGCCCCGTTCCAGCCGCCGCGCTGGATCGATGCCCAGGATGTCCTGAAGAGCCGGCGCTCACCCGGCGACGCGTGCCTGAGCGGACTCGCCACGGGCGAGATGGGTACCGTGAAGCGGCCGGTCAATCCGGATTCGAAGGGCTGCGGCACCGTGATGCGGTCGGCGCCCTTCGGCCTGATCCCCCACCTCGAAGCGGAAACGGTCTATAAGCTCAGCGCCGATGCCGCGTCCCTGACGCACGGCCACCCCGCGGCACGGCAGAGCGCCGGAGTTTTCAGCCTTCTCATCCATGCCCTGTCCTCCGGCCACGGGCTGCGCGAAGCGGCGGAATCGGCCCTCGGGCAGCTGCTCGGCGGCATCCTGCGCAAGGGCGAAAATCCGGATCCGGAGGTGGTGGCACGGCTGGAGGCGGCCCTGCGGTTGGCCGGAGACCTGCCCGGCGGAGACGTGCTCAGCCCCGAAGGCCTGGTCGGCGAACTCGGCGAGGGGTGGGTGGCCGAGGAAGCCCTTGCCGTCGCGCTGTACGCCGTGCTGGCCACAGCCCCGGGAACCGGGACAGGAACGGGGACGGCGGACGCCGGCGCTGCCGAGGCCGATCCCGCCCAGGCCCACTTCCGTGCCGCGATCGCGCTGGCGGTGAACCACAGCGGGGACAGCGATTCGACGGCGTCGATCGCCGGGAACATCCTGGGCGCGTTCTACGGCGAGCGGTGCCTGCCGGCAGACTGGCTAGCGGCCCTTCAGGCGCCGGAGGTCATCCGGGGCATGGCCTCGAAGCTGGCCGCCGTCACTGGCTCATAGCTTCGGCGGGCAACACTCGGCCGGGCCCCTGGACGCCAGGCGTCGAGTCTCCGGCAGTTGCGCAGCGCAGCCGGCTGCGCCCGGAAGCAGCGGCCCGGCCTGTCCGCGGGACATGCCCCGTACCGCCCCGCTGCGATGGACATGTCCATCCCCGGCCGCGGCATCCTCAGGACATGCCCATCTCCGGCGGCGGGGACTGGACATATTGCCACTATGTCCACCCGTCCGAGCCTCCGGAGGACATGTCCGGTCGCCCCCGCTGCGAAGGACATGTCCCTACCTGGCCGCGGCATCCTCAGGACATGCCCATCTCCGGCGGCGGGGACTGGACATATTGCCACTATGTCCACCCGTCCGAGCCTCCGGAGGACATGTCCGTCCCTGGCGGCCGCCTCGGCGGAACCCGGCCGCTTCGGCGGAGCCCCGGCGCTCCGGACCTAAGCGCCCCGAGTCCTAGGCGCCGCGGAGCGAGATGTTGTTGCAGGCTTCGCAGACGTCCTCGGGGATGAGCCCGCGGCGCTGCAGGAAGCCGAAAATGGTGCAGCCGAGGCAGAACCCGGCGAACGCCTCAAGGGACGCGGCGGCGATCAGCACGGCGAGCAGCACCCACGCCGCCGGCGCGAGGCCGGCGGCCAGCAGCACCGCCGACGCCGTCGACACGGCAGCGCCGATGCCCTGGGCGAACCGCTTGGGCGGTCCGGGAACAAGACGGGTCCGCCCAAGCCAGGGCGTCAGGACCTTGACCGAGAGCTGGGCCAGGGGCGAGATCCGGGGACCGAACAGCACGCGCAGCCAGAACCCGGCGGCGATGACGGCGAGCCCCCAGCCGAAACCGGTCAGCAGGGTCACGGCGGACAGCGCCACCACCAGGGCTGCGGCGATGCGGGCGGCGTACTCATTCACCGGGTTCGGAAACGCGAACACCCGATGCCAGTCAATTCCGCGCGTCACCGGTGCTGACTTCGCGGGCGCCGACGACGCCGAGTCCGCCGGCATTGACGCCGGCGGCGCTGACTTGGCCGGCGCTGTGGGGGCCTGTGCATCCGTGGGTTTGCTCATCCGCCAAGGCTACGAGCGGGCGCGCCGTGGGAGGAATGATTGTTGCGCCGTGTGACTGCCCGTCAGCCAGGACCGGATCAGGCAGGACCCGTCAGCCAGGACCGGGTCAGGCAGGTGCGGCAGCCAGATGTCCGCCGACCATCTGGAGGAATTCGCCCTCGGACAGGACCTCGATCCGTTGCCCGCGTTCGTGCAGTTCCAGGACGCGGCGCGCCTTGCCGGTCAACCGGCCGGAGCGCAGGTCCGCGGCCACAAACCCGTCGCCCACCACCAGAACGGTGGTACGGGCCGTCACCCGGCTTTCAGGCCTGGCGCCAAGCTCTGCGGAACGGACCTTTGCTTCGGGGCGGGGAATTGCCAGTTCGCCGGTGAACACCACGGTCTGGCCGAACAGCGGGTGGTCGGGGCTGGCGGCGGCGTTGGGGGCCGGGTTGGGGCCTTCCTCCGGCCACCCGGCCACGAAGCGCCGGCCCGGGGGCGAGCCGGCGGTTCCCCCCGCGAGCGCCTCCATGGCGGCCAGGGTGGCCTTGGACAGCGGGTCGCGCCGGGGGTCGAACGCCGGCTGGTGGGACACCGTCAGGCCGAGGGACAGGTAAAGTTCCGCGATGCTTGCTGCCCCGTTGCGGGCCGCGATGTCGATCAGGATGCCGGCACAGGCGCGGGCGTCCTCGGCGGCATCGTGGTGGTTGAGCAGCGGGACCCCGGCCTCCTCGGCGGCGTAGGGCAGCGAATTCGACACCAGGGAGTAGCAGCGCCGGGACAATATCACTGTGCAGACGTAGTCGTAGGCGGGTCCGGACAGCCCGGACACCTCCAGGCCGGAGCGGATCACACCGAGATCGAACCCTGCATTGTGGGCCGCGAGCACGTCGCCGCCGATGAACGCGCCGATCTCCGGGAACAACTCCCCGAACCGCGGCAGTCCAGCCACCTGGTCCGGCCGGATGCCGTGGATCCGGACGTTGTGGGGATCAAATGTGTCATGGTTTTCCGGTGGCCGCATGAGCCAGGAGGCTTCCTCTACGACGACGCCGCCACGGACCTTGCTCAGGCCAACAGCGCACGGTGAACCGCGGAAGCCGTTCGCGGTCTCAAAGTCGATCGCCGTAAAGTCCAAAGTCACGGCCCAACTTTACCGCCCGCGGACGGACCCTCCCGCACCGGACCGGCCCGCGGGGCTCGGCCCCCGGGCCTGCAGCCTGCCGTCAAGTACCCTTAACAGGTGAACGTACTAGCAATGAGCGACCTCGCCGTGTCCGCCCTTGGCGGCGCCGGCCCCGTCCAGCCGCACCTGGCCTCCTTCCTGCCGGACTGGCTCAACCCCCAGGTTTTCCTGGCGAATCCGGCCTTCGCGCCGTGGGTGGTCCTGCTGGTCTGCGGCATCATCTTTGCCGAAACCGGGCTGCTGATCGGATTCTTCCTGCCTGGGGACTCCATGCTGTTCACGGCCGGGCTGCTCGTGGCCACCGGCACCATCCAGGTCAACATCTGGGTCCTGACCGCGCTGATCATCGTCGCCGCGATCATCGGCAACCAGGTGGGCTACCTGATTGGGTCCAAGGCGGGACCTGCCCTGTTCAACAGGCCCAACTCCAAGCTGTTCAAGCGTGAAAACGTGGATAGTGCGCATGCGTTCTTCGAAAAGCACGGCGGCAAGGCCCTGATCCTGGCCCGGTTCGTTCCGATCATCCGCACCTTCGTCCCGGTGATCGTGGGCGTCGCGCAGATGAGCAAACGCAAATTCTTCACCTACAACGTGATCGGCGCGGTGCTGTGGGGCGGCGGCGTCACCCTCCTCGGTTACCTGCTCGGGGACAAGGTCCCGTGGGTCAAGGACAACCTGGACATCATCTTCATCGCCATCGTGCTGGTCTCCGTGATCCCGATCGCCATCGAGGTTGTCCGCGGCACGATCGCCAAGCGCCAGGCCGAGAAGTACGGCACCGACGTCGTGGACGAATTCATCGAAGAGCACGAGCCGGAAGAAGAACGCCGGACCCCGTAGCGCAGCGCCGCAGTAAATGTAGCGCAGCGCCGCAGTAAATGCAGTGCCGCAGTGAACGCAGCAGTTAACAAGGAAGGCGCCCCACCGAGTGGGGCGCCTTCCTTCGTCCTGAGCCTGGCCGGGCCGGCTACTTCCCGGCCAGGGCCTCGACGATGGCCGGCAGGAGCGCCCGGAACGCATGGCCCCGGTGGCTGATGGCGTTCTTCTCCTCGGAACTGAGCTCGGCGCAGCTGCGGTCCAGCCCGTTCGGCTGCAGGACGGGGTCATAGCCGAAGCCACCCTCCCCGCGCGGCTCCCGCAGGAGTGTCCCTTCCAGCTGCCCGTATTCCACGACTTCCCGGCCGCCGTCGGGCGAGGACCCGGGGACCGCCAGCGCTGCCGCGCAGACGAACGCGGCCCCGCGGTACTTGTCCGGCACGTCGGCCAGCTGGGCGAGCAGCAACTGCAGGTTCGCGGCGTCGTCGCCGTGCCGGCCGGACCAGCGGGCCGAGAAAATCCCGGGCGCGCCGCCGAGGACGTCCACAGAAAGCCCGGAGTCGTCGGCGATCGCCACGAGCCCCGTGGCCTCTGCCACCGCCCGGGCTTTGAGCAGCGAGTTTTCGGCGAAGGTTACGCCGGTCTCGGCGACGTCGGGGGCACCGACGGCGCCGGCGTCCACCACCTGCGTGTCGACGTCGAGCCCGGGAACCTGGCCGCGGAGCAGCTCACGGAGTTCCCGGAGCTTGCCTTTGTTGTGGGTGGCGAGGACGAGCCGCGGGCCCGGGCCGTCGGCTTCCGGCCGGTCCGCGAGGGGCGTCTCCGTCACGGGGCCTCCGCCAGGGTGTCGCGCTGGATCGCGGCGAGCTGCTCCGTGCCCAGCAGCGCCAGGTCCAGCAGCTTGTTCAGCTCGTCGCGGTCGAACGGTGCGCCCTCGGCGGTGCCCTGGACTTCGACGAACTTGCCGGAGCCTGTCACCACGACGTTCATGTCGGTCTCGGCGCGCACGTCTTCGACGTAGGGCAGGTCGAGCATCGGGACGCCGTCGATGATGCCGACGGACACCGCGGCGATCGTGTCGATCAGGGGCTGGGCGTTGCGGGCGATCATCTTCTTCTCGCGGGCGAACCGGATGGCGTCGGCCAGTGCCACGTAGGCTCCGGTGATCGCCGCGGTGCGGGTGCCGCCGTCGGCCTGCAGGACATCGCAGTCCAGCACGATCGTGATCTCGCCGAGGGCCTTGGTGTCGATGATGGAGCGCAGCGAGCGGCCGATCAGCCGGGAGATCTCGTGGGTGCGGCCGCCGATTTTGCCTTTGACGGACTCACGGTCGGACCGGGTGTTCGTGGCCCGGGGCAGCATGGCGTACTCGGCCGTGACCCAGCCGCGGCCCTCGCCCTTGAGCCAGCGCGGCACGCCTTCGGTCAGCGAAGCCGTGCACAGGACCCGGGTGTTGCCGAACTCGATCAGGGCCGAACCCTCGGCCTGCTTGGACCAGCCGCGCGTGATGCTGATCGGGCGCAGCTGGTCGGGGGTACGGCCGTCGGCGCGGATGACGGGGACACTGGGAGCTTGGGAAGTCATGCCTTTAGCTTATCGACTCACCCGCCCCGGCCCGCGCGGGCGGCCAGCGCGCGCTAGACGGTGTAGTGCACACCCGCGACGGCGACGGCCACGTCCTTGCCGAAGATCTCTTTGGCCTCGGCCATGACAGTGGTCGGCGACGTCCAGACGGGAATGTGCGTCAGCAACAGCCGGCGCGCGCCGGCGGCGACGGCGGCCTCCCCCGCCCGCTTGCCCGTCAGGTGCACGTCCTTGATCCCGTCGTCGCGGCCTTCCTCGAACGCCGCCTCGCACAGGAAAAGGTCGGCGTCGCGAGCGGCGTCCTCCAGGCCCGCGCAGGAATCCGTGTCCCCGGAGTAGCTCAGGACGCGGGTCACGGGCGTGCCGTCCTTGGCGGGCTCGGTGACCTCCACGCGGAGGGCGTAGGCCTCCTCAACGGGGTGGTTCACCGCGTAGGGCGTCACCGTGAACGGGCCGACGCTGACCGGCTTGCGCTCGGACCAGTTGCTGAAATCGAATTCCTCGTGCATGCCCGGATCCAGGTCCAGCCCGTAGGCCGTGGCCATCCGGTCGGCCGTCGCGGCAGGCCCCCACACCGGAATCCTGCCCCGTCCCCAGCCGCCCGGCTTCCAGCGCACGGCAACATGGAGCCCGCACAGATCCATGCAATGGTCCGGGTGCAGGTGGGTGAGGAAGATCGCGTCAATGTCCTCCAGGTCCGTGTAGCGCTGGATGGCGCCGAGCGCCCCGCTGCCGAGGTCCAGGACGATCTTCCAGTTCCGCTCGCCGTCGTTGGCGGTCAGCAGATAGCACGACGCCGGCGAGCCCGGCCCCGGGAAGGAGCCGGTACAGCCCACGATGGTCAGCTTCACAGCCGTGGTCCCCCGCCCGCGGATCCGCCCACAAAGTTGGAGATCCGCGGCCCGCCCGCGCCGGCCCGGGCGGCGGCGATCATTTCCGGGGTGATCCGGGCGAGGCTGCCGGTGGGGTACTGCGCCGCGACGTGGTCCACGTGGCGGACACTGAGGACCTCGGGGCCCAGGAAGCGCCGGGCGAGGTGCTCAAACTGGGCGGCGTCGCCGGTGGCGATGAAATTGTGCTCCGGCGCCGCGGTGTCCGTGCGCTCCAGGCCCCGGGAGGCCAAAGCCCGGTAGACGTCCTTGGCCGTCTCCTCGGCGCTGGAAACCAGCGTGACGTCCTCGCCCATAACGAAGGAGATCACGCCGGTGAGCAGCGGGTAGTGGGTGCAGCCGAGCACCACGGTGTCTACCCCGGCGGCAATGAGCGGTGCCAGGTAGTCGCGGGCGACGGCGAGCAGTTCCGGTCCGGTGGTAATCCCGGCCTCCACGTACGGCACGAACGCCGGGCAGGCCACGGACGTGATCTCCAGGTCCGGGGCCGCGGCGAAGGTGTCCTCGTAGGCGCGCGAGCCCACCGTGGCCGAGGTCCCGATCACGCCCACCCGGCCCGTCCGGGTCGCCGCGACGGCACGCCGCACGGCCGGCTGGATCACTTCGATCACGGGGATCCCGTACCGGGCCGTGTACCGTTCGCGGGCGTCACGCAGCACGGCGGCGGACGCGGAGTTGCAGGCGATGGTCAGCAGTTTCACGCCGGAATCCACGAGCTCGTCCATGACGCCGAGGGCGTTGGCCCGGACTTCGGCGATGGGAAGGGGGCCATAGGGGCCATGCGCAGTGTCACCGACATACAGGATGGATTCGTTGGGCAGCTGGTCGATGATCGAGCGGGCCACCGTGAGGCCGCCGACGCCGGAGTCGAAGACGCCGATGGGGCGCGATGCCAGCCCGGCATTTCCGGCGCTGCCCGCTGCGGTCTCCGCCGCAGCTGGCGCTGCCGGATCCGTATTTGATGCTGAAGTCATGATTATTCGAGGATAGGGCTTCACTACAGGCGCGGCCATCACATTGTGTCCTGCAACTCGTGTCTGATGGGTCACACGGGTTTCCGGCGGATGGGCAACGCGGGGAAGACCCCTGCTCATCGGTGGCAGCCTGCCGCTGTCCCCGCCCTGTATGCTATGGGCGCCGTCGAGATATCGGGGGCGACCGTCGTGCCCCCACGATGGACGAAACAGCGAAAGGACCGCATATGACATGCGACGGCTGCACGACGTCGTCACAGCTCGACTTCGATTTCAGCATGGCCTTCCAACCGATCTATGACGCCGTTGCTGCTCGCGTATGGGGCTACGAGGCACTGGTCAGAGGCTTGTCGGGCGAGGGGGCTTTTCACGTCCTGTCCAGAGTCGCACCTGAGCAAAAGTACCGTTTCGACCAGGACTGCCGCGTCAAGGCAATCGAGCTGGCATCGCGGCTGTTTCCTGCCGGTGAGGGCTTGATTCTCTCCATCAACTTCATGCCGAACGCGGTCTACGAACCGGCTGCGTGCCTTCGTGCGACGCTGCTTGCAGCCAGGCGTTGCAGCTTTCCGACGTCGTCGATCATGTTCGAGTTCACGGAGAATGAGGAGGTTTCCGACACCGCCCACCTCACGAACATCATCACCGAATACCGCAAGCATGGTTTCACCACCGCCATCGACGACTTTGGTGCCGGTCATGCAGGGCTGGGGCTCCTGGTCGATTTCCAGCCAGACCTGATCAAGATCGACATGAAGCTCATCCGGGGAATCGACACCAGCCCGGCCCGCCAGGCTGTCGTTGCTGGCATCGTCGGCATCGCCAGGGAGCTCGACATCACGGTGCTCGCAGAGGGCATCGAGACGGAGGCGGAGTTCCGGATTCTGAAGGAAGCCGGCATCCGCTTGTTCCAGGGATATTGGTTCGCAAAGCCGGCATTCGAGGAGCTTCCACCGATACAGTCCGTGCCTGTTTCTGACGCCACCGCTGTCGCTTAGCGGCCCTACCTATCGAGCGAGTGCACCATGGCCTGGACCAGCGACTCCTGCAGCCACGTGGTGAAGTTGTACACCAGGGCCAGGTAGCTTTCGACGTCCTCGGCCTGGGCCCAGTCCTGCATGAGGTGGATGTTGTCGGCGTCGGCATCATCACGGATGTCGAGGCGTTCGGCCAGCACCAGCCGGACATCGTTGAGCGCGGTGGCCCAGTGCCGGGCGTCGTCCGGGGTCAGGACGAGGTTGTCCCGGTCCAGGCTCAGTGCGGCCGCCTTCAGCGCGCCGATCTTGCTTTCGCGCAGCGACCGCTCCGTGTAACGGCGGAACTCCAGGGAGGCGTCGTCGTCGTTCTTCATCACGTTCGGCAACAGCCGCCGCATGGCACGGTCCGACGGTTCGCGGGCTTCGGTGTCCAAACCCACCAGGGCCGCCAGCGGGTCCTCGTTGGCGCGCTGCTCCGGCTCCAGCATGGAGATGACGTCATCGAAAAGGCTGCGCAGCAGCTCCCGCTCGGCCGGCTCCAGATGGCCCTTGATGCCCTTGAGCCCGTACTTGAATGCCTTAGCCACGTTTTCCCTTGCCTTTGCCGGAACCGCCCGCGTTGCCGCCGGTGGCCTTTTCCACCGTCGCCCAGAGTCCGTAGCCATGCATCGCGACGGCGTGCTGCTCCACCTGTTCCTTGCTGCCGTGCGCCACGATCGAGCGGCCCTTCTTGTGGACCTCCATCATCAGCTTGTTCGCCTTGGCCTCCGAGTAGCCGAAATAGCTGCGGAACACATAGCTCACATAGCTCATCAGGTTCACGGGATCGTTCCAGATCACGAGGTTCCAGGGGACGTCCGGGGCGGTCAGGACGTCGCCGGACGTCACTGTTCCGGTCTGGGTACTCTCCCGTGTGTCGGGGCCGAGCGCAACGCTGAGGGTCATCTGTCCATTCTATGGGGATGCACACTAGAGTGAATTTGTGAGTACCTCCGCTGGCTGGGACCGTCCCCGCACGTCCCTGTACACAGACCACTACGAGCTGACCATGCTGCAGGGCGCCCTGCAGTCCGGCGCGGCGCACCGCAAATCGGTCTTCGAGGCCTTCGCCCGGCGGCTCCCGGACGGGCGCCGCTACGGCATCGTGGCAGGCACGGGCCGCCTCCTGGAAGGGATCGCGAACTTCCGCTTCGGCGAGCCGGAACTGGACTACCTGCGCCGGACCAAGGTGGTCAACGACCAGACACTGGATTACCTGGCCGGCTACAGCTTTTCCGGCGACATCTGGGGCTATCCGGAGGGTGAGGCGTACTTCCCGAACTCCCCCGTGCTGATCGTTGAGTCCACGTTCGCCGAGGCCTGCATCCTGGAGACCTACCTGCTCTCCGTGCTCAACCACGACTGCGCCATCGCCTCTGCCGCCTCCCGGATGATCTCCGCGGCCGGGACCCGCCCGTGCATCGAAATGGGATCGCGCCGGACGCACGAGGAATCGGCGGCCGCCGCTGCCCGGGCCGCTGTCATTGCCGGGTTCGACAGCACCTCGAACCTGGAGGCCGGATTGCGCTACGGGCTGAAGACGGTGGGCACGGCCGCCCATTCCTTCACGCTCCTCCATGACACCGAGCGGGAGGCCTTCGAGGCCCAGATTGCCGCCTTTGGGCCGGACACCTCCCTGCTGGTGGACACGTACGACGTCGAAACGGCCGTCCGCACCGCCGTCGATCTCGCCGGGGACAAGCTGGGCGCTGTCCGGCTGGACTCGGGCGACCTCGTGGCCCAGGCCCAGTGGGTGCGCCGGCTGCTCGACGAGCTCGGCAACGACCACACCAAGATCGTGGTGACCTCAGACCTCGACGAATTCGCCATCGCGGCGCTGGCGTCCGCGCCGGTGGACTCCTACGGCGTGGGCACCTCGCTCGTGACCGGGTCCGGGGCCCCGACGGCGAGCATGGTCTACAAGCTCGTCAGCCGCACCGACGACGCCGGCGATTTCATCTCCGTCGCCAAGGCCGCCAAGAACAAGGCCAGCAAGGGCGGCCGGAAGTACGCGCTGCGCAAGCTCAACGAGCGCGGGACCGCCACGGCCGAAATCGTCGGCGTCGGCCATCACCCGGAGGACGACGGCAACGACCGTCCGCTGCTGCAGCAGTTCGTCAAGAACGGCGAGCTCCTCCCCGGGTGGACGGGCCCGGAGGGGGTCCAGCGCGCGCGCCGGCGCCACGCGGAAACCATGCTGGAGCTTCCCGCGGTGGTCAACCGGCTCCAGCGCGGCGAAGCGGCCATCCCCACCATCTACGAGGAGGACTGAATGTCCCGCGCCCTGATCATCGTTGACGTCCAAAACGATTTCTGTGAGGGAGGTGCCCTGGCCGTCCCCGGCGGGGCAAGCCTGGCCGGGGAAATCAGCGAGTACGTTGACGCCCACCACGGCCAGTTTGACCACGTCGTGGCCACCCAGGACTGGCACATCGATCCGGGTGAGCACTTCTCGGAGAAACCCGATCTCGTGGACAGCTGGCCGCGGCACTGCGTGGCGGGCACCCGCGGGGCCGAGCTGCATCCCGATCTTGATCCCGAACACATCCAGGCGTACTTCCGCAAGGGCCAGTTCGCCGCGGCGTACTCCGGCTTCGAAGGGCTGCTGGCCCCCGAGGACGAAATCCCCACCGGCGACCGCCAGCCCGGCGCCATGCCCGTTACCGGCGCCGGAGGCTCCGGCGACTCCGAAAACGCCGCAGGCTCCGCAGACTCCGACAACACAGTGAGTTCCTTCGCCGGCAGTGATTTCGCCGCCGGCGAGGACGCGATCGGGCTGGACGACTGGCTGCAGAGCCACGACGTCGAGGACATCGTGGTGGTGGGCATCGCCACGGACTACTGCGTCAAAGCGACCGCCCTGGATGCCGTCCAGGCCGGCTACTCCGTCACGGTGCTGCGCGGCCTGACGGTCGGCATTGCCGAAGACCTGGACGATGCCGTGGCCGAGATGGAGCTCGGCGGCGTCGATGTCCTCTGAGCCAGTAGACTCGAAATCCTTGCCCCATCGCCAGTCTTGCCATATTGACAGACCCGTAGAACCCCGGAGTACACCATGAAGAAGACCCTGACCGTCCTGATTGCCGCCGGAGCGCTGCTCGGCGCGGCCGGCTGCTCTGCCACGCCGCAGCTGACCAACGAGGAAACCTGCGCCCGGGTCAAGACCGTGGTCTCCGCCCAGTCGGCCACATCGGACAAGACCGGCATGACCCGGGTCGCCAACCAGCTGCGGCCCATCAAGGCGGCGGCATCCGAGGACCTGCGGGCCCCGCTGCAGACCATCATCGAATACTTCGACGAATCGGCCAAGCCCTCCCCGGACACCGCCAAGCTCGAGGACATGAAGGCCGACTACACCGCGGCAGGCCAGACCTACGGCCAGGTCTGCGGCGCCGGCCAGTAGCCGAAGCAAAGTTCACAGCAGAGTAAACAGCAGAGGGACCAGTTCACAGTGAACTGGTCCCTCTGCTGTTGCCCGGCGCCTATTGGCCTGAGCCCATAACCCCGGGCCCATAACCCCGGGCCCATAACCCCGTGCCCATGACTCCCTGCGCGGGGCTACTTCCGGCCGATGAACCAGTCCTGGAGTTTGCGCAGGCGGGTCTGCAGCTGTTCCTCGTTGGCCTGGGCGACGGCCGGGCCGCCGCAGACGGTCCGGAGCTTGGTGTGGATGACGCCGTGCGGGGTCCCGGTGCGGGCCGACCAGGCCGCGACGTTTTTGGCCAGCTCGGTGCGCAGGTCCATGAGCATCCGGTGGTCCGGCACGGCCGGGGCCGCAGCCGCGGCTGCCTCAGTCTGCGGGGAGCGCCTGTTCTTCCGGTTCAGCTGCTCGTGCTGGCGCTGGCGCAACAGCGTGCCGACCTGCTCAGCGTCCAGCAGTCCCGGGATCCCGAGGAAGTCGAGCTCGTCCTCCGAGCCCACCTCGCCGCCGGTGCCGAATTCGCCGCCGTCGAAGAGCACCCGGTCAAAGGACGCCTGGGAGTCGAGGGCCTCGAACTTGCCCTTCATCAGGGAATCGGAGGCCTTCTCCTCGCGGTTCGCCTCGTCCATGAGCGAATCCTCGGGATTGAAGAGGCCGTCGCTGTCTTCCTTCTCCGGGCGGTCCAGGGCGTGGTCGCGCTCGGCCTCCATCGAGTTGGCCAGGGCCATCAGCTGCGGCACCGAGGGCAGGAAGACCGACGCCGTCTCGCCGCGCTTGCGGGCACGCACGAAGCGCCCCACGGCCTGGGCGAAGAACAGCGGGGTGGAGGTCGAGGTGGCGTAGACGCCGACGGACAGCCGCGGAACGTCCACGCCTTCGGAGACCATCCGGACGGCCACCATCCAGCGCTTCTCGCTGGCGGTGAATTCCTCGATCTTGCTGGAGGCCTTGGCGTCGTCGGAGAGGATGACGGTGGGCGATTCGCCGGTGATCTTCTTCAGCTGGCCGGCATACGCGCGGGCGTCCTCGTGGTCGGTGGCAATGACCAGGCCGCCGGCATCCGGGACGCTGCGCCGGACCTCGCTGAGACGTTTGTCCGCGCCGGCCAGGACGGCGGGGATCCATTCGCCGGCCGGGTTCAGCGCGGTGCGCCAGGCCTGGGATGTGATGTCCTTCGTGACGGCCGACTCCCCGAGCGAGGCGGCCATCTCGTCCCCCGCGCTGGTGCGCCAGCGCATTTGGCCGGAGTACGCCATGAACATCACCGGGCGGACCACGTGGTCGCGCAGGGCCTTGCCGTAGCCGTAGGTGTAGTCGGCCTTGGAGCGCCGGATCCCGTCCCGGTCCTCGGCGTACTCCACGAACGGGATGGGCGAGGTGTCCGAGCGGAACGGGGTGCCCGTCAGGGAGAGCCGCCGGGCCGCCGGGTCGAACGCCTCACGGAGGCCGTCACCCCAGGACAGGGCCTCGCCGCCATGGTGGATTTCGTCCAGGATCACCAGCGTGCGGGCGGCTTCGGTCTTGGCCCGGTGCAGCATGGGCTTGCTGGCCACCTGGGCATAGGTCACGGCGACGCCGATGAACCCGCGGCCGTGCTGGCCGTCGGCATTCTTGAAGTTCGGGTCGATCGCGATGCCCACCCGGGCAGCGGCGTCGGCCCACTGGCGCTTGAGGTGGTCGGTGGGCGCCACGATGGTCACGCGGTTGACCACCCCGGAATCGATGAGCATGGACGCCACGCGCAGGGCGAAGGTGGTCTTACCCGCGCCGGGGGTTGCGACGGCGAGGAAATCCTTGGGGTGGGTGCTGAAGTAGCTGTCCAGCGCTTCCTGCTGCCAGGCGCGCAGCTTGGGGGCGGTGCCCCAGGCGGCCCGCTCGGGATAGGCGGGGGGAAGCGTGGGTCCGCCGAAAAGTGTCTCCGTCATTAAGGCGCCCTCCATCCGCGCATGGCTGCAGCCGACGGAGAAACCCAATTAAGCACAAAAACACCAATCTTTTTGGATGGACCGTAAGGCAGTACCCGGACAGCATGGACCGGCAATCAGGAAAGCAGAAAATCAGGGGCGCGACGACGCGCCGCCATAGGGAAGCACCGTCAGAAGACGGCTAACGGAACCTGTTGGTTCCGTTGATTGCCCTTACTTGTCGCCGGAGCCCTTGCCGCCGTCGTTTCCGGGGCGCAGGCCCTCGTAGACTTCCTTGCATTCGGGGCAGACGGGGAACTTCTGCGGATCCCGGCCCGGGGTCCAGACCTTGCCGCAGAGCGCGATCACCGGTTCACCGGTCAGCGCGGATTCCATGATCTTTTCCTTGCGCACGTAGTGCGAGAAGCGCTCCCGGTCACCGGGCTCAACTTCCTGGCGCAGTTCCTCGCGCTCGATCGTGGCCGTTGACGTCCCGGCTCCGGAGAGCTCGCGCATCGGATCGTTTTCGAGAGGATCGGTCATGCTAGTCATGACACCCATCTTAGCCGTTGGAAGGGCGCTGCCGGACCTGCGGGGTGCCGGCGGCGGGGCCTAGAGGCCCTGCCAGGCGGGTTTGTGGTCGTAGCTGTGGCGGTAGTAATCCGCCAGCCGCAGCGACGACGCCGCCGCCTCGTCCAGGAGGATGGTGGCGTGCGGGTGCAACTGCAGCACGGAGGCCGCACAGATGGCGGCGACGGGGCCCTCCGCGAGGTCCCGGACGGCCTGGGCTTTTTGCGCACCGGTGGCGATCAGGATCACGTGGCGGGCATCCAGGATGGTGCCCAGGCCTTGGGTCAGGACGTGGTGCGGCACGTCGGCCAGGCTGCCGAAAAACCGTGCGTTGTCCCGGCGTGTCTGCTCGATCAGGGTCTTGATCCGCGTCCGGGACGCCAGCGACGAGCCCGGTTCGTTGAACCCGATGTGGCCGTCCGTTCCGACGCCGAGGAGCTGAAGGTCCACTCCGCCGGCGTCGCGGATGGCGCCTTCATAGGCCCGGCAGGCCGCGGGGATGTCCGCCGCCGCGCCGTCGGGCACGTGGACGTTGGCCGGACTGATGTTCACCCGTGCGGTGAATTCGCGGGCGATCACCTCGCGGTAGGACTCCGGGTGGCCGGCCGGCAGCCCCACGTACTCGTCCAGGGCGAAGGCGCGGACCCGGCTGAAATCCAGTCCGGCGCGCTCGTGCCGCGCCGCCAGTTCGACATACACCGGCAGGGGCGTGGAACCGGTCGCCAGGCCCAGGACGGCGTCGGGCTTGCGGCGGAGAAGGGCTTCCACCGCATCCGCGGCAAGCGACGCGATCCGTTTGCTGCCGGGAAGGATGACAACTTCCATGATCCTGCCTTTACTGGCCTACCTGGTGTCCGAGTCTGCGCACTCCCAGCATGCACCCGTCAGCGGTTGACGGCCAGTTGTGCCAGCAGCTCCGGCGCCCGCCGGTCCAGCCATGCGCCGCCGGTCCGGACACCGACGGCGAAGAGCGTGAGACCGAGCACGGGTCCGAGGGCCAGCGTGATCCAGCCCGGCATGGAGCTGCCGGTGATGAACTGCGCGGCCACGAGCGCCGCCTCGGGCGCCACGAGGACCAGCAGCACGGCCATGCCGCCGAACTGCACGGCGAGGGTCTGGGCCACGTTGCCCGGCGGCTTCTTGAACGGGCTGTCCCCCGGGAGCGGGACGCTCACGGTGTAGCGCGCCGAGATCACCGAGGCCAGGCCCAGGCCGGTGAAGAGAACGCCGAGGCTGAGGCCCAGGACCGCGGGCAGCTTGTCCCAGTCGCCGGTGAAGAAGAACGGCCCGACACTGAAGAGGACCGCCACCGGCAGCGCGAAGCTCAGGCACGCCAGCGCACGGCCGAGCCGGTCGTCGGCGCCGCGCACCCCCGTTGCCACGTGCAGGGCGAAGGCGGTGCTGTCATAGGAGACATCCGTGGAGATCGACCACGCCAGGAGGAAGGCCGTCAGCGGCCCGACGAACTGGAACGGGCCGTAAAACCCGCTCTGGCTGCCCTGGAAGAGGAACAGCACCGGCAGGAGCGGAACGACCACGAGCGCGCCGGCGTAGCGGGGATCGCGCAGCCAGTAGTACAGGGACCTCGCGGCGACGGCAGCGGCCGGTGTCGCCGGGAGCAGCCCGAACAGGCCCGTGCCGCCGGTCCGCCGCTTGGATGTCCCGGCATAGGGCGGGGTCACCAGGGCGCGCTGCAGCAGGAGCTTCCACGCCAGGGCCAGGCCCGCCAGGGTGGCCGCGGCGATGAGGAATTTCACGGCCGCGGCCGCGTAGCTGCCGGCAGCCAACTCGCCGCCGAGCGAGAAGGCCGCCCCGGCCGGCGTCCAGGACAGGGCCCGGGCCAGGCCGGTCAGGAAATCGCCGGAACCGGCGATTCCCCTCGCGATGCCCGCCACAATGGGCCCCGTGAGCACGAGCGGGATGAGGAAGGCGACGGAGCTGATGTCCTTGAAGCGCCGGGAGCTTGCCAGTCCGGCCGTGGCCGTGGTCACGACCTTGGACAGAACGATGCAGCTCAGCACGCCCAGCACGGCACCGACGAGGGCGCCGGCCGCGGCCGGCAGGCTGCGGGACCAGGTGCCCACCGTGGCGAGCGCAACGAGTGAGGTTGCGAGACCCGGTATGCCGATCAGGCCGCCGAGCGCCAGCCCGGCCAGCAGCTTCGGCATGGGCACGGCAAAGGTGGTGAACCGGGCAGGGTCCAGCGTCAGGTCCGCGGCGGAGACAGCGACGGGAATGATGGCCCAGCCCAGCAGCGCCGTGGCGCCGCCCAGGACCACGACGGTCTGGGCGAGTTCAATCTCCATCCCGCGCAGGACGAACAGCCCGGCCACGCAAACAGCCACGATTCCCAGGGCGTACAGGGCGCCGATCCCGAGGCCCACCAGCTGCCACGGGCTGCGCCGGACGCTGTTGCGCAGCAGGGTCAGCTTGAGCCTCAGAAGGTGCGCAACCATTCCAGCCCTTCCGTGTGGTTCCGGCCGCCCACGAGCTGCACGAAGCGGTCCTCGAGGCTGGCGCCGGCGCGGACTTCCTCCACCGTCCCGGCGGCGAGGACCCGGCCGCCCGCGACGACGGCGACGTGGTCGCACATGCGCTGGACCAGGTCCATGACGTGGCTGGAGACGATGACCGTTCCGCCCGAGGAAACGTAGCGGTCCAGGATGTCGCGGATGTTCGCCGCGGAGATCGGGTCCACCGATTCGAACGGTTCGTCGAGGACCAGCAGCCGCGGGGCGTGGATCAGCGCCGAGGCCAGCGCGATCTTCTTGGTCATGCCGGCGGAGTAGTCCACCACCAGTGTGCCGGCGTCATTGGCCAGGTCCAGGGCAGCGAGCAGTTCCGCCACCCGCGACGCCACCATCTCCCGGTCCATCCCGCGCAGCAGGCCGGCATAGGTGACCAGCTGCTCGCCGCTGAGGCGGTCGAACAGCCGGACGCCGTCGGGCAGGATCCCCATCAGCTTCTTGGCCTCCAGCGGATGCTGCCAGACGTCGATGCCATGGACCAGCGCGGTGCCGAAGTCCGGGCGCAGCAGGCCGGTCGCCATGGACAAGGTGGTGGTCTTACCGGCGCCGTTAGGCCCGACCACCCCGTAGAAGGACCCGGCCGGAACGTCCAGGCTGATGCCATCGACGGCGATTTTGTCGCCGAAGCGCTTGGCGAGGCCAAGCAGGGACAAGGCAGGCACCTGCAGGACAGCCGCCGGCGGCGAAGACGGACCGGGCGGGGCTGGCTGTCCCTGCTGGCCAGGGGGTTGGAATGTCATGACGCCAGACTAACCGCCGGACGGCGCGAAAAGGATAGTCCGCAAGGCGTACGTTTTCACTCGCGGGAACCGCGCAGCTGTTTCTGGAATAAATGCCGGTTCTGGAATGGATGCCGGTTCTAGAACGAATGCCGGGGCATGGCGCGCTCGTACTGCGGCGGCCACGCCAGGTCATGGCCGAGCTCAAACGCGGCCCGCAGCCACCAGTGCGGATCCCGCAGGGCGGCACGGGCGATGAACACGCCGTCCGCCTGGCCGGTGGCCACCGCGTGCTCGGCCTGCCCGGCGGACGTCAGGAGTCCCACCGTGCCGGTCCTGACCCCGGTTTCGCGCCGGATCCGTGCGGAGAACCCGGTCTGGTAGCCCGGGCCTACGGGAATCTGCTGGTGGGCCACGGCCCCGCCGCTGGAAACATCCACCAGGTCCACCCCGCGCTCGGCGGCGGCAGCGGCCATCCGGACCGAGGCGTCGGCCTCGATCCCGCCCGGCGCCCAGTCCGAGGCCGAGATCCGCAGCAGCAGGGGCATGGAGTCCGGGATGACCGCGCGGACGGCGTCCACCACGGCAAGCGTCAATCGGTTCCGGCCCGCCTCGTCCCCGCCCCAGCGGTCCGTGCGGTCGTTGACCAGCGGGCTTTGGAACTGGTGCAGCAGGTAGCCGTGCGCGCCATGGATTTCGATCGTGTCGAACCCGGCATCGACGGCCCGCACGGCGGACGCGGCGAAATCGGCGATCACGCCGTCGATCTGCGCTTCCGTCATGGCCGACGGCGGCGCGTAGCCGTCGAATGCGCCGGTGCCAGGACCCACGGTGTCCCAGCCGCCCTCGGACGCCGGCACGCTGCCCACCTTGCCGGAGAACGGCCAGTAGGAGGACGCTTTCCGGCCGGCGTGCGCCAGCTGGGTGCCGATCTTGGTCTCCGCGGTGCCGTGGCGGTGCACGAAGGCGGTGATGCGTTCCCAGGCCGCGGCCTGGTCGTCGTTGTAGAGTCCGGCGTCGCGGGGGCTGATCCTGCCCGCGGCGTTGACGGCGTTGGCCTCGGTGAGGACCAGGGCCGCTCCCCCGGTGGCAAAGGAGCCCAGATGCATCAGGTGCCAGTCTGTGGGCACGCCCTCGCCCGTTTCGGGGTCGCAGCTGTACTGGCACATCGGGGACACCCAGCCACGGTGCTGCAGCCGCAGTGACCTTAGATCCAGCGGCGCAAAGAGTGCCGATCCCACTAGAACAGCACCCGGGCCAGCCCCTGGCGGGCCTTGGCGACGCGCTCGTCGCCGGTGCCGACGACGTCGAAGAGTTCAAGCAGCCGGACCCGGGCGGTCTCCCGTTCCGGGCCGAAGTTGCGGCCAATGAACGTCACGATCCGGCCAAGGCCGTCCTCGATGTGGCCGCCGGCGATATCCAGGTCCGCAACCCCGAGCTGGGCCTCGAGGTTGTCCGGTTCGTCGGCCGCGAGCCGGCGCAGGGCATCTGCCTCGGGCCCGGAGAGGGCCTGCAGGCGATCCATCAGTTCCACCTGCGCCAGGCCGGCCTTGGCCTCCGCGTCGGCGGGCATCTCGTTCAGGGCCTGCCGGTAGGCGGCGGCCGCGGCCGCGTAGTCGCCGGCCTCGATCGCATCGAACGCCGCCTGGTGCAGTGGCGGCAGCGGCGGCGCCTCCGGTTCCGCGCCAACCGGGCCGCCGGCGCCGATCCGTCCGGTCACGCCGTTGGTGGCCGCGACCTTGAGAAGTTCATCGAACAGGCTGCGTACCTGCTGTTCGTCCGCGCCTCCCTGGAAGAGCGGCACGGGCTGGCCTTTGACCACCGCGACGGCGGTCGGCACGGCCTGCACCTGGAACGCCTGGGCAAGTTCCGGGAACACATCGATGTCCGCGGCCCCGAGGACCAGCCGGCCGTCGTAGCTCTCGACGATGCCTTCGAGGACGTCCACCAGCTGGCCGGAGCCTGGCGAATAGGAGGCCCAGAGCGCGATCACCACAGGCACCTGGGCCGAGAGGTCCACGAGCTCCTGGAAGTTGCCCTCGGTCACATCCACGCGCAACGGCCGGCCCGCGTGGTCGGCCGGGCCGGATGCCGGGGCCGCCGGGGCACCGGCAGAACCGGCGGAGCCCGCCGGGCCCGGGGCTGCGGCGCCGGGACGGGCAGGTCCCGGAGAACTCGGTGCCGGCCGCTGTTTCAGGGCGGAGAGATCGACGGCGCCGCGCAGGTTCAGCGGGCTGGCGGCAACTGGCGGGACCGGGCGGGAAGCTGGCGTAGTCATAGCTCCACTCTAGCCATTGAAGTCCCGCCCGGCGCCACCATGCCCGCCGGCGAAGGCTACTTGAAGGACGCCCCGACCAGGCCGCGGGTGGCGGCCACGAGCTTCATCGGGTCCGTGGAACCGGCCGGCGGAACATAGACAGCCACGGACTCTGCGAAGTCCAGCACCATGCCGGTGCTGGTCTCCTTGCCGCCGGCCAGGGCGGCCGCGTCGTCGCCGATGGTGAGCTTGTCCCCGTCAGCCTTCGGAGTGCCGTCGAACGAGAAGTTCAGCCGTCCCAGCACCAAGGCCCCGCCGTCAGCGGTTCGGAACACGACAGTGTTGTCCGCGGCCGCCTTGTGCGTGAAGGCGAAGGTGCCGTTGACGCCTGATTTGACGACGTCGGCCTGGTAGGCGAGGGTGTCCGCGATGTACGGCGAGGACTGGCCTTCGACGAGCTTGTCCTTGAAGGTGGAGTCGGCCTTGGTCAGGCGGTCACCGAGCCCGGCGAGGGCTTCGTCGCCGCTGTACGCGAGCCCGGTCTTGTCTGCGGGCGCCAGCGTCTCCGTACCGGCCCGGCCGATCCCCGGGAAGGTGGCACCCGGCTGCAGCGGGGTGCTGCTGACCAGCTTGTAGTTATCCCGCGGGGAGTCCTGGGTCAGGGTCAGCAGCTGCGGGACGACGTTGCCCTCGCCCTGCGTCACGGCCATGACCGAGCGCGGCCAGCTGCGCTTGTTGGTGACCACCGTGGTCAGCAGCTTGGTGGAGCGGACAGGCATGCGGGCCTCGTAGGAACCGACCTGCGAGCGGATCTTGTAGTTCTGTGTGCGCACCTGGAGTTCGGACTTGGCCACCCGCGGCGCCAGCTTGGCGGCGTCCTTGGCAGCGTCTCCTGCATCGACGGCACCGGCAACCTGTTCCAGGACGCGGCGGAACTGCGCGTCCAGCAGCACCGGCGCATCGCCGGTCTGGCCCTCACTGCCCGGGGTCGCGGCGTCTGAGGCCGGGGCACCGGAGGCGGGAGCACTGGAGGCCGGAGCACTGGGCGGCGGCGCGGGCGTCTGGCTGGCCTGGGCGGCCACTGACGTTCCGGCGACGGCGGCGGCGGTCAGCACTGCCACCACGATGCCGGAACGGCGCACCGTGCCGGAGCCCTTCTTCTGGCCGGCCGCTGCTTTCTCCGGCGCTGTTTTTTCCGGGCCTGGTTTCTCCGGCGTGGCCGGCTGCGGTGCAGTCTCGGGTGCGGGGGTGCCGGGTGCGGAGGTGCCGGGTGCGGCAGGATCCTGGGTGCTTTCCGTCGAGCCGTTGTCCCCGCGGCGTGCCGCGGCCTTGGCCTGCGCGCGGCGGGCGAACGTGCTGCCGCCGCCGGTGCCGCCCCCGGTGCGGTTGCCTGACTTCGGCTTGAGGACCAGCAGCGCCCCGCCGGCGATGATCAGCAGGCCGCCGAGCACCATGAGCGGAATGGCCCAGGGCGTGGAGGTGTCGTTCGGGAAAGTCATCGTGATGGAGCCCGGGGCGGTCTTGGTGCCGTCCGCGGCGAGGAGCAGCGACCAGTCGCCGTCGGCCGGCGCGTTCCACGAGTAGTCCATTTCGCCGGTGGCGTTCTCTGTGGTGACCCAAAGATCCGATCCGGCGGGCGACGGCGCGGTAGCTTCGCCGTCGGTATGCGTCAGCTGCAGCGCCTTGCCGTCCTCGGAGACGCCGGCGACGGTGTTGTGGGCCGTCTTACCCACCCAGGCGTCGACGTCGTCCGGGCGTCCCGCGGCCAGCAAGAAGGCCCCTTCACCCTTGACCGTGATCTTCACGGTCCCGGGGTGCAGAGTCTTCAGCTTCTGGTCGAAGACGGTCAGCGGCGCGGCGGTGCCGGTCGGAGCGGTGGCCGTAATCGTCTCCGGGGGAGCCCAGAACGTCTTCTGGCCAATCCCGGCCAGGAGTGTCAGGAGGCCAAGCAGCACCAGGGCGACTGCAGTCTTGAAACGCAAAATACTACCTATCATCAGCGGACAGTTAGCTTCAATAGTAACCATTTTGTTACCCGCGAGTCAGATCGGGGACCCGGACGGCCCCCGGCGGCGGTGCCCGCGGGGGCGTTCTTCCCCTCTGGTGACAAGCCTGCTGATAGTGTTTGCGGTGATCATCACACCAGTGCCGCCAGTGTGGCGCCGCAAGGAATTAAGGGCATTTAACGCAGTGACTGAACATACGGATTCGTCCTCCGCCGGACCAGAAGAAGCGCAGGAATCCGACAGCCAGGAACCCGGCCCCGAACAACCCGTTTCCAGTCCCCGGCCTACAACCTCCCGGCCCCGGATTGCCGCGGCAAATGTCCTTCTGTCCGCGGCCCGGCGCCTGCGCCAGCCCCTGCCCGGAGCCCAGCCGAGAATCCGCTTCGAGATGCCCCCGGAGCATGAGGCCGGGGACGCGGAGACGTCCGCGGCCGATGCCCGCTTCGGCAGTCCCGGTCCGCGCATGTCGGCCCAGCACCCCTTGTACATGGGCTTCATGGGCACGGTCGGCGTCGGCTTCGCCCTCCTGGTCTACTGGATCGGATCAAATACGACTCAGCTGCTTTTGTGGATCATCACGGCGCTCTTCATCACCCTCGGCCTGGACCCGGTAGTGCGGTGGCTCGAACACCGGAATGTCCCCCGCGCCGCCGGCATCCTCCTGTCCGTGTCCACCCTGGCACTGGGCGTCGCCGCATTTTTCGCCACCCTGATCCCCACGATCGTGCAGCAGGTGACGCAGATCGTGCAGCAGGCGCCCAAGTGGGTCCAGGACTTCATTGACTCGGACTTCTTCCGGAGCATTGACAGCCAGTTCGGCATCCGGGACCGCATCAGCCAGGAGCTGGAGAAGTTCGTCAACAACCCGGACGCCATGGGCGGCATCTTCGGCGGCGTTGTGGGCTTCGGCTCCACCGTGGCAAACGGGATCTTCGGCGCACTGATCGTGCTGGTCCTGAGCCTGTACTTCCTCGGCGCCCTCCCTGCGATGAAGAAATGGGGCTACCGGCTCGCGCCGCGCTCGCGGCGGGCCCGGGTAGAAGCCCTGTCCGAGGAAATCACCGGTTCGGTGGGCAACTACGTGATCGGCCAGGCCGCCGTGGCAGTGCTGAACGCGACGTTCGCGTTCATTGTGATGTCGATCATCGGAGTGCCTTTTGCAACGCTGCTGGCGTTCGTGGTGGCCCTGCTGGCCTTCATCCCCCTCGTGGGCGGCATGATTGCCGGGTGCCTGGTGACGCTCGTTGCCCTAACCGCCGGCTGGCAGACCGCGCTCGTCTTCGCTATCTGCTATTTCGCGTACCTCCAGTTCGAGGCCTACTTCATCTCTCCGCGGATCATGCAGAAGGCCGTGGCGGTCCCCGGCGCCGTCGCCGTCATCTCCGTGATCGCCGGCGGCAGCCTCCTGGGCGTCCTCGGAGCCTTGATCGCCATTCCCACTGCGGCGGCCATCATGCTGCTGGTCAAGGAAATCCTCATCGCGCGCCAGGACAGCCGCTGACGGGGCTCCCGGTCGGGTTTTCGCACTGAAACAGGACAGCCGCACCGTGGTCCACGGTGCGGCTGTCCTGTTTCGGTGCGGTTTTCCCTCTTTGCGCCGTTGGCGGCTCAGGCGTGTGCCGTGGCGACCGGCCCGTCCCATTCCTGCGGCAGCACCGTTTCGGCACCGCCTGTGGCGCCGCCGGGGATGACCTCGTCCACGATTTCGTTGAGAACCCGCCCGGCGTACTTCTCCCCCACCCACAGGTGTTTGGCGCCGTCGACCCCCACCACCTGAGCCTGCGGCACCAGCGCGAACCTCGCGGCCGCAGCCGCCGGCTTCAGGTAGTCGTCGTGCTCGGGGACCAGGACCTTCAGCGGCTTGCCGGCCTCCGCCCATTCCTTCAGGTGCACGTCCGTGGCCCGGTGCAGCGGGGGCGAGAGCAGCACAGCCCCCTCGATTTCCGAGGCGACGGGCTCGGCGGCGCCGTACATCAGGGCCAGCTCGGTGCCGAAGGACCAGCCGACCAGCCACCGGTTCGGCAGGCCGCGGTCCACCGCGAACTGCACCGCGGCCTCGACGTCGAGACGCTCGCCGATGCCTTCCTCGAAGGCTCCCCCGCTGGTTCCCCGCGGCGATGAGGTGCCGCGTGTGTTGAAGCGCAGGACGGCGATTCCGGCGAGGGCGGGCAGCCGGTAGGAGGCCTTGCGGTAGATGTGCGAATCCATGAAGCCGCCGTGCGTCGGCAGCGGGTGCAGCGTGATGAGTGTTGCCTTGATTCCGCCGGTTTCCGGGACGGCGAGCTCGCCCACCAGCCGGTGCCCGTCCGACGTGCGGAGTTCGACGTTCTCGCGGCGGGCCGGCAGGACCGTGGAGGCACGGATGGCAGTGGGAGCAGAGGGCTGGGTGAAGACGTACGACGCGGGATCAAAGCTCATGCTGACCAGCTTAGCGATACCGGTAGCTCCGCGAAGTCCAGCAGTTGCTGTGCCAGTGCCGCCGCTCGGCGAGACCCGCGGCGGCGCCAAAGAGGTGGTCCTCGGACCAGACCACCAGGTGGGCGATTCCCGGCAGCACGGCGGTTGAGCAGCCCGGGCAGATGTAGGTCTTCTCGGCGCGGCCCGCGGTGATGGGGCGGACCATCCATTCGCCGTCCGGTGCGCTCTCCCGGCGGGCGAAACCCGAGCGGGCGCGCTCCAGGTCAAGTTCCGGTGCCGGGCCGTGCTTGGCTCCGGCGGCTTTGCTCTTGCCGGGCACTGTGCCCTTGCCGGAGCCTGTCTTCGCAGAACCGGCGCGGCGGGGTCGGTTGGAACGGGGCATGCCTCCATTCTGCCCCAGTCCGGCTGCCGCTCATTGCCGCCCCGCCAGGCCGCCGCCCGCGCAGGCGGTAGAGTTGACCGGGTGCGTTTAGTCATAGCCCGCTGCTCCGTTGATTACGTCGGCCGCCTCAAAGCCCACTTGCCGCTGGCCACCAGGCTGTTGCTGGTCAAGGCCGACGGTTCGGTCCTGGTCCATTCCGACGGCGGGTCCTACAAGCCGCTGAACTGGATGAGCCCTCCTGCGTCCCTGCGGGTCTCCACACCGGATGAGGTCGACGTCGAGGTCGGCGTCGTCGAACAGTGGACGGTCCAGTCGGCCAAGACCGATGACCGGCTCATCATCAACATCCACGAGCAGCTGCACGATACCTCCCACGAACTGGGCCAGGACCCCGGCCTGATCAAGGACGGCGTCGAGGCGGACCTCCAGCGGCTCCTGGCCGCCCAGATCGAACTGCTGGGCACCGGGTTCTCGCTGATCCGCCGGGAGTACTTCACAGCGATCGGCCCCGTGGACATCCTGGCCCGGGACGCGGACGGCGCCACCGTGGCCATTGAGCTCAAGCGCCGGGGCGACATCGACGGCGTCGAGCAGCTCACCCGGTACCTGGAACTGCTGAACCGGGACCCGCTGCTGGCTCCGGTCCGGGGAATCTTCGCAGCCCAGCAGATCAAGCCGCAGGCCAAGGTCCTCGCCAAGGACCGCGGAATCGACTGCGTGACCCTGGACTACGACGCCATGCGCGGCGTTGACGACAGCGAATCCCGGCTCTTTTAAGCACCTGCGGCAGGCTTTCCTCGGGGATGATTCGCGTTAAGACGTTCTTTGCACAATTTTTATGCAATTCTTCCGTTCGCCCGTTGACCTGACGCAAGTGTCATGAAATTCTTATACGAGTCTTTGTGTAGGTGTTTTTTCATGCTCGCAAGACATGTTGCGAGCGTGAAGCTCCTGCCGCCACGGTCCGTGAATCCGGTTCCGTTGCCAAAGGTTCTTCTCGCAGAGTGACCAAGTCCGGTGCGAAGTGCGCCGGATTTATTCAAGATCCACAATGAGGAGAAACAAATGGCTCAGGGAACCGTCAAGTGGTTCAACGCAGAAAAGGGCTTCGGCTTCATCACCCCGGATGACTCCGATGGCGATGTCTTCGTTCACTACTCCGAGATCCAGACCGGTGGCTTCAAGACCCTCGACGAGAACCAGCGTGTTCAGTTCGAGATCGGCCAGGGCGCCAAGGGCCCCCAGGCTACCGGCGTAACGCTGGTCTAGTCTGCCGCCGGGAAGTGCTTTAGGGCATTTCCGGCACCAGGAATGATCCCCGGCATTTGTGCCGGGGATCATTTTTTGTGCATTCTTGGGCGCGGTGTTTCAGCTCGTCCGCATTGGCCCGGTGCATTCTTCAGCCGAATTCCGCACTAACCCCGGGCACTAACCCGCCGGGCCCTGCCTAACGCACCAAAGTGCGCAGCAGGCGGGCACTTTGCCGGACGGACAACCCGGGAAGGTACGCGCGGCTCAGGGCCCGGCCCATCGCCGGCAATTGCAACGGATCCTGGTAGTAGAGGTACAGCGTGCGGTAGTCCGGTTTGAAACGCGACTTGAAGGTTGCCAGCGAGCGGAAGCCGTAGACGGGTTCCAGGGCCCTGCCCACCACGTCCAGGATCCCGGCCAGCCCCTCCGGCCCGGCGTCGCTGCCGCCGGAGTCGCTGCCGGAGTCGCCGCCGCCGGAATTGTCTCCGTCACGGTCCTTCGCCAGCGGCGAGCCGGACAGGGAGATCACCTCAACCGTGCGCTTGAGCTCCAGCACGGCGGAAGCAATGAGGAACTCCATGACACCGGGGAACGCGTCGCCGCGCCGGCGCATGAAGTCCAGGGTCCAGCTCACGAGCTGTCCGTCCGCGTATACCGGCAGCCAGCTCGTAACGCCCTGCACGCGTCCGGAGGCGTCCACCGCCAGGCAGCACAGCACCTCGTCGTCGTCGAGTTCGTCGATGCTGCCGAGCGTGAAGCCCATCTCCGGCACGTGCTTTTGCGCCGCCCATTCTTCGGAGACCTCGCTGAGCTGGGTCCGCAGCGGGGCCGGGAATTCGCTGTAGCGCCCCCATACGGCCTGGACACCGGTCTTCGCGGCACGGTTCAGGGCGGTGCGGACGTTTTGCCATTCCTTGCCCTTGAACTCGAGTTCGCGCACGGCGAGCCTGGTTTCCTGGGCCACGGCCACGCGGCGGAATCCGCGGGCCCGGAGCATCGGCCAGAGGCCGGCGGTGCAGGAGTAGAAACACGGGATCAGGGCGTGTTCGGCGCAGTAGCGCATGAAACCCGCCGCGGTCTCCTCGTGGAGGGCGGCGGATCCGAACGGGCCCGCCAGCGTCAGGGCCACGTTGCCGTGCTGCTGATAGGCCACGCCGCCGCGCCGGTCCGGCGTAAACCAGTATTTGTTCGGTTCCCAGAGCGCCATCCAGGACAGTGAGTCCCCGCCTTGGCGGATCAGGTCACGGGCCGTGTCCCGGTCCCCGGAGCCGACGTCGGTGCTGTGTCCGGTACCGTGCAGCCGCCGCCGCAGCACCAGCCAGACCGCCGCCAGGGCCACCCCCCAGAAGATGATGCCGGCATAGGCGAACAGAAATGACTCGACGGCGTTGCGGTTCTGGAACAACCTGCTGTAGGCGCCCGGAATGGGCAGCGGCAGGTACTGCCGGGCGAGTTCCGCCGCGAGGCCCAGCACTCCCCCGTCGCGGTCCATCCCGCCGGCGGCGAGCCAGGCCACCGAATAGGCCCCGGCGAGCACCAGCCACGTGCCCCCGACCACGATGCCCAGGATCCGCCTGGCCCGCGGAGCAGTCTCGACCCGGAACTGCCGGCGGTTAAGCCAGAGCAGCACAACGAGCAGCAACGGGACGGCCACGAGCGGAAGGACGCGGACGAAGCCGGAGCCCATCACGGCCGTGTGCGGCTGGCTGGCGTAGTGCGGAATCCGGGCGAACAGGGCCAGGTACACGGCGGCCAGGGCTGTCACGCCAAGCTGGACGATGATCGCGATCCGCAGGGCCAGGCGGCGGCCCTGCCGCATGCCGTCCGCACAGATCAACAGCAGGACCACCGGGACAACCGCCAGCGCAAGGCCCAGCGGACCGGCGAGTCCGGCGCGGCCGGCCTCCAGGCAGCTGACGTCCACCGTCCCGCCGCAGTTTTCCTCCAGCTGGCCCAGCGTGGGCAGCGGGTTCAGCACGACGTCGCGCAACAGGGCCAGGGGCCCGGTGGGGCTGCTGACGGCGGCCGTGAGGATCGGCCCCACCGCGAAGATCGCGACCGTGAGGGCCAGCAGGTTGCGGGTCTCGCGTCCGGTTGAACGGTGCCGGTGCAGGGTCCCCCGGTCGCCCTGGATCCACCAGCCCGCGGCCAGGCCGGCAAGGGCACCGGCGAGCCCAACCACTGTCTCCGGATGCCCGACGTAGAGCACCAGCAGCAGGGACGCGGACAGGCCGGCGGTCCGCAGCCTGCGTTGCCACAGCGTGGGCAGCAGGCCGCTGGCGGCCAGGGCCACGGCCAGGACGGCGGCGTAGGGGCCAATCAGCCGGGCGTTGACCATGAGCCCCAGCCAGCCGTCGCCGATATACCGGGCCAGCTGGGTAACCAGCAGGAACACCGTCACAGCAGCGAACTGGCCTACAAAGAAGAATACGGCCGTCCGCAGGGTCCCCAGATGCCGTTCAGCGAGACCCAGCAGCAGGAGGATCATCAGTGATGCGGCCAGGTAGGCCAGCAGGTTGGTGGCGAAGAACAGCGAGGTGAACAAGGACCACCAATGCCCCGCTTTCAGCCCCGAAGCGTTGACGGACGCTACAGGCAACAGGGCGTCGGGCGGGCCTGACAGGAAGCTGCCCGTCACGGCCCCGACACCGAGGAAGGCCGCGAGGACCGCCAGCGTGAAGGGTACGGCACGGAAGTGCGCCAGCGTCCGGCGCAAGCCCTGGCGCCAGACACCCTGCAGCGGCGGGATCTCCGGCCCTGGGCCCGCCGCGGTCCGGTTACTCCCGGTCTTGGCCTGGCTCATGGCGCGATCCCCCAGCGTCGGGCCAGGAAGTCCAGGCCGCCGGGAAGGCCGCCGGATGCCACGTCCCAGGAGTGCCCCGCGTTGGCGATCCGGTGTGTTTCAACGCTGAACCCGGCACGGCGTGCCGCCTCGGAGAGCACGTCCATGTGGCCGGTGAACTGCGGGTCTCGGTCTCCGGCGGCGAAGTACACGCCGTGGCCGTCGAAGCGGTGTTCCGCCATGACGCGCAGCGGGGTCAGCTGGTCGAAGGCCGCGGCGTCGGCGCCGAAGGAGGCCTCAATGGTCTTGGCCCGCACCTTCGCGAGGGCCGGCTCCTCCTCGCTGGAGAAGGCCAGCGCCGCGCTGTAGACGCCGGGATGCCTCGTGACCATCTGCATGGCGCACGTGCCGCCGAAGGAGAAACCGCCGGCGGCCCACCGGCGGGGATCCGGGTCGACGTCGAGCGTGCGCTTGATCCAGTCCGGCACGTCCCGCGCCAGGAAGGTGTCCGCCTGGGCAATCCGGCTGTCCATGCACAGCGTGTTTCCCGACGCCGAGCCGTTGGGATCGACCACCACCGTTACGGGCGCCACCCCGGCGTGCTCCGCGGCGAACCGGTCGAGCCGGCTCCGGAGTGCGCCGCCAGTCAGCCAGTCGGCAGGACCGCCCGGCTGGCCGGAAAAGAGGACCAGCACCGGCAGCGCAGGCCGGGGGGAACCCAGGTAGGCCGGGGGGAGATAGACGTAGGCGTCCCGGCTCTGGAAGCCGGAGACGGTGCCCGGGATGACCGCCTTGCGGATGACGCCGTCGGGAAGGTGGTCCGGCGCCTGCCAGTGGGTGAGCCCGGTGGCGGCAGGGGCGCCGGCGGCGCGCGTCAGGCCGGCCTCGAGCGGCTGGATCCGGGCTGCGGCCGCTCCGGTGAGGTCGCCGACAGTGTGGTTCAGGCCGAAGTAGATGTTGATCTGGACGGCGGACAGCGCGAGGACGGCCAGGAAGGCGGCCGTGGCTGCTGCGCCTGAACGCCAGCGACGGCTACGGCCCGGAATAGTGCCGGTCGGATTAGTGCCGGTCCGTCCGCGGCCCCAGAGTCCAAGCAGGCGCATGAGCCACAGCAGCAGGGCGAGGACGCCGGCAACGGACCAGGCCAGGGTCTCCAACGGCAGTTCGGCAGGGAAGACGGTGACGGCGTAGAGCAGGAACCAGTGCACGGCCGCGACGAGCGCCGCGGCGAGCAGGGTCATGGCAGCCGCGACGGCCACGGCCGCGCCGGGAGCGCGGCGGCCCGTGCGCCGGAAACCCGTGTGCCGGAGGGCAACGTGCGTCAGGAGGTAGGCCAGGCCCGCCGCGGCGGCTGCCCACACGATCCACACCACCGGGCCGTCGACCAGGCTAAGGCCATCGAGGTAGTCCACCGGGGCTAGCGCCAGGTGCCGACGCCGATGACGGGTCCGGCCTCAAGCCAGGATGACAACCCTGTGTAGGCATCGAATCGCATGGCCAGGAGGACCTGCTGGCCCTCGTAGCGGAGCTCCACGATGACGGCGTCGGGCTGGACCTTGAGGAGCTCGGATTCGGTCGGCTTGCGCCGGCCAAGCAGCTCCAGCGAGCTGCGCCGGAAGGTGTGCTTGGGGCGGACGCTGAGTGAGACCAGGCGGAACCATTCGAGGTCGTTGTCCTGATAACGGCAAACCCCCATCTGCCAGCTGTTTCCAGCCGTGCAGATGGAGGCGTCCACCGTGCCCAGGGCGCGCCGCAGATTGAAGCGGCGCACCCCCGAAAGGCACAGTGCAAATACCAGCAACCCAAACGCAGTTGCCAGGACGATGAACGGCAAACCAATATCGTTCATCAAGGTCGTGCTAGCGGATCCCCGCAGTAGCCGCTTCGCCCATTTGGGCGTTGTCAGCAACAATGACCACCCTGTTGTTGTCGACAGAGAAGAATCCCCCGTCAACAACTACAGCGATGCGGTCACCGGATACCGGCTCGATTGCCAGTTCACCTTCGGCCAGAATCGCCAGCAGGGGCGAGTGGCCGGGCAGGATTCCGATTTCACCATCGCTGGTGCGGGCCTTGACCATCTTGGCCGCTCCGGACCACACAAAGTGGTCCGCTGCGACAATCTCAACCTCAAGCTCAGCCATATTACTTGGTCTGTTCCTGGATCTTGGCCCACTGGCGCTCGACGTCGTCCAGGCCGCCGACGTTGAAGAACGCCTGCTCTGCAACGTGGTCAAGGTCGCCGTCGCAGATAGCGGTGAAGCCTTCAACAGTGTCCTTGATGGACACGGTGGAGCCCTCGACGCCGGTGAACTGCTTGGCGGTGTAGGTGTTCTGCGAGAGGAACTGCTGGATGCGGCGTGCACGGGACACGACGATCTTGTCTTCTTCAGAGAGTTCGTCAACGCCGAGGATGGCGATGATGTCCTGAAGTTCCTTGTTCTTCTGCAGGATCTGCTTGACGCGGACGGCCGTGTTGTAGTGGTCGTGGCCGATGTACTGCGGATCCAGGATGCGGGAGGTCGACGTCAGCGGGTCAACGGCCGGGTACAGACCACGGGAAGCGATTTCACGGGAAAGTTCCGTGGTCGCGTCGAGGTGTGCGAAGGTCGTGGCCGGAGCCGGGTCGGTGTAGTCATCTGCGGGAACGTAGATGGCCTGCATCGAGGTGATGGAGTGGCCCTTGGTGGACGTGATGCGCTCCTGGAGGAGGCCCATCTCGTCAGCCAGGTTGGGCTGGTAGCCCACGGCCGACGGCATGCGGCCGAGGAGGGTGGAAACCTCGGAGCCTGCCTGGGTGAAGCGGAAGATGTTGTCGATGAAGAGCAGCACGTCCTGGTTCTGCACATCGCGGAAGTACTCCGCCATGGTCAGGGCGGACAGTGCAACGCGCAGGCGCGTTCCCGGCGGCTCGTCCATCTGGCCGAACACAAGGGCGGTGTCCTTGAGGACGCCGGCCTCTTCCATTTCGACCCAGAGGTCGTTACCTTCACGGGTACGCTCGCCGACACCGGCGAACACCGAGGTGCCGCCGAAGTTGCGGGCAACACGGGTGATCATTTCCTGGATCAGCACGGTCTTGCCGACGCCGGCACCACCGAACAGGCCGATCTTGCCACCCTTGATGTACGGGGTGAGGAGGTCGATCACCTTGATGCCGGTTTCCAGCATCTCGGTGGAGCCTTCCAGGGTCGCGAAGGCCGGAGCCTTGCGGTGGATAGGCCAGCGTTCGCTGATCTGGAGTTCGGACTCGGCAACGTCGAGGGGCTGGCCCAGCACGTTGAAGATGTGGCCCTTGACGCCGTCGCCCACGGGCACGGAGATCGGGGCACCGGTGTCCACCACGTTGGTACCGCGGACAAGTCCGTCGGTGGCCTGGAGGGAGATGGCACGGATCAGGTTGTCACCCAGGTGCAGGGCAACCTCGAACGTGATGGTTCGGGTCTCACCGTTGAGAGTGATCTCGGTGGTGAGTGCGTTGTAAATCGAGGGGATTGCGTCAGCCGGGAATTCGACGTCGACAACCGGGCCAATAACACGTGCAATACGACCGGTAGCACCGGACGTTGCGGCTACGTGATCGGTAGCAGTGGCAGTCATCTCTCTCACTTCACTCAGTAGATGGCGTGGGGTTAAGTTTATCTTTTGGTGCAGGTACAGCTGGATCCGGGCTCGTGCTGGCTAGGACGCGGACAACGCGTCGGCACCGGCAACGATTTCGGAAAGCTCCTGCGTAATTTCAGCCTGACGGGCAGTGTTGCGCAGACGCGTGTACTTCTTGATGAGATCCGTCGCGTTGTCGCCGGCGGACTTCATCGCACGCTGGCGGGCTGCGAGCTCGGAAGCTGCTGCCTGCAACATGGCGGCGAAGATACGTGATTCGATGTAGCGCGGCAGCAGGGCATCGAGAACCTGCTCCGTTTCCGGCTCGAATTCGTAGAGGGGCAGCAGGTCCGATTCGGACGCGGCTTTCTCTTCGACAACCTCGAGCGGCAGCAGACGGACGACCGTCGGCTCCTGGGTCACCATCGACTTGAAGCGGGTGTAGACGACGTGGATTTCGTCGACGCCGCCCTCTTCGTAGGCGTTAGCGAATTCGGCCAGCAGTGCTTCACTGACTTCGCGCGCGGTCGCAAACTCCGGTGCATCCGTGTTGCCGGTCCATACGCGAGCGTATTCACGGTTCCGGAAGTCGAAGTACGCCTGCGCCTTGCGGCCGACCAGGAACGTCTTGACTTCCTTGCCTTCCCCGTGGAGCAGCTCGTTGAGGCCTTCGGCCTGCTTGAGGACACTCGCCGAGTAAGATCCCGCGAGGCCACGGTCCGAGGTGATGACCAGGACGGCGGCGCGGCGGATCTGCGCCGGCTCGGTGACCAGGGGGTGGTCGATTTCGCTCTGGCTTGCGACAGCAGAAACGGCACGCGTGATCGCGTTCGCGTAAGGCAGTGAAGCTGCTACGCGTGCGCGGGCCTTGCCGATGCGCGAGGTAGCGATCAGTTCCATCGCCTTGAAGATCTTGCGCATCGACGTCGTCGAGCTGATCTTCTGGCGGTAGACCCGGATCTGGGCTCCCATACTTATCCTTTCCTAAGATCCCGATGGCCGGGACTGCCGGAACCCGTGCGGGTCCCGGCAGTCCCTGCCAGCGAAACTAGCGCTTCTGCTTGACGATTTTTTCCTGGTCGACCTGATCCTCGCCGATGGGGGCGTGCTCCTCGTGCCCCGCACCGACCAGGAGGTTGTCTCCCTCGCCGAAGAAGCCCTTCTTGAAGTCCACGATTGCGGTCTTCAGTGCTTCAGCGGTGTCATCGTCCATGACGTTGGTCTGGGCCAGCGTCGTCAGGATGGAGGACTTGTGCTTGAGGTGCTCCAGGAACTCGGTCTCGAAGCGGTTGATGTCTTCAACCGGAACCTCGTCCAGGTGGCCGTTGGTGCCGGCCCAGATGGAGACGACCTGGTTCTCGACCGGGAACGGCGAGTACTGGCCCTGCTTGAGCAGTTCCATCAGGCGTGCACCGCGGGTCAGCTGCTGGCGCGATGCGGCGTCCAGGTCCGAGGCAAACATGGCGAAGGCCTGCATGTCGCGGTACTGGGCCAGTTCCAGCTTCAAGGTACCGGAGACCTTCTTCATGGACTTGACCTGGGCGGCGCCACCAACACGGGAGACGGACACACCGACGTCGACAGCGGGGCGCTGGTTGGCGTTGAAGAGGTCCGACTGCAGGAAGATCTGGCCATCGGTGATGGAGATCACGTTGGTCGGGATGTAGGCGGAAACGTCGTTTGCCTTGGTCTCGATCAGCGGCAGACCGGTCATCGAGCCTGCACCGAGCTCGTCGGAGAGCTTGGCACAACGCTCCAGCAGACGGGAGTGCAAGTAGAAGACGTCGCCCGGGTAGGCTTCGCGTCCCGGCGGGCGGCGGAGCAGCAGTGACACTGCACGGTAGGCCTCGGCCTGCTTGGACAGGTCATCGAACACGATGAGGACGTGCTTGCCGCCGTACATCCAGTGCTGGCCGATGGCCGAGCCGGCGTACGGTGCCAGGTACTTGAAGCCTGCGGGGTCGGACGCCGGGGAAGCCACGATCGTGGTGTATTCCAGGGCGCCGTTGTCCTCGAGGGTCTGGCGGACGGCTGCGATCGTGGATGCCTTCTGGCCGATCGCCACGTAGATGCAGCGCACCTGCTTCTTCACGTCGCCGGAAGCCCAGTTGGCCTTCTGGTTGATGATCGTGTCGATGGCAATGGCGGACTTGCCGGTCTGGCGGTCACCGATGATCAGCTGGCGCTGGCCGCGGCCGATCGGGATCATGGCGTCGATAGCCTTGAGTCCGGTCTGCATCGGCTCGTGGACCGACTTACGCTGGGTCACGCCGGGTGCCTGGAGTTCCAGGGCACGGGTGGTCTCGGCCTTGATCTCGCCGAGGTCATCGATGGGCTGGCCCAGCGGGTCAACCACGCGGCCGAGGAAGGCGTCGCCAACCGGCACGGACAGAACCTGCCCGGTGCGGTGGACTTCCTGGCCTTCTTCGATTCCGGTGAAGTCACCGAGGATGATGACGCCGATCTCGCGGACGTCGAGGTTCTGGGCCAGGCCCAGCGTGCCGTCTTCGAAGCGAAGCAGCTCGTTCGCCATGACCGAGGGAAGGCCCTCAACACGGGCGATGCCGTCACCTGCGGTTGTTACACGGCCGACCTCTACGCGCTCTGCGTTTCCGGGTTCGTAGGACGCCGCGAACTCGTTCAACGCATTACGGACGTCGTCGGCGTTGATGGTCAATTCGGCCATCTGCAGTCCCTGCTCTCCTGTTTTCGTGATCATCGTTGCTCACGATGACCGGGGTTTCTTGTCGTTAGGTTGTGCTTGTCCGGCTAGCCGGCAAGCTGACGCTGGAGCTGGCCCAGGCGGCCGGCGACCGAAGCGTCAACCACTTCGTCACCTACCTGGATCCGGATGCCACCGATCAGTGCCGGGTCAACATTCATGTTGATCTTGAGCTCGCGCCCGTAAAGGGCGTTCAGCCCCGCCTGCAGGCGGCTGATCTGCGTCTCCGTCAGCGGACGGGTGACGTCGACCGTTGCAATCCAGCGCTGCTGGCGCTTGGCGGCAAGCTCGGCGAAACGGCGGACCAGCCTGGTGACCTTAAGCCCGCGCGGAGCCGTGACGGCCTGCCCGATCAGGACTTTCGCGTCCTCGCTCGCACCGGGTACGAGTTTGTCGGCGAGGGACACCTTGGCGGCCGGGCTGGCCTGCGGCTCGGACAGAGCACGCTGGACCTCGTGGCTGGACTCAACGGCCTGGTTGAAGGAGAACAGATCGTTCTCCAGCGATTCCAGTCCGCTGAGCCCGGAGGCAGAGACGGCCGACTTGTTCTCGGCAACAGCGATGACCACCGAAGCGGCAAGAGTCTCGAGTGCATCGCCGATATCCCGTGCCGATGCCCAGCGGGAGCTGGCCAGTCCGGCTGCGATTTCAACAGCGTCAGCGGATACTTTCCCGCCGAAGAGCTGCTTGACCAGCGCCGACTTTTCGTCACCGCTGCGGGACGGGTCAGTCAAAGCACGGCGCAAGCCGGCCGAGCTGTCCACGGTTCCCAGGATTCCGAAGAGTTCCTTTGCCAACTGCAGCGACGCGGTGGGAAGCTTGGCCTCCAGTGCCGCCAGCGCAGCGGCCAGCGATTCGCTCGATACACCTGCCATTACTTAGCTACACCCGCGTTCTGGTTCTCCAGATCTGCCAGGAAGCGGTCCACCACTCGGGCCGACCGTGCATCGTCGCTCAGTGCCTCGCCGACGATGCGGCTCGCCAGCGTCGTGGCCAGCGTGCCGACCTCCGCGCGGAGCGACACAACGGCCGCCTGGCGCTCGGATTCGATCTGCGTGTGGGCCTGCGCGGTGATGCGGGCAGACTCGGCAGCCGCCTTCTCCTTCAGCTCTGCAAGGATCTGGGCGCCTTCGGCGCGTGCTTCCTCGCGGATGCGGTTGGCTTCGGTGCGGGCTTCCGTGAGCTGCGCCTTGTACTCTTCGAGCGCTGCGGAGGCCTCGGCCTGGGCCTTTTCGGCCTTGGCGATACCGCCCTCGATGGCTTCGGCCCGCTCTGCGAAGGTCTTCTCGAACATCGGGACAACGTACTTGACCACGATGAACAAGAGGAGCGCAAAGCCGGCGAAGACGACAAGCATTTCCCAAGGATTGGGAACGAGGGGGTTAGTACCGCCTTCGGTGGCGGCTGAGATGATCGCTTGATTCATATTTCACCCGTCCTTATCTACTCGGTTCTGGATGTTCGGTTGTTCTGTTTACTTAAGAACGAACGCGAAGACCAGGCCAAGGATGGCGAGGGCTTCAGTCAGCGCGAGGCCGAGGAATGCGATCGGCTGCAGGACGCGCTGGGCTTCCGGCTGACGTGCCACACCGTTGATGTAAGCGGCGAACACGAGACCCACACCGATACCACCGCCGATGGCGGAGAGGCCGTAGCCGATGAGGTTGAGGGAGCCGTTGATGGAGCCTTCCATTTTTCTTCCTTTCAAGATGCCACCCATGTGGCAGGTTGTTTGGGTTGCTTCATCCCCGTGAGGGGAAGACTATGTTGTGCCGGCTGGGGTTGTGCCTTCTGGCGTGTGCGCCTGAAGGCCTTCGCCTAGTGGCTGTCGGCGTGCAGCGCGCCTTCGATGTAGATCGCGGTCAACAGCGTGAAGACGTAGGCCTGCAGCACCATGATCAGCGCTTCGAGCATGTACATGGCGATGGCACCGCCAAGGACGAGTACGGACGCGCCCTTGAGGAGGACGTTTTCCTGCATCACGAGGTATTCGATGCCCGCACCGGAGATCATGATGATCAGGTGGCCGGCCAGCATGGTGGCGAACAGACGGAGGCTGTGCGTGACCGGGCGGACCAGGAAGTTGGAGATGATCTCGATCGGTACGACGATCGGGAGAATGTAGAACGGCACACCGGACGGAACCGTGGCCAGCTTGAAGTACTTCAGGCCGCTCTTCCGGATGCCGACGGCGATCCAGGTGACGTACACGATCGCGGCGAGCACGTAGGCACCGCCGACGTGCGAGAAGGTGGGAAGCTGGATCAGCGGGATTGCACCGTAGATGTTGTTCACGAGGATGAAGAAGAAAAGCGTGAACAGCAGCGGGACATACTTCATGAAGTCCCGGCCGCCGATAATGTCCTTGGCGATGCTGTTGCGGACGAAGCTATAGGCGGCCTCGCCAGCGAACTGCAGCTTGCCGGGAACCAGTTGCTGCTTCCGTGCAGCGATCACAAAGAATGTACCGATAATGACGACCGACAGGATTACCAGCAGCATCTGCTTGGAAAATCCGTCGGCAGCACCCCAGGGGATGATAGCCGGCAGGTGAAGTTCTTCAATTCCAGGAGGCGTGAAGGTTCCTGAATCTTGGGCCGGGAGCGCAAGCGCGATCAACGCGTTTCCTCTCTGCAGTGTCCATCATTGGGCGTTGGGCGGGGACCGGCGACATTGGTGCCCGCCTCTCCCCCTGTGAAATTATTTGGCATTACTGTTCCTCGTCCTGGGACGGGCCACGTGCAGCAGTGCCGTCATCAGCTGAAGTTCTGTTACTGGTGAGGCCGTGCATATGAGAAAGATAGAACCCTCCCGCAGCTCCAAGCAGAGCGCCTGCGAGCACAATCCAGCGGGTTCCCCACAGATTATCCAGTCCCCACCCTATCAAACTCCAGACGATGATTCCGCCAACAATGTAGCTGAAGACGGCGATTCCGGCGTTGTATCCGCCGTCGCTTCCGTCGGTCGATACACCGGGGGCACCGGACGAAGTTTTGGGTGATTTGGCTGGCTGGTTTTCTGGTCCGGTACGTGGTCCGGCAACTGGCCTGCGGCCGGATTTGCGGCTAAACATCGGTGCCGCCTTTTCGCGTTTCGGGATCGTTGTAAATCTGGAGCCTGGCCTTGCTGAAACCGTAAATTTCGGCTGCCTGCCAGAACACGACGGTGACGACGGCGCCGATCAGGAACCAGCGGCCGTGCAGCCAGGCCGGGGCGCCGATGACGAAGAGGACCACGGCGAAGCCGACAACCTTGACGAAGTACGTCGCGACGAACAGTCCGATCGCTCCCGAAGGGTTGTTGCGGCCGACGAAGTGGCCCACCGCGAGGCTGATGGCAAAGAAGGCCATCACCAGCGCGCCGCCGAACAGGGCGGACCAGAGCCCCACGGCGCCGTTAAAGATGAAGGCAGCCGTGCCGGTCAACACCAGTGCTGCGGCGGTGGCCGCGGAACTCATTGCCAGCAGCCTGAGCCACAGGGATTTTGTGGGGCCGGAGACGCCAACGGGTCCGTTGCCGGAAGCGGGTTCCGGTTCGGCGTTGGAGGTCATCAGATCCCAATCGTCGCTGGCGTATTGCTGGTCAAGGCAGGCGGCGAAGTACCGCCCCTGAATTCTACATTAGATAGAAATTATTCGGAAAAGCGCGTCGGAGCGGGTTCCCGGGCATGCCGGTCACGCTATTCGGGAGTGCGGGCCATCTGCCGCGGCCCGCGCTGGCGCAGGTACGGCCAGGCAGTCGCCACGGCCATGATTGCCGCGGCGGCCAGATCGACGGCGAGGACTATGTGCCAGGGGAAGATCGCGAAAGCGAGGCCGCCGAAGGCAAGGATGCAGGTCCACAAGTACATCAGCACGACGGCGCCGCGGTGCGAGTATCCGATGTCCAGGAGTTTGTGGTGCAGGTGTCCGCGGTCCGCCGACCACGGCGACCGGCCCAGCGCTGTCCGCCGCACCACCGCCAGGCACAGGTCCAGCAGCGGCAGGAACAGCACCGCGAACGGCAACAGGATGGGGATGATCGTGGGAATGCCGTTGGCCCGGTCGTAGAGGCCTGAGCTGATCTGACCGGTCGAGACGACGCCGGCCGAGGCCATCAGCAGGCCAATCAGCATGGCCCCGGAATCGCCCATGAAGATTTTGGAGGGGAACCAATTGTGCGGCAGGAAGCCGACGCAGCTGCCGACCACGACGGCGGTCAGCAAGGTGGCGAGGTCCGAACGGTCCAGCAGGACGGCCGTGCGGTGGACCCAGTAGGCCGTGAGGAAGAACGCCGCTCCGCCGATGATCGCCACGCCCGCGGCAAGCCCGTCCAGTCCGTCGATGAAATTGAACGCATTCATGGTGGTGACGATCAGCCCGGCCGTCAGCACAATGCTCACGGCCTCGTTCTGGATCACGATCGGCTCGGGAATGAACGGGATGATCGTCATCCGGACCCCCCAGGTGGCCACGACCAGCGCCGCGGCGCTTTGGCCGATCAGCTTGACCCACCACCTCAGGTCCAGCAGGTCGTCCGCCACGCCGACAACGACGATCACCGCGGCCCCGGCCAGGATTCCCCATGGCGCCGTGTTGTTCCGGAAGATGTCCTTGACGAAGAACGAATTGCTCGCCGTGACCAGGGCAACCAGCACGCCCGCGAAGATGCCGAGGCCGCCGAGCCGGGAGATCGGGGTGGAATGCATGTCGCGGCTGCGGATCGGGGAATACAGCTCCAGCTTGTTGCCCGCGAGCCGGGCACCCCATGTCGCCGCGTAGGTCACGATCGCTGCCGTCAGCATCATGAGCAGGTACATGATCACGGGACGACCACCAGCCAAACGCCGTCAGTACCGTCAGCACAGGCACCGCACGCCGGCACGTCCCGCAGCACCGGACGCGCCGGTGAGCTGCGGAAATGGGGTGGATTCGATTGCGGTGGAACTGTCTTTCGAAAAATGAAACTTCTCCGTCGCCGTGCGCAGGGCAGGCAGTGCGTAGTGCCTGACAGGGCTGTATTACAGTGGACTCTAGTCAAGATACTAATGCCAACGGCCACCTGTCTTCGCGTCACACGGCCCTCTGCCGGCGGGAAAACCACTGACGGTCGTGCTGAAAGGACCCCGCGATGACCCCCTCGGTTGCAGTCGCTGCCGTGACGTTTGACCGTCCCAGGGAGCTGGCGGTCCTGCTGGACGCCATCAACAACCAGACCGCTCCAGTGCAGTCCATTTGCCTCGTCGACAGTGGCACCGTGCCGTCGACGGACGTTGCCGGCCAGCACGCCAACGTGGACTATGTCCGGTCCGAGGCAAACCTTGGCGGCGCCGGCGGATTCTCGTTGGCCATCCTCAAGGCCGTGGCCAGCGGGGCTGACTGGATCTGGATGATGGACGACGACGCCGAACCGGCAGATCCCGACTGCCTTGCCACGTTGCTCCGTGAGGCCCAGGAACGTGATCTGGACGCCGTCGTGCCCCTCGTGGTGGCCCCCGGCCACCCGGACCAGCTGTCCTTTTTCTTCCGGCTGGACGGCAAGGTCACGCATGAGCGCGCGGAGGTGGAAAAGGTCGGATTCCTGCCCGACGACGGGCACTTCTTCAACGGCGCCCTGATCCGTTCCGATGTCTTCTTCAAAGTCGGCCTGCCGGACATGCGCCTTTTCATCCGTGGCGACGAGGTGGACTTCACGCTCAGGCTCAGGAAGGCCGGGATCCGCTTCGGCACGGTGACCACCGCCGCCATCACGCACCCGCACGCCTTCGCTGAAACCAAGCACGTCTTCGGTGCGCGGTGGCACGTGATCGCTCCGGATTCCGCCTTCAAGCGCTACTTCTACTACCGGAACCGCGGGTATATGATCCGCCGCCACTTCCGGGTCAAGTCCTTCATCGCGGATGTGGGCGGCTACCTCGGCTACTTCCTGCGCAGCGGCGACTTCCGCGGGCTCGCTGACTGGTTCCGCGCCTTTTCCGCCGGGCTCCGCGGCAAGGGCTTCGGCCCGCTGGAGGACCAGAAGTTCTGACCGTGCTCCCCCGCTGGCAGCCCCGCCGGCAGCCTAGGGCTGCCGGCGCAGGCGCCTGCGGAGCAGCAGGCCCAGCAGCACCCAGGGTTCGCCGAACACCCGGTAGGCTACCCGCTGCGGGTGGAGCATGAGCCGCCAGGCCCATTCGAGTCCGAGCCGGCCGATCCAGCGCGGCGCCAGTTTCTGCACACCGGCGATCTGTTCGATGGCGCCGCCGACGGTGCAGTAGACCGCAGGCGGAAGCTCGGCAAGCCGGCGGGCCATGACCTGCTCCTGCAGCGGCATCCCGAGGCCCAGCAGCACAAGCTGCGGGCGCAGCCGGTTCAGCCATTCGACCGCGGCTTCCTCAACTTCCTTGTTCCAGCCTTCGCCGGGCATGCCGTCGACCCGCGCCCCGGGGACGATCTCCCGCAGCCTGGCCACGGCACCGGCGTTGGCCACGGCGCCTGCACCGATGACCGCAATGCGCTCCAGTCCCGCGACATTGCCGAGCGCGGGAATCCAGTCGGTCGACCCAAGGCGGTAGTCCATCACCGGTTCCCTGCCGTCGTCCTCTTCGCCGGTCTTCGCCCAGAGCCAGAGCACCGGTGCGCCGTCGATCAGGACCACGTCGCTGCGCTCATAGAAAGAGCGGAAGGCAGGATCGGAGTGCAGCAGCGTCACGCTGTGCAGGTTGTGGCCCACCACGATCCGGGTCTTGCCCTCGGCCATGAAGGTGCTGAGGACCGCGGTCAGCTCGGACACCGTCACGGGGGTCGCTTCGACGTCGAGGAAAGGGACGCGCTGACGCTCCAGCGTCATGCGGAACCGGGCTCCGGCGCAGCGTCGGGCCCTGCGGCGGGCTCCGGAGCGTCCGCAGCATCGGGGGCGTTGCCGTCGATGTCCAGGACGCCGGGCACCACGCCGCGCAGGCGGTCGAGGCTGATGGCTCCCTGCCGGACGACGCGCAAGGGCAGCGCCGTCGCGTCGACGATGGTCGAGGCGAGGGCGTCGGCGCCGTCGGCGGGCCGGGGTCCGCCCTCCAGGTAAACCTCCACGGATTCCGCCAGCTGGGCTTCGGCGTCCGCGGCGGTCTGCGCCGCGGCGTGCCCGGTGCGGTTAGCGGAGGACACCGCGAGGGGTCCGGTAAGCGTCAGGAGGTCCTGGGCGATCTCGTCGGCCGGGATCCGCAGGGCGACCGTGCCCTTGGTCTCGCCGAGATCCCAGTCCAACGACGGCTGGGCATGCAGGATCAGGGTCAGGCCGCCGGGCCAGAACGCCTCGGCCAGCCGCCGCGCCTCGGCCGGAACGTCCGTGGCCAGGCCATCGAGGGCGTTCAGCCTGGGGATCAGCACGGGCGGCGGCATCTTCCGGCTCCGGCCCTTGGAGGCGAGCAGCAGGGTCACGGCAAGGGGTGAAAAGGCGTCGGCCGCAATCCCGTAGACCGTGTCCGTGGGAAAGACCACGCACTTGTTCTCCCGGATGGCCCGTTGGGCGTGCTCAAGTCCCGCAGCGCGCTGCTCGGCCGCCGTGCAATCGTAGCTAGTCGTCACTGGCCTATTCTTTCATCACTTGTCACACGATTTTTCGCGGCCGTAGGCCCTGACGGTGCCAGGACGGCGCTGGTGGCGCGGTCCTTGCCGTTGAGGTCACGGTGCGTTGTCACCTCGGCGAACACCCCGGCGCGTTTGAGCATCGCGGCGATCCATTCCGACTGGACCTCGGCGTGCTCCATCACGAAGTAGCCGCCGGAGGCCAGCAGGCGGGCAGCCGAGGCGGCCGCCGCCGTCGGAAGTTCCATCCCGTCCGCTCCCCCGCCGTAGAGCGCCTCGGGCGGGTCGTGCAGCGCCACTTCGGGTTCGTTCGGGATCGCTTCGGCGGGGATGTAGGGCGGGTTGGAGACGACGACGTCGAACGTGCCGTTGTGTTCGGCCAGCGCGTCGCGCAGGTCGCCGCGGATGAGGTGGACGCCCAGGGGAGCCAAGTTTTTCGCCGCCCACGCGTGCGCGAATTCGCTGAACTCGACCGCGTGGACTTCCGCGCCGGGAACCTCATGGGCGATCGAGCCTGCAATGGCACCGGACCCGGTGCCCAGGTCCACGACCTTGGGGTGCGCCAGGCCGTCCAGTTGTTTCCTAGCTCTGAGCCAGTCCAGGACCAGCTGCACCACGGATTCGGTCTCCGGCCGCGGGATGAACACACCGGGGCCGACGGCGAGTTCGAGGTAGCGGAAGTGCGCCACGCCCGTTATGTGCTGCAGCGGGATCCGCTGCGCCCGTTCGGCGACCAGGTCGGCGTAGCCTTCCGGCGCCGGCGAGTCCCCGAGCATCAGCGCGCGCAACCGGCCCAGTCCGACGCCGAGCAGGTGCTCGGCCAGGAGCTCGGCGTCCACGCGCGGGCTGGGCACGCCGGCCGCCGCGAGGACCGCCGTCGCCTCGCTGACGGCCTCCGCGAGGCTCGGACCATCACCTGCAGTCATCACCAGTGACCCGCGCCTATTCGCCGATGGCGTCGAGCCGGGACTGCTCGTCCAATTCGATGGCTGACTGGATCACCGGTTCCAGGTCGCCGTTCATGACCTGGTCCAGGTTGTAGGCCTTGTAACCGGTGCGGTGGTCCGCAATCCGGTTTTCCGGGTAGTTATAGGTACGGATGCGCTCGGAGCGGTCCATGGTGCGGATCTGCGACTTGCGCTGCGCCGAGTTTTCGGCGTCGATCAGCTCCTGCTGGTGCGCCAGGATGCGGGCGCGCAGCACGCGCATGCCGGCCTCACGGTTCTGCAGCTGCGATTTTTCGTTCTGCATGGCGACGACGATTCCGGTGGGAAGGTGCGTGATGCGCACTGCGGAGTCGGTGGTGTTGACCGACTGCCCGCCGGGACCGGAGGAGCGGTAGACGTCGATCTTGAGATCGTTCTGGTTGATCTCGAGCTCCTCGGGCTCGTCCACTTCGGGCAGCACCAGCACGCCGGCGGCCGAGGTGTGGATGCGGCCCTGGGATTCGGTGACGGGCACACGCTGGACCCGGTGCACGCCGCCTTCGAACTTGAGCCGGGCGTACACGCCTTCGGCCGGATCGTTCGAGCTGCCCTTGACGGCCATCTGGACGTCCTTGTACCCGCCGAGGTCCGACTCGGTGGCGGAGATGATCTCGGTCTTCCAGCCGCGGGATTCCGCGTAACGGCTGTACATCCGCAGCAGGTCCGCGGCGAAGAGGGCTGCCTCGTCGCCGCCTTCGCCGCCCTTGACCTCGAGGATCACGTTGCGGGAGTCGTCCGGGTCGCGCGGGATCAGCAGCCGGCGCAGCTTGGCCGCCGCCAGCTCCAGCGCGGCCTCCAGCTCGGGTACCTCGGCCGCAAACTCGGGGTCCTCGTCCGCCATTTCCTTGGCAGCGGCCAGGTCGTCGCGGATGCCTTCCCAGCGGTGGTAGGCCTCCACAATGCCGTTCAACTGGGCAGAACGCCGCCCCAGCTTCCGGGCCAGCCGCTGGTCAGCGTAGACAGCAGGATCCCCCAGCTGAGCCTGGATAGAGTCGTGCTCATCCAACAGGCCCTGTACGGACTCAAACATTTTCAAACCTCTTTCGACTCTCTCAAGTCTAGTTACTGCAACGCGGGGTCACTTACCGCCCATTCCGGCGGCCCTGATGGGCCGTAGGTGACCCGCGTTGCTCCGGCCAGGGGGTGGTGAGTTAAACCAGAAGCCGCTCAAAATATGCCGGCCAGGGAGTGCAGTCGATGACTCCCAACCCTTGCAAGCTCGGGTTGGGGCCCTCGTCATCTCCCTTGCGGGCCTGCCGGAGCCGGGTGGCTAACGATCGCAGATCGTTGGCCACCCGGCGGAGGGGCGGGGCCGGCATATTTTGAGCGGCGAAAGCCAGCTACTTGTCGTTATCGGACTTCGCACCAAGCGTCGTCTTCTGCACCTGCATGAGGAACTCGACGTTGCTCTGGGTCTCCCGGATCTTGTTGGTCAGCAGCTCAAGGCTCTGCTGCGTTTCGAGTCCGGACAGGACGCGGCGCAGCTTCCACATGATCTTGACTTCCTCGGGGGAAAGCAGGTTTTCCTCACGGCGGGTACCGGACGCGTTGACGTCCACGGCCGGGAAGATGCGCTTGTCCGCGAGCTGGCGGGACAGGCGCAGTTCCATGTTGCCGGTGCCCTTGAACTCTTCGAAGATGACCTCGTCCATCTTGGAACCGGTCTCGACGAGTGCGGTGGCCAGGATGGTCAGCGAGCCGCCGTTTTCGATGTTGCGGGCTGCACCGAAGAAGCGCTTCGGCGGGTACAGCGCTGCGGAGTCCACACCACCGGACAGGATGCGGCCTGAGGCCGGTGCTGCCAGGTTGTAGGCACGGCCCAGGCGGGTCATGGAGTCCAGGAGCACCACAACGTCCATGCCCATTTCCACGAGGCGCTTGGCGCGCTCGATGGAAAGCTCGGCCACGGTGGTGTGGTCGTCGGCGGGACGGTCGAAGGTGGAGGCAATGACCTCACCCTTGACGGTGCGCTGCATGTCCGTGACTTCTTCGGGACGTTCGTCAACGAGCACCATCATGAGGTGGACCTCAGGATTGTTGGTGGTGATGGCGTTGGCGATGGACTGCAGGATGAGCGTCTTGCCGGCCTTCGGCGGCGAAACGATCAGACCGCGCTGGCCCTTGCCGATCGGGGCCACGAGGTCGATGACGCGCGGGCCGATCTTCTTCGGGTCAGTCTCGAGGCGCAGGCGTTCGGAGGGGTAGAGCGGGACGAGCTTCGCGAATTCGACGCGGTCCTTGAGCTCTTCCGGCGTCTTGCCGTTCACCGAGGTGACGCGGACCAGGGCGTTGAACTTCTGGCGGGCGGACTGCTGCTGATTCCCCTGCTGGGCTTCGCCTTCGCGCGGTGCACGGATGGCGCCGACGACGGCGTCGCCCTTGCGCAGGTTGTACTTCTTGACCTGGGCGAGGGAGACGTAGACGTCGTTCGGGCCCGGCAGGTAACCGGAGGTGCGGATGAACGCGTAGTTCTCGAGCACGTCGAGGATACCGGCGACCGGCAGCAGGACGTCGTCCTCGGTGACCTCGACGTCGTCGACGTCGGGTCCCTGCTGACGCCCGCGGCGGCGGTCGTTGCGGTCGCGGAAGCGGTCGTTGCGCGAGGAGTTGTCGCGGCTGTCCTGCTGGCCCTGGCGGTCACCGCGGTCGTTGCGGTCACGACGGTTGCGGCGGTTCCGGCGGCTTCCGCCGTCAGAATCATCGCTGTCGCGGGTGTTTTCGCGGGTGCTCTCGCGGGTGCCGGCCGAGTCGTCGCGGCCGCCACGGGTGCGGGTGTCACGGCGCTGGCCGTCTTCGCTGCCGGGCTCGCGCTGTTCGGTGCGCTGTTCACGCTGTTCGCGCTGTTCAGTCCGCTGTTCGCGCTGTTCAGTGCGCTGTTCACGCTGTTCAGTGCGCTGTTCACGCTGTTCAATGGCGGGCTGTTCGGCCTGGGCCTCGACGGCGGTCTGGCCGGCCTCGGTGGCCTGGGCTGCGGCTTCGCCGCGGCGGCGGTTGCGGGTGCGCGGCTGCCTCGTGCGGTCGCTGCCTTCGGTCCCGGAAACGGCAGAACCGGATTCGGCAGTGGCGGAGGCGCCGGAGTCGGTGGAAACCGCGGGGGCTTCAGCCGGGGCGGCGGCGGGTGCCTCAACGGCGGGAGCCGTGACGACTCCGTCGCTGCCTGCACGGCGGCTGCGGCCACGGCGGGCGCGGGGGCTTTCCTGGGCGGGGGCGTCATCGGCGGCGGGCGCTGTTGCGGGCGCAGCTGCCGGGGCCGCTGCGTGGGACACAGTGCCGTTGTCGCTCGCCTTTTCGGCAGCGCGGGCCGGAGCCTTGCTTACCGGGGTGCCTGCGCGGTGGGCGGAAATGGCCGTGACCAGATCACCCTTGCGCATGCGGGAACCGCCGGAAATGCCCAGCTGGCTGGCGAGGGCCTGGAGCTGGGCGAGCTTAAGGCCTGCAAGGCCGCTGCTCTTGGCGGGTGCTGCCGTTGATTCGGCAGCAGAAGATGTATCCACAGCCGGAGACAGCTCAGTGGTTTCGGTCACGAAGGATCCTTCCCCCTCGACGGCGTCCAGGCTAAGAGCTGGACGCGGTGATTTGATCTGGGCTGCAGTTCAGATCTGCAGCCGGGATTTCGGCCTTGCCGGATGTATATCGGCCAGCAGGGCCGGATATTGCTTCACCATGCACGATCCGAGAAATGAGGAACGGCGGGCTGAGTTTCAGGGGGCAGATCAATTCTGCTGATTCCTGCGTCAGACCGAAAGCAGGTGGCACCGGAAAATATTGCGCAGTGAAAGATGAGAGAGGCTACGTGGCCAACATCGCGGTCTTACAACGGTTAAAAATTTACCGCCTGCGTATTTACCGCCGGTGCACTTCCACTTTAGCACCTTCAACGTCCACGGCCAGCTTCATCACGCGCCAGCCCACTTCCGGCGTGTTGCCCGCGGTGTGGGCGCCGATGAAGTCCACAACCTCACGGGCTTCCGCTTCGCCGTTGGCCAGGACCAGCACGGTGGGTCCGGCGCCGGATACGACGGCGGCGTGCCCTGCCCGGCGCAGCGCGCCGATCAGTTCCGCGCTGGGCCGCATGGCCTCGGCGCGGTAGCTCTGGTGCAGGTAGTCCTCGGTGCCGGGCAGCAGGAATTCCGGGTTTGTGGTCAGGGCATGGATCAGCAGGGCGGCGCGGCCGGAGTTCATGGCCGCGGCATGGTGGCCCACCGAGGCGGGCAAAAGGGCCCGGGCGGCCTCAGTGGAGAGCTCGTAGTCGGGCACAGCGACCACGGGGATCACCGAGGCCGCCACGGACGCGCACGTGCTGCTGTACTGGTCACTGTCCTGCCATGACAGCGCCAGTCCGCCGAAAATGGCGGGTGCAACGTTGTCCGGGTGGCCTTCCATTTCGCTTGTGAGCTGCAGGATCCAGTCGCGGCCACGCCGGGAGGCCTCCGGAACCAGGGCATTGGCGGCGCTGACGGCCGCCACCACGGCCGAGGCCGATGAGCCCAGGCCCCGTCCGTGCGGGTTGACGTTGTCCGCCGTGATCCGCAGGCCTTCGTGCCGGAACCCAAGGCGGTGCAGGGCCTCGGTCAGGGCCTTGACCACGAGGTGCGTCGCATCGCGGGGCAGGGACTCGGCACCCTCGCCGCTGAGCTCGAATTCAAGTTCACCGCTGGCCAGGGTTTCCACGGTCAGCGTGTCATGCAGCGAGAGGGCCAGGCCGAGGCTGTCGTACCCGGGGCCCAGGTTGGCGCTCGTGGCCGGGACACGCACGGTTACCAGCTGGCCCGCCGGAACAGCCGGGGAGCCGGCAGCTGATTCGGCCGGGACGGTGAGGGTTGTTTCCAACGTTATTTTTCTTCCAGTCCCAGTGCTGCGGCGACGGTGACGACGTCGTTGGAGACCTTGACCGGCTGCACGTCGCTGCCGTCCTCGGTGCGCAGGGCCCACTGCGGGTCCTTGAGGCCGTGACCGGTCACCGTGATCACGATCGTCTTGCCTGCCGGCACTTCCCCGGCCGCGTGCTTCTTGATCAGCCCGGCGACGCCGGCAGCGGAGCCGGGCTCCACGAAAACGCCTTCCCGGGCGGAGAGCCACCGGTGCGCGGACAGGATTTCCTCGTCCGTGACGGCCTCGATCACGCCGCCGGATTCATCCCGGGCCGCCACGGCGGTGTCCCAGGAGGCCGGGTTGCCGATCCGGATGGCGGTGGCAATGGTGTCGGGCTCGGTGATGGGGTGGCCGGCCACGAAGGGCGCCGCCCCTGCGGCCTGGAAGCCCCACATGACGGGTGTCTTGGTGGACACTGCGGGCAGCGACCCGGCGGTGGGCGACTCAAACGCCGCAGCGTATTCCTTGTAGCCCTTCCAGTACGCGCTGATGTTGCCGGCATTGCCCACCGGGAGCACGTGGAAGTCGGGGGCGTCGCCGAGCGAATCCACCACTTCGAAGGCGCCGGTCTTCTGGCCTTCGATCCGGGCCGGGTTGACGGAGTTGACCAGGAACACCGGGTAGGACTCGCCGAGCTTGCGGGCGATGTCGAGGCAGTCGTCGAAGTTGCCGTCCACCTGCAGCAGCGTGGCCCCGTGCGCGACTGCCTGGCTGAGCTTGCCCATGGAGATCTTGCCCTCCGGGACCAGCACCGCGCACTGCAGCCCGGCCGCCGTCGCGTAGGCCGCGGCGGAGGCGGAGGTGTTGCCGGTGGAGGCGCAGACCACGGCCTTGGCGCCGGCAGCCACCGCTGCCGTCATGGCCATTGTCATGCCGCGGTCCTTGAAGGAACCGGTCGGGTTCATGCCTTCGACCTTGAGGTATACGGTGCTGCCGGTCAGCTCGGAGAGGTGGCGGGCGTGCACGAGCGGGGTGCCGCCCTCGCCCAGGCTGATGACCTTGGTCGCTTCCGTGACAGGAAGACGGTCGGCGTATTCGCGGATGACACCGCGCCATTGGTGAGCCACTTAGACTCCTTCTACCCGGAGTACGGATGTGACGGAATTGATGACGTCCAGGCGCCTGACGGCCTCGACGGTTGCTGCAAGTGCGGCTTCGCGTGCACGGTGTGTCACGATCCGCAGCTCGGCCGATTCCACGTTGGAGTCGGCGTCGCGGTGAATGGTCTGCCGCATGATTTCGATGGACACGCCGTGCTCCGCGAAGAGCTGCGCGATCCTGGCCAGGACACCGGGCTGGTCCGCGACGTCGAGTCCGATGTAGTAGCTGGTGACGGCCGCGTCGATGGGCAGCGATGGCACGTGCCCCGTGGTGGTTTCGGTCCGGCCGGGGCCGCCCAGGACAATGCGGCGGGCCGCGGAGACCAGGTCGCCCAGCACGGCGGACGCCGTCGGGGTGCCGCCGGCACCCTGGCCGTAGAACATGAGCTCGCCGGCGTTCTCGGCTTCGATGAAGACGGCGTTGAAGGCACCGCGGACAGCGGCGAGGGGGTGCTCGCGGGGCAGGAGCGTGGGGTGGACACGGACCGAGACGCCGGTTTTGCCGTCCTCGTCAACCAGTTTCTCGGCAATGGCCAGCAGCTTGATGACAAAGCCGGCTTCCTTGGCGGCGGCGATGTCCGCCGCGGTGACCGACGTGATGCCCTCGCACGAGACGTCTTCCAGGGCGAACCGCGTGTGGAAGGACAGTGAGGCGAGGATCGCGGCCTTGGCGGCGGCGTCGTAGCCTTCGATGTCGGCCGTGGGGTCGGCTTCCGCGTAGCCCAGGCGCTGGGCCTCGGCCAGCGCGTCGGCGAACTGCGCGCCGGTGGAGTCCATCTGGTCGAGGATGAAGTTGGTGGTGCCGTTGACAATCCCGAGCACCCGGGTGATCCGGTCGCCGGACAGGCTGTCGCGGATGGGCCGCAGGATGGGGATGGCGCCGGCCACGGCGGCCTCGTAGGACAACTGCACCCCGGCCTTGTCCGCTTCCTCGTACAGTGTGGGGCCGTCCTGGGCCAGGAGCGCCTTGTTGCCGCTGACAACACAGGCTCCGTGCCGCATGGCGGTCAGGATCAGGGTCCGGGCCGGCTCAATGCCGCCCATGAGTTCAATGACGACGTCGGCGTCCTTGACGAGGACTTCGGCGTCAGTGGTGAACAGCTCCTGCGGCAGCTCGACGTCGCGCTTGGCATCGAGGTTGCGCACCGCGATGCCCTGCAGTTCCAGCCGGGCGCCGGTGCGCGCGGCGAGGGCGTCGGCGTCGTCAATGAGAATCCGCGCAACCTGGGCCCCAACGTTGCCACAGCCCAGGAGGGCCACTTTCAGGGTTCGCAATTCAGACATTCAGACTCCCATGTCGCGGTTGAGCAAATCTTCTTCGGTTTCCCCGCGGACAATGAGCCGGGCAGATCCGTCGCTGACAGCGATAACGCCCGGCCGGGCCAGATAGTTGTAGTTGCTTGACAGGGCCCAGCAGTAGGCGCCGGTCCCCGGTACAGCAAGCAGATCACCGGCTGCCACGTCCTCGGGCAGATATACATCTCTAACAACTATGTCGCCGCTCTCGCAATGTTTGCCCACCACTCGGGACAGCTGCGGCGCCGCGTCGGAGCTCCGCGAGGCGAGAATCGCCGAATAATCCGCGTCGTACAGCACCGGCCGGGGGTTGTCGCTCATCCCGCCGTCCACCGACACATAGCGGCGGGGGTGCGTAACGTCCCCGGCTCCGTCGTCGCCGGCCGCGGCACCAGCCGTGGCCGGGGAATCCACCCGGACGGTCTTGAGCGTGCCGACCTCGTACAGCGTAAAGGTGGTGCTTCCGACGATCGCGCGGCCCGGTTCGATCGAAATCCGGGGGGCGGTTATGCCGAGGGCAGCGCATTTGGAACGGACGACGGCGGCCATCGCCTGCGCGATTTCGGCGGCCGGGCGCGGGGTGTCCACGGGGGTGTAGGCGATGCCGTAGCCGCCGCCGAGGTCAAGCTCGGGCAGCACGATGGAGTACTTCGACTGCATCGCTGCCAGGAAGTCCAGCAGCCGCTCGGCGGCGAGGGCGAAGCCGTCCGGTTCGAAGATCTGCGAGCCGATGTGGCAGTGCAGGCCCAGCAGTTCGATGCTGGCGTGCCCGGTGGCCGCGGCCACGGCTTCCTCTGCGGCGGACAGTCCGGCCTGGTCCGTGGAGTCCCCGGCCATGGACAGGCCGAATTTCTGGTCCTCGTGGGCCGTGGCGATGAATTCGTGGGTGTGGGCGTGCACTCCGGGGGTCAGCCGCAGCATGACCCTGGCGGTGTCGCCCCGGTTGGCGGCGATCGCCGCGACGCGTTCGAGCTCGTCGAGGCTGTCCACCACGATCCGTCCCAGCTGCATGTCCAGCGCCCGGTGGATTTCGCCGTCGGACTTGTTGTTCCCGTGCAGGGCGACGTCGGCGCCGGGGATGCCGGCGCGGAAGGCCACGGCGAGTTCGCCGCCGGACGCCGTGTCCAGGCGCAGCCCCTCTTCCTCGACCCAGCGGACCACGGAGGTGCACAGGAAGGACTTGCCGGCGTAGTAGACGTCCACTCCCCCGCAAATATCGGCGAAGGCGTCGTTGAAGGCGTCGCTGAACGCCCGGGCCCGGGCCCGGAAGTCGGTCTCGCTCAGCACGAACAGCGGCGTGCCGTACTGGCGCTGAAGCTCACTGACCGTCAGCCCCTCGATGGTGAGCTCGCCGTCGTCGTTGCGCGCAACACCGCCCGCCCACAGCGGTTCGTGGAGGGCATTGAGGTCGGCGGGGACCTCGAGCCAGTCCGGGGCGAGCGGGGACTGTCCTGAATTTGCGCTCATGGCGGTTACATCCGTTCCGGCGCCGAGACGCCCAGCAGTTCCAGTCCGTTGGCCAGCACCTGGCTGGTGGCGTCGTTGAGCCACAGCCTGGTGCGGTTGGTGTCGGTGATGGGTTCCTCGCCCTGCGGCGCCACGCGGCAGGCGTCATACCAGCGGTGGTAGGCGCCGGCGATCACTTCGAGGTGGCGGGCCACGCGGTGCGGCTCGCGCAGCTCGGCGGCCTTGGCCACGATCGAGGGATAGCTGCCCAGGTGCGAGAGCAGCTCGTTTTCGGTGGGGTGCTCCAGCAGGGCGGCGTTGAAGCTGTCTATGCCGTCCACGCGGCGCTCCACGCCGGCGGCCACGGCGTTGCGGGCGGCGCCGCGGGAGCGGGCGTGGGCGTACTGGACGTAGAACACCGGGTTTTCGTTGCTGTGCTTCTTCAGCAGCTCCGGGTCCAGCGTCAGCGGCGAATCGGCGGGGAACCGGGCCAGCGAGTACCGGACGGCGTCCTTGCCGAGCCAGGAGATGAGGTCCTTGAGCTCGATGATGTTGCCGGCGCGCTTGGATAGCTTGGCGCCGTTGACGGAGACCAGCTGGCCGATCAGGACCTCGATGTTGACCTCGGGGTCGTCCCCGGCGGCTGCCGCGATGGCCTTGAGCCGGTTGATGTAGCCGTGGTGGTCGGCGCCGAGGAGGTAGATCTTCTCGGTGTAGCCGCGGTCCTTCTTGGACAGATAATAGGCGGCGTCGGCGGCGAAGTACGTGGGCTCACCGTTTGCGCGGACCATCACGCGGTCCTTGTCATCGCCGAAGTCGGTGGTGCGCAGCCAGACCGCGCCGCCGTCGTCGAACACGTGGCCCTGTTCGCGCAGGCGGGCGACGGCGTCCTCGATCGCGCCGGCGTCGTGGAGCTCCTGCTCGGAGAAGTAGACATCGAAGTCGACGCCAAACACGGCCAGCGTCTGCTTGATGTCATGCATCTGCGCCTTGTAGGCGGCGCCCCGGATCACCGGCAGGGCCGCCACTTCGGTGAGTTCGCGGATGTCCGGGTGCTCGGTGAGCACCTCGTGGCCGAGGTCCGCGATGTACTGGCCCGGGTAGCCGCCCTGGGGCACGTCCAGGCCGTGCAGCCTCGCGAACACGGAGTTCGCGAACACGTTCATCTGGGATCCGGCGTCGTTGATGTAGTACTCGGCAGTGACGTCGGCACCGGAGGCCCGGAGGACGCGGGCGATCGCGTCGCCGAGGGCGGCCCAGCGGGTGTGGCCGATGTGCAGCGGGCCGGTGGGGTTGGCCGAGACGAATTCCATGTTGACCACGTGCCCGGCGAGCGCGGTGTTGGTGCCGTAGGCCGCACCGGCCTCGACGATCGCCTTGGCGAGGGCACCGGCGGCAGCGGCGTCCACGGTGATGTTCAGGAAGCCGGGGCCGGCGATGTCCACCGCGGACACGCCGTCGATCGTTTTGAGCCGGGCGCTCAGGACGGACGCGAACTCCCGCGGGTTGGTGCCCGCCGTTTTGGCCAACTGGAGGGCGACGTTGGTGGCCCAGTCCCCGTGGTCCCTGTTCTTGGGGCGCTCCACGCGCACCTCATCCGGGATGTCGGCCGCGGAGAGGGCTATGTCACCGGCGGCAACGGCGTCCTTCAGGCAGGCGGATATGGCGAGGGAGAGTTCTTCTGGGGTCACAGTTCTAGCCTACCGGTGGGCCCGGAGTGCGGCGGAATCTGGCACCCGGCATGACGGCGGGGCCGGTTACGGGAATACCCAAGGTCTTCGATGCCTCGCACCAAGGGTGAACCGTTACCCTGAATTCAACGTCTGCAACCGTGTCAGTGCCTCCACATTGTTCGCTGTCCGATCCCCGCAAAGAATCGAGTCCCGCATGAATACCGCCTTCCGCAAAAGCGTCCTCGTCGGCATTGCCGGCCTCTCCGTGGCCGGAACTGCGGCTGGCTGCGCCCCTTCTGCGCAGGCCCCGGCCGCAGAGGCCGCGCCGCCCGCAGCTTCCGGGACCGCCGGTACCGGTTCCTACAAGGACGGCACGTACAGCGCCGACGGGAACTACACCTCCCCCAACGGCACTGAGACCGTGGGCGTGGAGCTGACGCTGGCCGGCGGTGCCGTGTCCGACGTGAAGATCACGCAGCACCCCTCGAATCCGAACACCCGAAAGTTCCAGGGCGAGTTCGCCGGCGGCATCCAGTCCCAGGTTGTTGGCAAGAAGCTCGACGAGATCAAGGTTTCCAAAGTGGCCGGATCCTCGCTGACCAGCGGCGGCTTCAACCAGGCCGTGGCGAAGATCAAGTCACAGGCCCAATAGCGCAACAAGGGACAGAGGAATCGTGGCGCATCCGGGCTGGGCGCACTTCAGCTTTGACGGGATCGGGACCCGCTGGGAGATTTCCACCCCGTCCCGGCTCTCCGGCGAGCTCCGCCGCGGCCTGCTCGCCACGGTGGCGGAGTACGACGCCGCGTGGTCCCGGTTCCGCCCCGATGCGCTCATTGCCGACGCAGCCCGGACGCCTGGCCGCATTGAGCTGCCCGCCGAAGGGGCCGCCCTGGGCGAGCTGTACGGCACCCTGTACCGGCTCACCGGGGGTGCGATGACCCCGCTCATCGGCGGGAGCCTGGAGCGCCTGGGCTACGACGCCACCTACACCCTGCGCCCGGGCGGCGCGCCGCTTCCCGCGCCCCGGTGGGAGGATGCGCTGGACTGGCAGGGCACCGCGCTGACCACCACGGTTCCGGTGGTGATCGACGTCGGCGCGGCCGGAAAGGGCCAGCTGGCCGATCTGCTCTCCGCCCAGCTCCGGGACGGCGGCTGCGCCGGGCATTTCATCGATGCCAGCGGGGACCTGCTGAATCCGGGGCCGGATCCGGTGGCGGTTGCCCTCGAGCACCCCTACGATCCCACCCGGGCAATCGGCACCGTCCAGCTGGGGGCCGGTGCCCTGTGCGCTTCCGCCGCCAACCGGCGCGCCTGGGGCGACGGGTTCCATCATGTCCTGGACGGCACCACGGGAGCGCCGGTGCGTACCGTTGTCGCCAGCTGGGCCATGGCCGGGACCGCGATGGTGGCGGATGCGCTGGCCACTGCGTTGTTCTTTGTCGACGGTCCGCGGCTGGAGCAGGAGTTCGATTGCGCCTGGCTCACGGTTTATGCGGACGGGCACGCGGAATATTCAGCCGACTTCGAAGGGGCCCTGTTCTCATGACTGCCATCACCACCACCGCCCTCGGCTCGAGGCTGGACACCGCCTTGGGCCGGCTCACGATGTACCGGCTGGTGCTGTGGGTCCTGGCCGTCCTGGCCGGCTACAGCCTGCTGCTCAATGTGCTGGGCTGGCTGACGTTCGGGCTGCCGGAAATGCTGGCCCACCTTGCCCTGTGCCTTGGCCTGACGTACGCCTCCAGCCAGGGGCTGGCCGCACTGTTCCATGTGCGGCCGCACACGGAATCCTCACTCATCACCGGCCTGCTGCTGTACTTCCTTTTCTGGCCCAGCGAGCTGACCCAGGGCCTCCAGCTGGCGGAGATCGCCGGCGTCGCCCTGGCCTGCGTACTGGCCTCGGCCTCGAAGTACGCGCTGGCCTGGCGCGGCCGGCACATCTTCAATCCGGCCGCGGCGGGCGCGTTCCTCGCCGGGCTGACCGGGCTCAACATTGCCACCTGGTGGGCCGCGACGCCGGCCATGCTCTGGCTGGTGCTGCCAGGGGTGCTGCTGGTGCTCTACCGGACCCGGAAGTTCGCCATGGCCGCCGTCTTCACCGTGGTTGCCGTGTCCATCGTGGCCGCCGATCTGCTCCAGGCCGGGATGAATCTCCCCGAGGCCCTGTGGCAGACGCTCGCGCAGCGGCCGGTGCTGTTCTTCGTCGGGTTCATGCTCACCGAGCCGCTCACCCTGCCCCCGCGGCGCTGGCAGCAGCTGGCGCTGGCCGCCGTCGTCGGGGCACTGTTTGCCGTCCCCTACAACCTGGGGTTTGTGGCCAACTCCCCCGAGCTGGCGCTGCTCGCGGGCAACGCGCTTGCCTTCGCCGTCGGACAGCGGGGCGGGGTCCGGCTGGCGTTCGTCGCGAGCCGTCCGCTGACGCCCACGACGACGGAATTCAGCTTCCGCCCGGAACGTCCGGTGCGCTTCGCTCCCGGACAGGCCCTGGAGCTGCACCTGCCCCCGGACACGGCCGGCGACGCTGGCGCCGCCAGGGGCGATGGGAAGGGTGATGGCAAGGGAATCCGGCGCGTGTTCAGCCTGACCAGCGCACCCGGAGCCTCCCTGCTGACGATCGGGGTGGGGACGGCCGAACCGGTGTCCTCAGCCAAGCGATCGCTGCTGTCCCTGGCACCCGGCGCTTGGCTCACCGCCACCACGGTGAGCGGCGACTTTGTCCTGCCCCGGGACCCGGCCACCCCCGTGCTGCTCGTCGCGGCCGGAATCGGGATCACCCCGTATGTGGCCCAGCTGGCCGGGGCGTCGGCCGGCAAACCGGCCGGGGACCGCGACGTTGTCCTGCTGTACCTGGCCAAGAGTGCCGCCGAACTGGGCTACGCCGAGGAGCTCCAGCGCTCGGGGGCGCGCATCGTGGCCCGGCTGGCCGACGGTTCGGCGCCGCCGGCCAACATGGAGGACGCAGGCGCCGGAAGGATTGACGCGGCGGCCCTCAAGGACCTGGTGCCGGACATCGGCGGCCGGGAAGTCTTCATCTCCGGCTCGCCCGCCAGCGTGCGTTCGCTGCGGGCCGCGGCGCGTGGCGCGGGCGCCCGCCGGGTCCATGTGGATACGTTCACCGGCTACTGACGCCGCTACTGAGCGGACCGGCCAATCCGCGGGATCGGCCAAGCTGCGGACCCCGCACATAGGCCGCGTTGGACCGCCACTTGACTCCACAAATGAGCGACCGTTTTCCATGGTTTTCCGTTGGAGGCCACCTTCCTGCTAAGCTCTAGGACGTCCCGCCGGTAACGGCAGGAACCCTGACTGCCCTCGTAGCTCAGGGGATAGAGCGTCTGCCTCCGGAGCAGAAGGTCGTTGGTTCGATTCCAATCGAGGGCACAAAATACCGGCATCGCCGGCAAACCCCGCTGTTTCATTGAAACGGCGGGGTTTTTTTGTGCCCTGAATCCCGCCCAAAGATCGCGGAAATCCAGCGGCTTTGCCCCTGCCGATTGTCGGTGCTCCCTCGTAGGCTGTTTTCATCGGTGGCGGGCTACCCTGCCGGCTCCGAAGCATGAAGGGGGTCTCAAGTGTTCTTCTCAACTGTGCACTGTTCCATCGTTCCGCCCTATTTGCTCCGCAGGCTGGCCGCACAGCAAAAGCCGGAGCTCTCCAGGGCCGCCCACGGGGCAAAGCAGGCCCTGCAACACGTCCCGGGGTTCCAGGCCTCTCGCGCAGTGCCCGGGCCCGGCAGCCGTCCGGGCCTGCGGGAGCTCAAGCCGTCCCCGCCGGAACGGACGGTCTACGACGCCAAGTCCACCGAGAAGCTGCCCGGCAGCGTGGTCCGCAAAGAAGGCGAACCGCCCACCGGCGACCCCGCCGCCGACGAGGCCTATGACGGGCTGGGGCACACCCACCGCCTCTACGCCGAGGCTTTCGGACGCAACTCGATCGACGGCAAAGGCCTGCACCTCGATGCCACGGTCCACTACGGCCGCCTGTACGACAACGCATTCTGGGACGGCCAGCAAATGGTCTTCGGCGACGGTGACGGCCAGGTCTTCGGGCGGTTCACGAAATCCCTGAGCGTCATTGGCCACGAGCTCACCCACGGCGTGACCCAGTACTCGGCCGGGCTGGTCTACCGCAACCAGGCCGGCGCCCTGAACGAATCGATGTCCGATGTCTTCGGTGCCCTCGTTGAGCAGTACGTGCGGAAGCAGTCGACGGCGGAGGCCAGCTGGCTGATCGGTGAAGGCCTCTTCACGGACCAGGTGCAGGGGGCCGCCTTGCGTTCCATGAAGGCTCCGGGAACGGCTTACGACGACGACGTGCTCGGCAAGGACCCGCAGCCGGACTCGATGGACGGCTACGTGCGCACAAGTGCGGACAACGGCGGCGTGCACATCAACTCCGGCATCCCCAACCGCGCGTTCTGCCTGGTGGCCACCGCCCTCGGCGGCAATGCCTGGGACGCACCGGCACAGATCTGGTACGAGACCCTGACGGGCGGCAAGCTGTCCCCCACCGCCACGTTCGGTGCCTTCGCCAAGGCAACAGCCGCCTCTGCCAAGGAGCTTTTCGGCGAGGATTCCAAGGAACATGACGCCGTGCGCTCCGCGTGGGAAACTGTGAAGGTCAAGCTCCCGGGAGCCCGACGATAAGCCCAGGCCCCTGCAGATCCGAGTCCGATGAAGGTCCGAGTCCGATGAAGATAACTGTCCAGCGCAGTGGCGGCGTGGCCGGAATGAAAAGGACGTGGACCGTCCGGCCCGAGCCGCCCGAGGACACCGACCGGTGGCAGCCGCTGATTGAGGCCTGCCCCTGGGACGACGTCGCCGGGACCAGCGGGACATCCGGCCAGCCGGACCGGTTCATGTACAGCATCCGGGCCGATCAACGGCGGGCGGTCCTGCCCGAGCGTGAACTGACGGGCCCGTGGCGCGACCTCGTCGAATGCGCACGGGCCGCGGCCGAGGAATCGGCGCCGCCGGGCTTTGCCTAGCCGCTCCTGCCGGGCCGGGGCCCGCTACGCCGTGGCCAGGTGCCCGCGGAAAGTGCGCCGGTAGGACTGCGGGCTGGTGTCCAGCGCCTTCGTAAAGTGGTGCCGCAACAGGACCGAATGTCCGAAGCCGGATTCCCTCGCGATTTCGTCGATATTGAGCTCCGTGGTTTCCAGCAGCTCCTGGGCACGGAGCACCCGTTGGGAATTGAGCCAGGCCGCCGGGGTGGCCCCCGTTTCCGCACGGAAGCGCCGCGCAAATGTCCGCGGCGACATATGGACCCTGGCCGCCAGCTCGTTGACTGCGTGTTCCTCGTCCAGGTGCCGGACCATCCACTGCAGCAGCTGCTCCATGGGTTCCGAGCCGCACTGCGGAATGGGCCGGTCGATGTATTGGGCCTGGCCGCCGTCCCGGTGCGGAGGGACCACCATGTCCCGGGCGATGGCGGCGGCCACCTTGGCGCCGAACTCCACGCGGACCAGGTGCAGGCAGGCATCGATCCCCGCGGCCGTGCCGGCACTCGTGATGATCCGGCCGTCCTCGACGTAGAGGACATTTTCATCCACCAGCACGGCCGGGTATCGGCTGGCCAGTTCCTGGGAGTAATGCCAGTGCGTGGTGCATCGGCGGCCATCGAGCAGGCCTGCCCGGGCCAGGGCAAAGGCACCGGAACAAATGGACATCACCCAGGCGCCCCGGGCATGGGCCGCCCGCAGCGCCTCCAAGACGGATTCGGGAACGTCCTCGTCCCGGCCGTACGGCGCCATCACCACAAGGTCGGCGTCGGCAGTTGCTTCCAGCCCGAGACCGACGTGCATGGACAGGCCGGACTTGAGCGGGACGTCGCCCGGCTCGGGCGCGCAGACGCGGAAATCGAACGCGGGCACGCCGTTTCCGCGGTCCGAGCGGTCGATGCCGAAGACCTCGAAAGCCGTCGCGAACTCGAAGATCGAGAAGTTGGGAACCACGATCATTGCCACTGATTTGATCATGACTTCATCCTGACAGAACAGTGGCAGAAATTGTAGCTTTTTGGGCATTTCTGCCACTTTTTTTAGTTCTTGGACCGGAGAACCATAGAGGTATGGAACTCCTCGGAATCGCCGTCATCGTCCTGATCATCGCCGGCCTCGCAGCCACCATCTCCGCCCTGCGGAAGGACGGCCTCGGTCACACCCCGCCCGTCCGCTCGGAAGAGTACTGGATGGCCCGGGACCTGCCGAGCGTCAACTACACCCTGCGGAACTTCTAAGTCCGCGCACGTTTTGCCCACACGCCCATCGGGCCCGGCTCATCAAGCCGGGCCCTCACTATGCGCCGGGCCTGAAGCAGCAACGGAACAGCCCGGCCGCAGCAGCCGGACCCGATAGAAGGACCGCACAGCCGCCGCCACCCCAGCGGACAGTCCACCCCAGTAGACTGTCTCCAGCCATGACATTGCATATTTCCTACCCCGCCGAGCTGCCGGTCTCCGAGCGCCGCGAAGATCTTATGGCCGCCATCGCGGCCAACCAGGTGACCATCATCGCCGGCGAGACCGGCTCGGGTAAGACCACCCAGATCCCCAAGATGTGCCTTGAGCTCGGCCTGGGCGAGAACGGGCTGATCGGCCACACCCAGCCCCGCCGTCTCGCGGCCCGCACCGTGGCCGAGCGCATCGCGGAGGAACTCGGCGTCGAAATCGGCCAGGAAGTCGGTTTCCAGGTCCGCTTCACCGGCGAGGTCAGCCGGTCCACCAAGGTCAAACTCATGACCGACGGCATCCTGCTGGCGGAGATCCAGCGCGACAGGCTGCTGCGCAAGTACAACGCCATCATCATTGACGAGGCGCACGAGCGCAGCCTCAACATCGACTTCATCCTCGGCTACCTCAAGCGCATCCTGCCGCAGCGCCCGGACCTGAAGATCATCATCACCTCGGCCACCATCGATCCGGAGCGCTTCGCCAAGCACTTCGGCAGCGACGAGGAGCCCTCCCCCATCATCGAGGTGTCGGGCCGGACCTTCCCGGTGGAAATCCGCTACCGGCCGCTTTCCCAGCCGGCCGGCGGCGCCGAAGATGGAGCCGGAGAAGGTGCCGCGGCGGACGACGAACTCGAGGAGGACCGCGACCCGCTCGATGCGGTGTGCGACGCCGTCGACGAGCTCGCCTTGGAAGCCCACGGCGACATCCTGATCTTCTTCTCCGGCGAGCGCGAAATCCGCGACGCGGCGGAGGCCCTCAACGCCCGCATCCAGTCCAACCGGCGCCTCGCGGGCACCGAGGTCCTTCCCCTCTTCGCCCGGTTGAGCCTGCAGGAGCAGCACAAGGTTTTCCACCCCGGCAGCAAGCGCCGGATCGTACTTGCCACCAACGTCGCCGAAACCTCGCTGACGGTCCCCGGCATCAAGTACGTGATCGACACCGGCACGGCCCGGATCTCGCGCTACTCGCACCGGACCAAGGTCCAGCGCCTGCCGATTGAGCGCGTCTCCCAGGCTTCGGCCAACCAGCGCTCGGGCCGCTGCGGCCGCGTTTCCGACGGTATCGCGATCCGGCTGTACTCCGAGGAGGACTTCGAGTCGCGGCCGCTGTTCACGGATCCGGAGATCCTGCGCACCAACCTCGCGGCCGTCATCCTGCAGATGACCGCCATGGGCGTGGCCCGCGGACCGAAGGACGTGGAGAACTTCCCGTTCGTCGAGCCGCCGGATTCGCGCGCCATCAACGACGGCGTCAGTCTCCTGCGCGAGCTCGGCGCCCTGACCGCCGCGCGGCAGGAGCCAACGGACGACGGCGGGCAGCGCGACGGCGGGCAGCGCCGCGGTTCCGGCCGTCCCGGAAGCGGGCTCACCGCCGTCGGGCAGCAGTTGGCCCAGCTGCCGGTGGACCCCAGGCTCGGCCGGATGATCGTGGAGTCCGGAAAGCGGGGCTGTGTCCGGGAGGTCATGATCCTGGCCGCCGCGCTCACCATCCAGGACCCGCGCGAGCGTCCAACAGACAAGCAGCAGCTCGCCGCGGAGAAGCACGCCCGCTTCCGGGACGAGAACTCGGATTTCACCGGTTACCTGAACCTGTGGAACTACCTGCAGGAGAAGCAGCAGGAACTGTCCTCCACGGCGTTCCGCCGGCTCTGCCGCAACGAGTTCATCAACTACCTGCGGGTCAGGGAGTGGCAGGACCTGTTCGCCCAGCTCCGCCAGCTGGCCCGCCCGCTGGGCATCAGCCTGGACAACAAGCGCCTTGCCGATCCGGTGGGCAACCACGACGGCATCCACATCAGCCTGCTCTCGGGGCTGCTGAGCCACGTCGGCATCCTCGACGAGCGCAAGCGCGAGTACGCCGGCGCCCGCGGCAGCCGCTTCGCGATCTTCCCGGGTTCGGCACTGTTCAAGAAGTCACCCACGTTCGTGATGGCCGCCGAGCTCGTCGAGACGAGCCGGCTCTGGGCCCGCGTCGCGGCGAAGTTCGATCCGCTCTGGGCCGAACAGGTGGCCCCCGACCTGGTCAAGCGCAGCTACAGCGAGCCGCACTGGTCAAAGAAGATGGGCGCGGTGATGGCCCACGAAAAGGTCACGCTGTACGGCGTGCCCATCATCCCGAGCCGGCGGATCAACTACGGCAAGGTGGATCCGGAGCTCTGCCGCGAGCTCTTCATCCGCCATGCCCTGGTTGAAGGCGACTGGCAGACCCACCACAAGTTCTTCCACCGCAACCGCGCGCTGCTGCACGAAGTCGAGGAGCTCGAGGCCCGGTTGCGGCGCCGCGACATCCTGGTGGACGACGAGACACTGTTCGAGTTCTACGACGCCCGGATCGGCGCGGAGGTCGTCTCGGAGCGGCACTTCGACAAGTGGTGGAAGGACGCACGGCAGCAGGATCCCACGCTGCTCGACTTCGACCAGTCCCTGCTGATCAGCGAGGACGCCGCGGCCCTGGACGATTCGGCCTATCCCAAGACCTTGTTGCACAAGGGCTTCGAGCTGCCGCTGAGCTACGAGTTCCACCCCGTGGCGCCCGGTTCGGCGCCAAATCCGTCCGACGGCGTCACCGCCGAGGTCCCGGTGCTGTTCCTGAACCAGCTCGACGACGCCGCCTTCCGCTGGCTGATCCCCGGGCAGCGGGTGGAGCTTGTCACGGCGCTGATCAAGTCGCTGCCGAAGCAGATCCGCAAGAACTTCGTTCCTGCCCCGGATGTGGCACGCCAGGCCGTCGCGGCCCTGGAAGCGGACTTCGATCCCGTCACGGACGAGCTCGAACCGTCGCTGGAACTGGTGCTGCGCCGGATCCGCGGACAGGTCATTCCGCCGGGCTCCTGGAACTGGGACGCCGTCCCGTCGCATTTGCGGGTCAGCTTCCGCGTGGTGGATTCCCGCGGCAAGTTGCTGGATGAAGGCAAGGACCTGACCGCGCTGCAGGAGCGGCTGGCCCCAGCCACCCGCCGGGCCATCGCGGAATCCCTCGGTGCCACCCCGGGCACCACGGCACCCCAATCCAAGGGAAATGCCGCGGCGAAGGCGAAAGCCGGCGCGAACGGCAAGGATGGCGCGCGTTCATCACGGGCCGGCAGGTCCCCGTCGGCCGCCCTGGCCGTTGCCGCGGCGCCGGGCGGGTTCACCGAAATGTCCGGGCTCAAGGACTGGACCTTTGGAACCGTCCAGCGCCAGGTCCAGGGAACCGTTGGCGGGCACACCGTCACCGGCTATCCGGCCCTGGTGGACGAGGGAACGTCCGTGGCGCTGCGGCTGTTCCAGACGCCGTCGGAACAGCAGGAAGCCATGCGCGGCGGGGTCATCCGGCTCCTGGCCCTGAAAGTGCCGCCGCCGGACCGCTATGTCCTGGAGCACCTGAACAACACCGAGAAACTGACGTTCAGCCAGAACCCGCATGGTTCCGTGGCCGCGCTGATCGCCGACTGCGCCCTGGCCGCCATCGACAAACTCACGCCGGCCCCGCTGCCGTGGGACGAGGGATCGTTCAAGGCGCTCTACGAGAGCGTCCGGGCGGAGCTGATCGACACCGTCTTCACTGTCACCGCCGTCGTCGAACGCATCCTGGCCAGCACCCGGCGGATCGAAAAGCAGCTCAAGGGCACCACGAGCCTGGCCCTGATCAGCGCGCTCAACGACGTCAAGAGCCAGCTCGAGCAGCTGGTGTATCCGGGTTTCGTGGCACGCACGGGCTACGCCCAGCTCAGCCAGCTGCCCCGCTATCTCGCGGCCATCGAAAAGCGCCTCGAGAAGCTGCCGGGCAACGTGCAGCGGGACGCCCAGCACATGTCCGCGGTCCAGGCCCTGGAGGACGACTACGACGACGCCGTGTCCGCGCTGCTGCCAGGGCGGCGGGCGGGCGCGGAGTTAACCCACGTGCGCTGGATGATCGAGGAACTGCGGGTGAGCCTCTTCGCCGTCGAACTCGGGACCGCCTATTCGGTGTCCGAAAAGCGTATCCGGGCCGCCCTTAACAAAGTGCTGGCGCCGGCGTAGACCCCTGAGGGTGCTGCGCCGGCGCCAGCACTGGCGGCCGGGAATGTCCGGGCGGGACCTAGGCGGCCGGGACGTGCTCCGCGTGGCCGGCCGTGCGGAGGCCTTCGCGGAGCTTCTCCGCGTTGGCGTCCAGCCTGGCCGGATCCGGGTGCTGGTCCACGGAGCCGAAATCAAAGTCCGCCATTGAGTTCGATGGCCACACGTGGACGTGCATGTGGTTGATTTCGTAGCCGGCCACGATCAGCCCGGCCCGGGCGGCGTCGAACACCTCCACCTGGACCGCGCCGATCTTGCGGGCAACCTCCATGACCCGGCCGAGGACCTCGGGCGAGGCATCCGTCCAGCGGTCCACTTCCTCGGTGGGCACCACGAGGGTGTGGCCGTCGGCCAGCGGGCCCATGGTCAGGAACGCCACGACGTCGTCCTCGCGCCAGACGAAGCGGCCCGGGATCTCGCCGTTGATGATTTTGGTGAAGAGAGTGCTCATGCGTCCGCCTTTTCTGCCGGGGACCCCAGGGTACTGACGTCCAGGACAAAACGGTACTTGACGTCGCCTGCCACCATGCGGTCGTAGGCTTCGTTGAGCTGGTCCGCGCCGACCACCTCAACGTCGGACACCACGCCGTGCTCGGCGCAGAAGTCCAGCATCTCCTGCGTCTCGGCGATGCCGCCGATCAGCGAACCCGCATAGGCGATCCTGCGCCGGATCAGCACCCCGGGGTTGACGGGCGGCATCACTTCGGCGGGCAGGCCCAGCTGGAACAGCACACCGTCCAGGCCCAGCGTGCGGAGGTAGGGGTTGAGGTCGTGCGGTGCGGCGACAGTGTCGATAATGACGTCGATACTGCGGTTCGCGGCTTCCATCGCGGCCGGGTCGGTGGAGAGGATGACGTCGTCGGCGCCCAGCTCGCGCGCTGCGGCGAACTTCTTCTCCGACGTCGTGAAGACCTTGACCTCGGCCCCCATGGCCTTGGCGATCTTGACGGCCATATGGCCGAGACCGCCCAGTCCGACGACGCCGACGACGTCGCCTTCCTCGACTTCGAAGTGGTTCAGGGGCGAATATGTGGTGATGCCGGCGCACAGCAGGGGCGCCGCGGCGGCGGGGTCCAGTGCTTCCGGCACCCGCAGGACATAGTGGCGGTCCACCACGATCGACGTGGCATACCCGCCCTGGGTGATGGCGCCGTCGTTGCGGGCATCCTTCGCCCCGTAGGTTCCCACCGCGGCGTTTTCGCAGTACTGCTCGAGGCCGTCCAGGCAGCTGTCGCACTCGCGGCAGGAGTCCACGATGCAGCCCACGCCCACGCGCTCACCCACCGTGAAGTCGTCGACGGCGGAACCGAGCCGGGTGACCCGGCCGACGATCTCGTGGCCCGGGATCAACGGGTAGGTGTCGCCGCCCCATTCGCCCCGGGTGGCGTGCACGTCCGAGTGGCACAGTCCGCAGAATTCGACGCCGATCTCGACGTCGTCCGCCTTCGGCGCCCGTCGGGACACGGTCAAGGGAACAAGCCCGCTGTCCGGTGAGGTGGCACCGTACGCAGCAGCGAGTGTGGGTCCGGCGGTCTGCGCGGCGCTGTCCGCGGTGGCGGATTTGGTGTTTGTGGTGTCCAAATCCGGTAGCGGCTTGGCAAGGGGCGGGGGTACGGGACGTCCAGGTGTCATACATTGACGCTACCCCCGGTCCCGGGATGTATTCCACTTTGGGGTGCGGGGCCACACTGCGGGTCACGTGGTTGTCCAGGGGGCGGAGCCGCAGCCAGTCTCACGCGCCAACTCAGGCGATGGGCGGCTGTGCCTGAGAGACTGGCGGTCGTGAATACCCTCGATCCCGACACCTCAGCGCTCTGGCCGCCCGTCGAGAGCGCGTGGCCGCATCTGGAATGGAATGATGCCACCTTCAAGCACGGAGCTTTCCACCATGTCGCCGTCCTCAGCACCTCTGCCGTGGTGCGCGTAGCGCGCGGCGCAGGCCACGCTTCGCGGACTCACAGCGAGCATCAGAACCTCAGGACATTAGGAGACGTGGATCTTCCGTTCCGTATCCCTCTGGCCATGTCCGAACCGCTTTCGGGGCCTTCATGGTCTGCGCAGGTCAGCAGTTGCATCCCGGGCGAACATCGGTCTGGCATCTCCTGGGAGCAGGCTAGGGGGCCGTTGGAACGCGTCCTGGCCGGTCTCCGGGAAGCTGCGAGTCCTCGCGGCCAGCTCCGGCCCGTCAGGCAGTGGTGCGGAGGGCAGCAATGGCCAGCCATTGTCGACCGGATCATCCAACCTTTAGATAAGGCCGCTAAGACCGCTGCCCGGCGAGCTGTTGAGGAAGTACTGGAAGAAGAAACAGGAGTTGAGACCTCACTAGTGCACGGCGACTTTGGGCTGCACAACATCATGTGGTGTGGAGATCAGCTTTCAGGTGTCATAGACCTCGACAACGTCTGCGTTGGCGACCCCGCGCTTGACCTCGCACCCCTCATCGGAACGTTCGGCTCGGCCCGGGTCTCCGACATAGCGGACAGGGAGACGATCGCCAGGGCAAGGATTCACCGGGCATCGCTGCCCCTGCAGGTTGCAGCCGCTGCCCAGCTGATCAACGACAACAAACTCAAAGACTTTGCACTCTCCAACTTCCAGATGCGGTTTCACGCAGGCACCCTTCAGGATCCGCAACAGACATGAGGCAGCCTCCTTTATCCCCGGACTAAATGTCGTAGCCCACAGGGACACTTGAAGCGCGGACGGAAAACAGAGACCCATACGTCGGCGATACAACCTCGCGGCGCTGAAGGACGCAGCCCCGAAGGACTCGGCGTTGAAGGACACAGCCCCCTCGAGTCGCGGCGCCGCTGGGTGCGTTGCCACGATCACTTCAGCCCACCGCCGGTACGTCGGGCGCCCTTCTGTCGCACCTCCGAGGGAGACTTGAACCATGAACGGCAAGCAGTGGACATTCGGATCTGATAGGTCGCTAGTGGCTTCCGAAGCCGTGGAACGGCTCCGGCGGGCCATAAATGTCATAGCCCGCAGGGACACTTAATTCATGGACGGCAATCAGGGGCCCGAAGTGGTTCCGGCAGGACACGGCGACGCCGGCTTCGGCCCCGCCGCGGGCGATGCCGCCGCCATTCCGGGCACCAGGGAGGCGGCCGTCGCGGGCCGGCTGGCCGCCGGACCGGTGGACTTAGGCTGTCCGCCCACGGACAGTGCCGGGATCATTGACCGGATCCGGGAACTGGAAGACTGGAAATCCGCCGCGTCCGCGGAACAGGCCCGGCTCGCCGTGGCCCTCGACCTGCTCCAACGCCGCGAACAAGCCCGGCTCGGGGTCCCGCCCGAGAAGCTCGGCACCGGGATCGGCGCGCAGATCGCCCTGGCCCGGCACGAATCCCCCGCCAGGGGCGGCCGGCTCCTGGGCCTGGCCAAAGCCCTGATCACCGAAATGCCGCACACCCTCGCCGCCCTGGAAACCGGGCAGCTGAACGAATGGCGCGCCACCCTGCTGGTGCGCGAAACCGCGTGCCTGAGCGCCGCGGACCGGGCCGCCGTCGACGCCGACCTCGCCGCCGACGCCGGGACGTTCGCCGGGGCCGGTGACCGGTCCCTGGTCGCCGCGGCCCGGGCCGCCGCGTACCGGAGTGACCCCCGCTCCGTCACCGAACGCGCCGCGCACGCCGCCACCGGGCGGCGTGTCAGCCTCCGCCCGGCCCCCGATGCGATGACCTGCCTGACCGCCCTGCTGCCCGTGACCGCCGGCGTCGCCGTCTACAAGGCCCTCACCGGGCACGCCGACACCCTCCGTGCCGCCGGGGACCCGAGGGGCCGCGGGCAGCTGATGGCCGATGCCCTGGTCGAACGCACCACCGGCACCCCGGGCGGGATCACCGGCGTCGAAATCCAGCTCGTCATCACCGACCGCACCCTCTTCCAGGCCGGCGCCGAACCCGCCCGGCTCCCCGGCTACGGCACCGTCCCCGCCGGCTGGGCCCGGGAACGCATCGGCGCCGGGACGAACGCCGAGGACCGGGACTTCAACACCTGGCTCCGCCGGCTCTACACCCACCCCGGCACCGGCGAGCTCATCGCCATGGACTCCCGCGCCCGGCTCTTCCCGCCCGGGCACCGCCGCTTCATCCAGGCCAGAGACGATACCTGCCGGACCCCGTACTGCGACGCGCCCATCCGCCACCTGGACCACATCATTCCCTGGCACACCGGCGGCCCGACCACCACGCACAACGCCGCCGGCCTCTGCGAAGCCTGCAACCACACCAAAGAAACCCACGGCTGGAAAGCACGCCCCAGCCCCGAAGCCGCACCCGGATCCGCCTCGAGCATCGGCGCGAGGCACACCATCGAACTCACCACCCCCACCGGCCACACGTACCGTTCCACCGCGCCGCCCCTGCCCGGAACACCGCTTCGGCCATCAGCCACAGACCAGCCAGGCTCCCGCCACCGGCGCCAGCTCCGGCACCAAGCCAAAACGCTCAGGCGTGGAAAGCCCAAAGTGGCTGCCGCAGCCTAGGAATCATGGTCTGCCTGGGGAGGAACTGGAGGCGCTCTGAGCAGCCTGAGCGGGCCGTCCGGTGCTCGTGCTGGCCCTTAGCGTGAAGCCGCGTCCTCGCCGTACGGTTCCGGCCCGGTGACAACATCGTTCGCGGGACCGTGGCACCACTCCGAAAAGGACCCCGGATAGAGGGCAGCGGAAAAGCCGGCAATCTCGAGGGCGGCGATTTCATGGGCCGCTGTCACTCCGGATCCGCAGTACACGGCAGTGGGGACGCCGTCCCGGTAACCGAGCTGTTCGAAGCGCTCCCGCAGCTCCGCCGGGGCAAGGAAGCGCCCGTCAGCGCGCAGGTTCCCGGTGGTAGGGGCACTGACGGCCCCCGGAATATGGCCGGCGCGGGGATCCACGGGCTCGATTTCGCCGCGGTACCGCTCCCCCGCCCGGGCGTCCAACAGCAGCCCCCGCCGGCCCCAACTGGCGGCTTGTCCGGCGTCGATCGCGGGCATGGCGCCGTCGGACAGGGTGATGTTGCCGGGTGCGGGCTGTTCGGGTCCGGCCGCCAGCTCGAACCCGGCAGCCCGCCACGCGGCCAAGCCGCCGTCGAGCAGGTACACAGAACTGAAGCCGGCGTTGCGCAGCATCCACCACAGCCGGGCCGCAGCCATGTTGCCGCTGTCGTCGTACGCTACGACCACATCGCCGTCGTTGATGCCCCAGCGGCGCGAGGACTCCTGGAACTCCTCCGACGGCGGCAACGGATGCCTGCCGCGTTCCGGTTCCGCCGGTCCGGCAAGTTCAGTGGCGAGATCCACGAAGACGGCCCCAGGGATGTGTCCGCGCAGGTAGTGATCGTGACCGTGGGGATCCCCCAGCGCCCAGCGAACGTCGAGGAGTACTGTGCGCTGGCTGGCTGTGCCGGCGTCGTCCATCCGGTCCTTGAGGGCGGCAGCATCGAGAAGGGTGTCCATTTCCCCACTCTATCTTTGGCGTCCCGCCGCCCCCGGTAGGCTGTAGCGGTGAACACAGCGCACCTGCAGGACCGGGCCTGGGCCGACGAGGCCGTCCGCCGGATCAACGCCGAAAACAACCGCTCAGCCGACACCCACCTGTACTCGGTGCCGCTCCCGGAGCACTGGGGCGTGCAGCTGTACCTGAAGGACGAATCCACCCACCGCACCGGCAGCCTCAAGCACCGGCTGGCGCGGTCCCTGTTCCTCTTCGGCCTCGTCAACGGCTGGATCCGGGAAGGCACCACGATCGTGGAGGCATCCAGCGGCAGCACCGCCGTCTCCGAAGCCTATTTTGCGCAGCTGCTGGGACTGCCCTTCATCGCCGTGATGACCCGGACCACCAGCCGCGAGAAAATCGCCCTGATCGAACAGTTCGGCGGCTCCTGCCATCTGGTGGACCACGCCTCCGAGGTCTACGAGGCCGCCGCGGATCTGGCCAGCAGCACGGGCGGGCACTACATGGACCAATTCACGTACGCCGAACGGGCCATGGACTGGCGCGGGAATAACAACATCGCCGAATCGATCTTCGGCCAGCTGGCGCTGGAGGAGCACCCGGTCCCCCGCTGGGTAGTGGTCGGGGCCGGCACCGGCGGGACCAGCGCCACGATTGGCCGGTACCTGCGCTACCACCGCTACGAGACGGGCCTCGCCGTCGTCGACCCGGAAAATTCCGCGTTCTATCCGGGCTGGCGGAACAGCCGGCCCGACGGCGGGACAGCTGGCGGCGGGACTACAGCTGCCGCACCCGCGGCGGGATTGCCTTCCCGCATCGAGGGCATCGGCCGGCCGCGGATGGAGCCGAGTTTTGTGCCCGCCGTGATCGACCACATGATCCAGGTTCCCGACGCCGCGTCGGTGGCGGCCATGCGGCATCTGAGGGACCACGCCGGTCTGCACGCGGGTCCGTCCACCGGGACCAACCTCTGGGGCGCGTGGCAGCTCATCGCCGGGATGATCGCGGAGGGCCGCCGGGGCAGTGTTGTGACCCTGATGTGCGACGCCGGGGACCGCTACGCCGGAAATTACTACAACCCGGAGTGGCTGGCGGCCCACGGCCTGGATCCCGAACCCCACGAGGCCGTGCTGGGCGAGTTCTTCCGGACCGGCGTCTGGCCGGCCTAAACCAGCCGGCCAGCCCGCCCGTCAGCACGCCGGCCTAAGCCCGCCAAGGCGCCAGCGGCGGCTAAACCTCCGCTGTATCGCCGCTGGAAAGGTGCCGGTACTCGGTGCCGTACTTGGCGCCGATCCGGGTCACGTGCCCCTCCACCAGGCCGCGGCCCAGCTCGTTCAGGAGCGCGTCGTGGATCGGGAAGGCCTGTGGTGCGCGGACACCGATGACAAAATCCACCACTTCGCCCACCTTGTTCCACGGGGCGTGGATGGGTACAAGCAGCGTCTTGACGTCGACGCCGTCGGGGATCGCGAAGGAGTCCCCCGGGTGGTAGACATTGCCGTCGACGAGGTAGCCGACGTTGGCCACCACGGGGATCTGCGGATGGATGAGGGCGTGCTGGCCGCCAAAGGTCCTGATGGCGAAGCCCGACGTTTCAAATTCCTCGCCCGCGCCCGCCGCATGGATGCGGCTTCCGGCGTCGGGCGCCTTGCCGCGGAGCGTCGCGGCCACGGACTCCGGGGCGAAAAGCTCAAGGGTGGTGTTCGACTGCAACGCCGCGGCGACGGCGTCGACGTCCACATGGTCCGCGTGCTCGTGGGTAATGAGCACAGCATGTGCTCCGGCCAGGGCCTGGTCCGTCTCCGAAAAGGTGCCCGGGTCAAACACCAGCACCCGGCCGTCCTGTTCGAGGCGGACACAGGCGTGAGTAAATTTGGTCAGCTTCATCCGGCCAGCCTAGGCACCAGCCGTCACAGTGTCCACGAAGCGCCGCTGGCAATCTTGGGCGCTGGTAATCTTGGACATTGCCACACTCAGCGAGTCCCACCCGCGAATTCTTTTGACGAAGCGAGTTCCACGATGTCCCAAGGCGCTACCACCGGCAGCAGCCGGGCTCCGGCCTCGGCACCCGTGCAGGGCAAGGAACAGCGCGTCACCAAGCAGCGCCTCGCCGTCAGTGCCGCCCTGGACGACCTGGCGGACTTCGTCAGCACCCAGGAACTGCACCGCATTCTCCAGGAGCGCGGCACCGCGGTGTCCCTCGCGACCTCCTACCGGATCCTGCAGTCCCTCGCCGACGACGGGCTGGTGGATGTCCTGCGCAACGCCGACGGCGAAGCGGTGTACCGGCGCTGCGCCGTCACCGGGCACCACCATCACCTGCTGTGCCGGAACTGCGGCAAGGCCGTGGAAGTGGAAGCACCGGCGGTCGAGGCCTGGGCCGCGCGGATCGCGAATGAGCACGGCTTCACCGCGGTGGAGCACACCGTGGAAATCTTCGGCCTGTGCCCCGAATGCACAGCCAGTCAGCCCGGCGAATAGCCGGAGCTGCTGAAATTCCCCACCTTTGACCTCGTGACCCCGGAAATCACCGGCGGGGCGCAGGGACCCGCCGGCGGCCGGCGGCAAACCTGGGGAAATTCCGCCACTGTGGCGTGAGAGCGTTAAGCCGACGCAGCGGCGCTCCGCACCACCCGGCCGTTGAGTCCCCGTCTGGCCCGTGCGCCACCGATCATCCGGCAGGCCACGTAGATCAGGAAGGACAACGTGGTCACATAGGGGCTGATCGGCAGCCGGCCGCCGAGGGCCAGCAGAATGCCTCCGACGGTCGCCGTCATCGCAAAGACGATGCTCAGCGTGACAACCAGCCGGGGCGAGGACGTGACGCGCATGGCGGCGGCCGCCGGCGTGATCAGCAGGGCCAGCACCAGCAGCGCGCCCACAATCTGGATGGACAACGCCACGCTGATCCCCAGCAGCACCATGAAACCAAGGGCGAGGGCCCGCACCGGCACGCCGCGGGCGGTGGCGACGTCGGGGTCGACACTGGCAAAGGTCAACGGCCGCCAGATGGCGGCCAGCGCCAGCATCACCACGACGGCGGCGACCGCCAGGACCTGCAGCTGGACGGTCCCGACCGATACGATCTGCCCGGTGAGCAGGCCGAACTTGTTGGCCGCCCGGCCCTCGTACAGGGACAGGAAGAGGATGCCCAGGCCAAGCCCGAACGGCATGATGACGCCGATGATCGAGTTCTTGTCCCGTGCGCGGACCCCCATCACGCCCAGCACCAGGGCTGCCAGCACGGATCCTGCCAGCGAGCCGAGGATGATGTCGGCGCCGATCAGCAGCGCGAACGCCGCGCCGGCAAAGGAGAGCTCCGAGATCCCGTGAACGGCGAAGGCGAGGTCGCGTTTCATCACGAAGGTGCCCATGATTCCGCCGAGCAGCCCGAGGACGGCGCCGGCCCAGATGGAGTTCTGCACCAGGACCAGCAGCTCGCCGTAGTTTTCGAAGTTGAAGATTGAGTGCAGCAGGTCGCCCAGATCCACTTAGCCCACCTCGCCCGCGACTGAGTGCGCGTCCAGATGGTGGTGCGTCGCGGCGTCCGGCAGCCCGACGACGATCAGCCGGCCGTTGGCCTGGATGACCTCAACACGGCTGTCATACAAATCGGAGAGCACCTCGGTGGTCATGACCTCCGCGGGTGTGCCCACCCGGAACTTTCCGCCGGCCAGGTACAGGACCCGGTCCACGTAGTCCATGATCGGGTTGATCTCGTGGGTCACGAACACCACGGCACTGTCCGCGTCGCGGCATTGCCTGTTGATCAGCGCGCTGACGCCCTGCTGGTGCTGAAGGTCAAGGGAGAGCAGCGGCTCGTCGCACAGCAGCACCTTGGGATCGGTCGCGAGGGCCTGCGCCACGCGCAGGCGCTGCTGCTCACCGCCGGAAAGCTGCCCCACCGGCACCTTGGCGTAGTCGGTGGCGCCCACAAGCTCCAGGAGTTCATCGACTTTACGGTTCACCTTGGCGCCGCCGAGGCGGATGCCCCAGCGGTGGCCGTCGACGCCGAGGGCCACGAGGTCGCGGGCGCGCAGGGGCGTATCGGGGTCAAATGATTTCTGCTGGGGCACGTAGCCGATCCGGCGGCTTCCCCGCTCAACGGGGTGGCCGTCGAGCACGGCCGTTCCCGTACTCAGTTCCTGCAATCCCAGCAGGACCTTCAGGAAGGTGGTCTTGCCGCTGCCGTTGGGCCCGAGCACGGCAAAGAATTCACCCGGGTTGATGTCCAGGTCCAGGCCCTCCCAGAGAGTCCGTTGGCCGAACGCCAGGGAGGCGCCGCGCAGGCTCACTACCGGTGTCAAAACGGGTTTCCTCGATTTTCCGCGGAGATGGCTGCTCCCGCTGTTGCGATCATCCTAGGGCCTTGCCGATGCTCTCCACGTTTCCGGTCATCCACTGCAGGTAGGACTGGCCGTCCGGGAGGGTCTCGCTGAAGTTCACGACCGGGACGCCGGCGTTCTCGGCGGCTTTTTTCACCGCCGCCGTCTGCGGTCCCTCGGTCTGGGTATTGTAGGCCAGCAGCCTGACGCCCCGGGATGCCACGAGATCGACGGTGGTCTTGAGCACGGCGGGCGGGACGTCGGCGTCCTCCTCGATCGCCGCCGTGTACTCGGCCGGGGTCTCGTTCTCCAGTCCGGCGTCCTCGAGCAGGTACAGCGGTACAGGCTCGGTGACGGCCACGGGCGCGTGGCCCGCCGAGGACTTGATGGCGGCGAGCTTCGTTTCCAGGCCGCCGAGCGAGTCCTTGAAGGCCGCCGCGTTGCTCCGGAACGTCTGCGCCGAGGCCGGTTCCAGCGAGCCCAGCTTCTCGGCCACGGCGTCCGCGAGGCGGGACATGGCAGGCAGGCTGTACCAGACGTGTTCGTTCAGCCCCGTGGACCCGTGGGGGTGGCCGGCGGAGTCGGGGCTCGCCGCTGGCGGGCTTTCGCTGGCAGCGCTTTCGGAGACAAGCCCTGAAACATCCACGGCGCTGATGACGCTGCCGCGGTCCAGGCCGGTGTCGGTCGCCAGCGTGTCCATGAAGGCGTCGTATCCCCCGCCGTTCTCCACCACCAGCTCGGCCTTGGAGACGGCCAGCTTGTCCTGCGTGGTGGCCTCGTAGGAGTGCGGGTCCTGGCTGGTGCGGTTGATGATCGAGCTGACCCGGACCTTGTCGCCGCCGATGCTGGAGACGATGTCGCCGTACACGCTGGTGGATGCGACGACGTTGACCACGCCGTCCCCCGCGGTCCCCCGGGGGCTGCCGGACGTCGGACTGCACGCGGTGAGCAGGAGGCCCAGGCCGGCAAGACCAGCCAGCAGGACTCGGGCAGCGGGACGACGCACGGAAAACCTCGGATCTGTTATTGAGAATCAGGAGCAATAGCAACAGCCCGAGTGTATCCCTAAATAGGAATCATTCCTATTTAGGGATACACGGCGTGCCCCCGCCGGTGCCCGGCCGCAGCTGGGCTGCCCGTTACTGGACCGGCCGTTACTGGGCTGCCCGATATTGGGCTGCCCCCTACTGGTCCTGGCCCAGCCTGCGGTAGCCGGTGGCCTGCGTCGCGTCCCGGATTTCGCCGACGAGCTGCTCGATCACGTCTTCGAGGAACAGCACTCCCTGGGTCAGCCCATCGGGTCCGATCACGCGGGCCAGGTGCGAGCCCGTGCGCTGCATGACGGACATGGCCTGCTCGATTTCGTCGTCCATGGCGAGGTTCGCCAGCGACCGGATGCGGCTTTCCGCAATCGGCTGGTGGTAACCGGCGTCCGGGATGGACAGCACGTCCTTGATGTGGAGGTAGCCGGCCAGCATGCCGTCGTCGTCGAGCATCGGGAAGCGCGAGAACCCGGTCCGGCTCACTGCCTTTTCGAATTCGACCGGCGTGGTGGCCGCCTTGAGCATGACGAGCTTGCCCAGCGGAACCATCACACGGGACGCGGTGTGTTCGGAGAACTCGAGCGCTCCGGTGATGAGTCCGGCGTCGTCGTCCACGAGTCCGTGGCGGGTGGATTCCTGCACGATCGACTGCACTTCTTCAAGAGTGAAGGTGGAGGTCACCTCGTCCTTCGGCTCAATCCGCATCAGCTTCAGGATGTGGTTCGCGGACCAGTTAAGCGCCGCAATGACGGGCTTGACGAGCCGCCCGATGAACATCAGCGGCGGCGCCAGCAGCAGCGCAGCCTTGTCCGCGACGGACACGGAAATGTTCTTGGGCACCATTTCGCCGAATGTGACGTGCAGGAACGTCACCAACAGCAGGGCGACGGCGAAGGCCACAATGTTTGCGACCTCCTCGGGGACGCCCGCCGCTTCCAGCGGCACGGCCAGGAGGTGGTGGATCGCGGGCTCGGCCACCTGCAGGATCAGCAGCGAGCAGACGGTGATGCCGAGCTGGGCGCAGGCGAGCATGAGGGAAACGTTTTCCATCGCCCGCAGGGTGGTCTGCGCGCGCTTCGAACCCGCCTCGGCCAGCGGCTCGATCTGGCTCCGGCGGGCCGACATGACGGCGAATTCGGCGGCCACGAAGAAGGCGTTGCCCACCAGGAGGAACGCAAGCCAGAGGATTCCGGCCCAGTCGCTCACGCGGCACCTGCCTGGCTGGCGGGCTGGCCGTCGCCGGACACCCGGACGGGCCGGAAACAGATCCGGTCGATCCGGCGGCCGTCCATGCGGGTCACGCTGAGTGTCCCGCCGACGACGTCGACCGTGTCGCCGACTGCCGCGATGCGGCCGAGCTGGCTCATGACGTAGCCTCCCACCGTTTCGTAGGCAGCCTCGTCGGGCACGGTCAGGCCCGGGATCTGTTCGGAGAGTTCATCGGGCCGGAGCAGGCCCGGGAAGTACCAGTCCCCCGAGGCGCTTTGGAGCAGGCCGGGCCGGACCTTGTCATGCTCATCGGCCACTTCCCCGACGATTTCCTCCACGAGGTCCTCCAGCGTGGTGATGCCGGCGGTTCCACCGTATTCATCCAGGACCACGGCCAGTTGCAGGTTGCCCTCGCGAAGTTCGGCGAGGAGGGCGTCCAGGTGGATGGTTTCGGGGACCCGGAGCACGTCGGTCATGATGGCCCCCGCCTGCAGCTTGGCGCGGCGGTCCGCGGGCACGGCAATGGCCTTCTTGATGTGGACCACGCCGCGGATGTCATCGGAGGACTCGCCGATCACGGGGAACCGGGAGTATCCGGTGCGCTTGGCGGCCTCGACGATATCTGAGACCGGCTGGTCGGCGTCGATGGTCTCCACGCGGATGCGGGGGGTCATGACGTCCGCGGCGGTCCGCCCGGAGAACTTCAGGGTTCGGGCGATGAAGTTGGCCGTTCCGGCGTCGAGGGTGCCCATGGCCGCGGAGCGGCGCACAAGCGAGGCCAGCTCGGCCGGGGTGCGGGCGCCGGAGATTTCTTCCTTGGCCTCCAGGCCGAAAACGTTGAGGACCTTGTTGGAGAAGCCGTTGAGCACCACGATGGCGGGCTTGAAGATGGCGGTGAACACCAGCTGGGGCCGGGCCACGGCCTTGCCGATCGGGAAGGACAGCGCGATGGCCATGTTCTTGGGCACCAGTTCGCCGATCACCATGGAGAGCAGGGTGGCCACCGCCATTGCCAGGACCAGGGACAGCGAGGCAGCCGCCGCGGGCGGGACGCCGAGCGCGGTGAGCGGGCCTTCGAGCAGCTTGCCCACGGACGGTTCCATGACATAGCCGGTCAGCAGCGTGGTCATGGTGATGCCCAGCTGGCAGCTGGAAAGCTGGGTGGAGAGTGACTTGAGACATCTGAGCAACGGCTCGGCGGCGGTGTCGCCGGTGTCAACGGCGCGCTGCACGGTGGCCTGGTCCAGGGCGACCAGGGAAAATTCCACGGCGACAAAGAAGCCGGTGCCGAGGATGAGCAGGAGGCCTGCTGCGAGGAGTAGCCATTCCATGTCAGCGGCCTGCTTCCGCAGCAACGCATGGCACGTGCCGCGTCAGGGGACGCAAATGCGGGAAAGCCCGGCCTGGCGGAGGATGGTCGGCGGCGGCCGACCCTGTTTCCTGGATAGCTCCGGAATGGCGTGCGGCCGGAGAGTGATGGGCGCGTGAACGGGGTTTGCCGGCTCTGCGGGTGGACTGGGCGGGAACGGTTTCCGTACTCCGCTGACAGCCCCCAGGCCGGCACCTAGATTTACTGTCCATAAGAATTTCAGTCTACAGGAGCAACCGCTGCCAGCCCCGGACCGCCCGCGTCACCGGCCGCGCCGGGTTCACCAGCTCTGCGGGACGGGCCGGCCCTCCTCGTACCCGGCCGCCGACTGGATGCCTGCCACGGCGCGTTCCCGGAAAGCGGCGAGATCGGCAGCGCCGGCGTAGCTCATGGAACTGCGCAGGCCCGCGGTGATCATGTCCAGCAGGTCCTCAACGCCGGGCCGGGCCGCATCGACGTACATGCGGGAGGTGGAGATGCCCTCCTCGAAGAGGGCCTTGCGGTCCTTTTCGAAGGCGCCCTCGCGTTGGTTGCGGTTCTGCACCGCCCGGGCGGACGCCATGCCGAAGCTCTCCTTGTACTGCCGGCCCGAGGCGTCGAGCTGCAGGTCCCCGGGGCTCTCGTGAGTACCGGCAAACCAGGAGCCGATCATGACCTGGCTGGCCCCGGCGGCCAGGGCCAGGGCGACGTCGCGCGGGTAGCGGACCCCGCCGTCGGCCCATACCCGGCCGCCGGCTTCCCGGGCCGCGGCGGAGCATTCCAGGACGGCACTGAACTGGGGGCGGCCCACGGCCGTCATCATGCGCGTGGTGCACATGGCGCCGGGGCCCACCCCGACCTTGACGATGTCCGCCCCGGCCTCGATGAGTTCACGCGTGGCATCGCCGGTGACGACGTTGCCGGCGACCACCGGCACGCCGGGGTTGAGACCCTTCACGGCGGCGAGGGCGTCGAACATTTTCTGCTGGTGCCCGTGCGCGGTGTCGAGGACCAGCACGTTGACGCCGGCCGCCAGCAATTCGGCGGCCCGCCCGGCCACGTCGCCGTTGATTCCGACGGCGGCAGCGACCTTCAGCCTGCCGTCGTCGTCCAGGGACGGCCGGTAGAGCGTGGAGCGCAGGGCGCCCTTACGGGTGAGCACGCCGGCCAGGACCCCGTCCTGCTGCACCGGTGCGTAGTCGGTTCCGGCGGCGTCCATCGCTTCAAAGGCGCGGCGGAGGGCCTGCGCAGCATCGGCCGTCGACCCGCCCCCGAACAATCCGCCGGCGAGCGGTCCGGCGTCGAGCACCAGCGGCTGGTGGCGGATGACGGAGGCCAGTGATGCGAAACGATCCTGGCCCTCGCAGTCGGCGGCCCGGACAACACCGGTGACCGCGCCGGAGTCGTCCACGACCACAACGGCCCCGTGCGGCCGCTTGCCCATCAGGTGGAGGGCATCAATGACGGTGTCCGTGGGCGCGAGCGTGACGGGGGTTTCCAGGACCGGGTGGCGTCCCTTGATCCAGGCCGTGACGTCACGGATGACGTCGAGCGGGACGTCCTGCGGCAGGACTCCAAGGCCGCCACGGCGGGCCATGGTCTCGGCCATCCGCTTCCCCGTGACCGCCGTCATGTTCGCCGCCACCAGCGGGATCGCGGAGCCGGTCCCGTCGTCGGCCGCGAGGTCGACGTCCAGGCGGGAGGTGACATCGGACCGGGACGGGACCAGGAAGAGGTCCGAGTAGGTCAGATCGGTGGTGGGCTCATTCAGGAAACGCACTGCTGCTCCTTTGCTGGCACCCGCAGCTGGCACCGTCGGCGACAAACGGGTTCTCACTGCATTCTAGGGCGGTTTCCGGCAGGGCCGGCACCGCGTCCGGCACCGCGTCCGGCCTCGCGCAGGGCACCGCATGTGGGCCGCATCCGGGGCCGATTCTGCAACTCTTCTTCACCGCAATTCGGCGGCTGCCGGGGCGGATCATGATTTGGGTCACGCTTATTGGCGGTTTGGCAAGAATCCTCACTAGACTGGCATGGGTCTGGGTTCACTGGACGCAGAGACTGGCTCAATCGTTGTGCCGAGGCACCGTGGAAGCCAGAGGGAATCAAACTCACGGAAGAGGCGTATTTCAAGTGCCAGAGCAGCCTAGCCACCGTCTACCAGAGGAATTTGGCGGAAACGAGTGGCTCGTTGACGAACTGTATGAGCGTTACCAGCAGGACAAGAACACGGTCGACTCCAAGTGGTGGCCCCTGTTCGAATCCTTTGAAGCTAGTGACGCCTCTCCCGCCAACGGAACGTCCGGCACCGCGACAGCTGTGCATCCTGCCACCCGTGAACTTCCCGTTGTAGCGCCCGCCGCCGCTCCGGCAGCACCTGCGCCTGCCGCCCCCGCAGCTCCCGCCGCCACGGCCGCTCCCGCACCGGCTGCGCCCGCCGCCAAGAAAGCCCCGGCCACCGTCGCCCGGGACGGCTCCAAGACTTCCGACGCCGGCCCCGGCACCGCGCCGATCCCGGCGCAGCTGCCCAAGAACCTCAAGGCCCCGACGGCTCCCGAAGAAGACGTCGTCTCGGTCCTGCGCGGTCCGGCCAAGGCGATCGCCTCTAACATGGTCACCAGCCTGGAAGTGCCGACCGCCACGAGCGTCCGCGCCATCCCGGCGAAGCTCCTGATCGACAACCGTGTGGTCATCAACTCCAACCTGGCCCGCGCCCGCGGCGGCAAGGTCTCCTTCACGCACCTGATCGGCTACGCCGTCATCCGCGCCCTGTCCCAGTTCCCGTCGATGAACGTCTACTACGACGAGATCGACGGCAAGCCGGTGGCTGTCCAGCCGGCGCACGTGAACTTCGGCATCGCGATCGACATGCCCAAGCCCGACGGCACCCGCCTGCTCATGGTCCCGAACATCAAGAAGGCGGAGACCCTCAACTTCTCCGAGTTCTGGCACACCTACGAGGACCTGATCAAGCGTGCCCGCAACGGCAAGCTGACCGCGGACGACCACTCCGGCACCACCGTGTCCCTGACCAACCCCGGTGGCATCGGCACCGTCCACTCGGTCCCGCGTCTGTCCAAGGGCCAGGCCGCCATCATCGGCGTCGGCGCACTGGACTACCCGGCCGAGTTCCAGGGTGCCAGCGAGAAGATCATCGCGCAGAACGCGATCAGCAAGGTCCTCACGCTGACCTCCACCTATGACCACCGCGTCATCCAGGGTGCCGGCAGCGGCGAGTTCCTCAAGCTCGTGCACCAGCTGCTGCTGGGCGCGCAGAACTTCTACGACGAGATCTTCGAGTCCCTGCGTATCCCCTACGAGCCCGTGCGCTGGAGCCCCGACCTGCAGGTGGACCCGGCCGACGAGATCAACAAGGTCGCCCGGATCCAGCAGCTGATCCACGCCTACCGCGTGCGCGGCCACCTCATGGCGGACACCGATCCGCTCGAGTACGTCCAGCGCAAGCACCCGGACCTCGACGTCCTGACCTACGGCCTGACCCTGTGGGACCTGGACCGCGAGTGGCCCACCGGCGGCTTCGGCGGCAGGCCGATGCTCAAGTTCCGCGACATCCTCGGCGTCCTCCGTGATGCCTACTGCCGCACCGCCGGCATCGAATACATGCACATCCAGGACCCGGCCGAGCGCAAGTGGTTCCAGGACCAGCTGGAGCACCCGTACTCGAAGCCGAGCCGCGACGAGCAGCTGCGCATCGTCTCCAAGCTCAACGCCGCCGAGGCCTTCGAGACCTTCCTGCAGACGAAGTTCGTCGGCCAGAAGCGCTTCTCGCTCGAGGGCGGCGAGTCCCTGATCCCGCTGCTGGACGCGATCATCTCCGACGCCGCCGACGACGAACTCGACGAAGTGGCGATCGGCATGGCCCACCGCGGCCGGCTCAACGTGCTGACCAACATCGCGGGCAAGACCTACGCGCAGGTCTTCCGCGAATTCGAAGGCACCCAGGACCCGCGCTCCGTGCAGGGCTCCGGCGACGTCAAGTACCACCTGGGCACCGAAGGCACCTTCACCTCGGACAACGGCAAGGAGACCAAGGTCTACCTCGCCGCGAACCCGTCCCACCTCGAGGCCGTCGATTCCGTCCTCGAAGGGATCGTCCGTGCCAAGCAGGACCGCCTGGACCAGGGCGAGGCGTTCCCCGTGCTGCCGATCATGGTGCACGGCGACGCCGCCTTCGCGGGCCAGGGTGTGGTCGCGGAAACGCTCAACCTCTCCCAGCTGCGCGGGTACCGCACCGGCGGCACCATCCACATCGTGGTCAACAACCAGGTCGGCTTCACCACCGCACCGTCGTCCTCGCGTTCCTCCACGTACTCCACGGACGTCGCCAAGATGATCCAGGCACCGGTGTTCCACGTGAACGGCGACGACCCGGAGGCCGTGGTCCGCATCGGGCAGCTTGCCTACGAGTTCCGTCAGCGTTTCCACAAGGACGTTGTCATCGACATGGTCTGCTACCGCCGTCGCGGCCACAACGAGGGCGATGACCCCTCGATGACCCAGCCGCTGATGTACAACCTGATCGAGGCCAAGCGCTCGGTCCGCAAGCTGTACACCGAATCACTGATCGGCCGCGGTGACATCACCGAGGAAGAAGCCGAGCAGCTGCTGCGGGACTACCAGGAACGCCTGGAACGCGTCTTCGCGGAAACCCACGCGGCCCAGACGTCCCCGATCCCGATCATCACGGCCGATTCGGCCGCGGTGTCGGACCTGGAACGCCCGATGGCCCAGCAGTCCGATTCCGGCGTCAGCGCGCCGGTATCCACCGCGATCTCCGCGGAGACCCTGGCCCGCATCGGCAAGGCCCACACCGATATCCCGGACGGCTTCACCGTCCACGCCAAGCTCAAGCAGCTGCTGGAGAAGCGTGAGGCGATGTCCCGTGAAGGCGGCATCGACTGGGGCTTCGGTGAACTGGCCGCGTTCGGTTCGCTCATCATGGAAGGCGTCCCCGTCCGGCTCGCCGGCCAGGACTCGCGCCGCGGCACCTTCGTGCAGCGCCACGCCGTCTTCCACGACCGCGCCAACGGCGACGAGTGGCTTCCGCTGTCCCACCTCTCGGATGACCAGGCGAAGCTGTGGATCTACGATTCACTGCTCTCCGAATACGCCGCCATGGGCTTCGAATACGGGTACTCGGTGGAACGCCCGGATGCGTTGGTGCTCTGGGAAGCGCAGTTCGGTGACTTCGTCAACGGCGCGCAAACCATCATCGATGAGTTCATCTCCTCGGCCGAGCAGAAATGGGGCCAGCGGTCCTCGCTGGTCCTCATGCTGCCGCACGGCTACGAGGGCCAGGGTCCGGACCACTCCTCCGCCCGCATCGAGCGCTTCCTGCAGATGTGCGCCGAAGAGAACATGATCGTCGCCAACCCCACGACGTCGGCCTCGCACTTCCACCTGCTGCGCCGCCAGGCGTACAGCAGGCCGCGCAAGCCGCTCATCATCTTCACGCCCAAGCAGCTGCTCCGCCTCAAGGCCGCAGCGTCCTCCGTGGAGGACTTCACCACCGGCTCGTTCCGCCCGGTCATTCCGGAACACGCGCAGCTGCAGGCCGACGCCGTCGAACGCGTGCTGCTGGTCTCCGGGCGCCTGTACTACGATCTGCTGTCCACCCGGCAGAAGACCGAGAACAAGACCACGGCGATCGTCCGCGTCGAGCAGCTGTACCCGCTGCCGGCCGACGAGATCGCCGCGGAGCTGGCCAAGTACCCGAACGCCGAAGTGGTCTGGGCGCAGGACGAACCGGCCAACCAGGGTCCGTGGCCGTTCATCGGCCTGAACCTGCCGGACGCCCTGGACCGCCGGGTCCGCCTCATCTCCCGCCCCGCCTCGGCCTCCACCGCGGCAGGGTCGATGAAGCGCCACGCGGCAGAACAGGACGCCCTGCTCAAGCAGGCATTCGCTCGTAAATAGCGGCATTGCTGCCCGGCCGGAGACTGAAACAACAACACTCCGGCCGGGCGGTTCTGTTTAATGGACTATTAGTGGTCAGCTTGATGGACAGCGTTGAAGTGAAGAGGTAGTCGTGGAAGATCGGAAGCTGCGGATCGCAGCCGTTGGGGACGAGCTGTTGGCTGGGCTTGGTGATCCGCGCGCCTTGGGCTGGCTGGGCCGGGTCCTGGCCCGCACGCCGCAGGACAGCGTCGCCCTGGAGTGCTACTCCCTGCCATGCCCTGAAGAGGGCACCGAGGGCATTGCGGCCCGCTGGCTTGAGGAGGCGGGCCGGCGCTTCGGCAACCACCACGAAAACCGCCTGGTGATCGGCCTGTCAGGACGCGACATTGAGTTCGGCCTGTCCACGGCCCGCAGCCGCCTGAACCTGGCCAACATCCTGGACTCCGCCTCCCAGAACAAGATCGAGGTCTTCGTCGTGGGCCCGCCGCCCACGCTTGACCCCGCGCAGAACCGCAGGCTCGGCGAGCTCAACACCGCCTTCGCCGACGTCACGACGCGCCGGAAGCACCTCTATGTCGACACGTTCTCGCCGCTGCTGAACCACGAGCAGTGGCGCCAGGACCTCGCGGCCAACGGCGGCACGCCCGGCCAGGCCGGCTATGGCCTCATGGCCTGGCTCGTGCTGCACCGCGGCTGGTTCCAGTGGCTGGGCCTGGACACCCCGGAATAGGCGGGCAAGCAGGCAACCGGCCGCGCCGGGACCCCACCCTCCAGGGATTTCGCGATATATCTTGACCTGCCGGCAAGCGCGATATATCGTGACTTCATAGTCGCGATATATCGTTAGTTGCCCCAGCCCTTTCGCCCTTCCGGAGGAACCATGTCAGAGAACACGTGGACCGTGACCGGCCCGCAGACCATCGACGTCGACGGCGTCCACTCCCTCAAACTCGGGATTGTCCGCGGCCGCTTCGACATCGTCACCCATGACGAGGACGTTGCCAGGATCGAGGTCTCGGAAATCGAAGGCGATCCGCTGTCGGTTTCGATCGTCAACGGCCGCCTGGAAGTCCGCCACCAGCTGCACGGCCCGCAGGGCTGGTTCAAGAACCTGATGAGCACCGTCAACAACGGCAGCAGCAACTCGGTGGTCATCAGCATCGCCCTGCCGGCCGGCGTCGAGGTCGAGGCCGGGACGGTGAGCGGCGACGGCATGGTTTCCGGGCTCAGCGGCCACACCCGGCTCAACACCGTCTCGGGGTCCGTGCTGGCCGACGGCACCGCCGGGAACCTGTCCGTCAACACGGTCAGCGGCGAGGTGATTGCCCGCAACCACCGCGGCGTCCTGACCGCCAAGAGCGTCTCCGGCGAGGTGACGGCCTCGGGCGAATTCAGCAACATCCGGGCGAACACCGTCAGCGGCGACCTGAACTTCGACCTGCACGGCTTCACCCATGACTTTGGCGCCAATTCGGTCTCCGGCGACGTCACCATCCGGCTGCCGCACGACGTCGGGGTGGACATCGTTGCCAAGTCCGCCAGCGGCGCGGTGGTCATCGATGACACGAGGTACGCCCAGCCCGGCGGCACGGTGCAGACCATCGCGGGACCGGACGCCAAGCTGATGCTGGTCCGGACCAACTCGGTCTCGGGAAAGACGTCGCTCTTCCACGGCCAGCCCAGCCCGGACACCGAAACGGCTCTCTGATGCCTCCCGTCTTCGCCCACGGGGCGCTGCGGCTGTACCTGCTCGCCCTGCTCGAATCGGGCCCCAAGCACGGCTACGAGCTGATCAAGGCGCTCAGCGAGCGTTTCGGCGGAACGTACTCCCCCAGTGCCGGGACCATCTACCCGCGCCTGGGCAAGCTTGAAGAGGAAGGGCTCGTCGCCACCCGGACGGAAGGCCGCCGCACCAACTACAGCATCACTCCGGCCGGCCTCACGGAACTGAACCGCCGGCGGGACGAACTCGCCGGCGTCGAGAACGACATCTCGGCGTCGGTCCGCCGGCTCGCCGACAACCTGCGCCAGGACATCCGCGTCAACATGCGCGGCCTCCGGGCCGACCTTGCGGCCACGGCCGAGGCGGCCCGGACCTCGGCCCGCGCCGCCGGTTCTGCCGGCGGGACGGGCACTGCCGGCGCCGCGGGAAGCCCGTGGTACTCCCCGGAGGGCGAACGGCGGCTGAAGGAGGCGGAAATGCTGGTGCAGGCGTTCCGCGACGACATGCGGGTGGAACTGCGGCGTCATGCCGGGAGCCGTCCGGTCACCGCCGTCACGCTCGAAACGGTCAGGACCGTGCTGGACCAGGCCCGGATCTCGATCCGAAATTCGTTGGAGGGCTGAGGCCGGGACCGACCGGCCACGGCGCGTAGCACGGGCCTCCGGTTCGCGGCGGGTGCCGCGATGTGGGAGACTTGAGGGCAGCTCTTTTGAGTACCAAGATTAAGGAGGCCAGCTATGAGCAAACGTGCACGTAAACGTCGTGACCGTAAGCGTGGCGGCGCGAACCACGGTAAGCGCCCCAACGCCTAAGCAAAGCTTGGAATGACAGCTTTAGACGAATGACCCCGGAATCCTCACGGATTCCGGGGTCATTCGTTTATGTCGGCTCAGGCTTCCACAGTCCGGCTCAGGCTTCCACAGTCCGGATCGAGTGAATCCGGTCCAGGATGGAGTTCTTGAGGTTTTCCGGAGCTGCTTCGGTACACGAACGCTTGACCATCACGCGGATGACACATTCGAGGTCGTACTGCTCCAGGCACTCCGGGCAACTGTCCAGGTGGTCCTTGATCTCTGCGATGTCTGCACGCGTGAGCGCACCATCCAGATATTCATAGATACGTTGCATCCGGGCGTCATCGCAATCGCCCAGTCCCTGGCAGTCGCTCATTTCCTGTTCTCCTGTTTGTTGCTGTCGGCCGCGGCGCTTGACTCGGTGGCGGCCCTGAATCCTCGTTCGGCGGCATAGTCCGCCAGCATGTCCCGCAGCATCTTCCGGCCGCGGTGCAGCCGCGACATGACGGTCCCGATGGGGGTGTTCATGATGTCCGAAATTTCCTTGTACGCGAAACCCTCGACGTCGGCGAAGTACACGGCCAGCCGGAATTCCTCCGGAATCGACTGGAGGGCGCGCTTCACATCCGAATCGGGCAGGTGGTCAAGGGCCTCAGCCTCCGCCGAACGCAGTCCCGAGGACGTATGCGACTCGGCGCGGGCCAGCTGCCAGTCCTCAATGGTGTCCGAATTCGACTGCAGCGGCTCGCGCTGGCGCTTCCGGTACAGGTTGATGTACGTGTTGGTGAGGATGCGGTACAGCCAGGCCTTCAGATTGGTTCCGGGCTTGTACTGGTGGAACGCGGAAAACGCCTTCGTATACGCCTCCTGGACCAGGTCCTCGGCGTCGGAGGGGTTCCGGGCCATCCTCATGGCCGCCGAATACAGCTGGTCCACGTACTGCATGGCGTCACGCTCAAAGCGCGCCCGGCGCTCTTCCGCGGATTCGGTGGAGACATCAAGGGGCTTCCCGTCCACCTCGGTCTCCAAAGCGGCGGGCGTGCCAGCATCAGGTGTCTTGGTGGGCGTGGCGTCGTTTCCGGCAACCTCGTGCATGGCCGCAACGGCCGGGTCCATGGTGCTCATTGCGTTCAAGTCTACTGTCACCTTCCGCCGGGCACCCGGAACCGCCGGAAGCGCGAGGGTCCATGATTGACCGGAACCGGCTTCCGGTTCCGCCCTGTCTTTGACCAGAGTCAAATCTCCGCCTTCGTTAGCCTGCTGGGATCTGCCTTTCACAACCACGTCCTGCGGGCAAATATTCCGCAAAAGTGCAAGACTAGAACCGGTTCTCCCGCAGTGAAGCCGCTGTTCGTCCATCCAGGAGGAAATTCATGTCGTTTGTCCGCTTTCTCGCCCGGCCCATGCTCGCCTCCAGTTTCGTCCTCGCCGGCATGGACAAGCTCAAGAACGCGGATGACACTGCGGCCCAGCTGTCCCCCCTGTTGCGCCGTGCGGCCGACGCCTTGCCGTTCCAGCCAAATGAAAAAGTCGTGGCACGCGTGATCGGCGGCACCCAGATCGGCGCCGGCGTCTGCTTCGCCCTCGGCAAGTCCGCCCGGTTGGCGGCCACCCTGCTCGCCGTCATCTCGCTCCTGAACGGCTACGTCGAATGGCGCAGCGCGGACATCTCCTCGAAGGAAGCCCGCGACGCCCGCCGCAAACAGCTCCTGAAAAACGTCTCCCTCACCGGCGGAGCGCTCCTCGCCGCGGTCGATACCGCCGGCAAGCCCAGCCTGGCCTGGCGCGCCGGGCACCTGGCCGCCGATGCCAAGAAGAGCGCCGGACACCTCGCCGCAGATGCCCGCAAGACCACCAACAAGCAGCTGAAGAAGGCCGACAAAGTCGTGCGCAAAGCCGTAGACCACTCTGCCGGGGCCTAAGACGGTAATGACTGGCACCACCCCCTCTGCAGCTGCCCCGTCCCACCCTGCCGGCGCCCATGCAGCCGACGCCGGCCTGCACTGGCCCGCCCCCTTCGCCGCCCGGCCGGTCGATGCCACTGTCACCGTTCCCGGCTCCAAGTCCCTGACCAACCGGTACCTCGTGCTCGCCGCCCTCGCGGACGGACCTTCCCGGCTGCGGGCTCCCTTGCACTCCCGGGATTCCGCGCTGATGATTGAGGCCCTGCGGCAGTTGGGGGCCACCGTCACGGAAGTGCCCGGCGACGGCGCCTTCGGCCCCGACCTGGAAATCGTCCCGATCAGCATGGACACCGCGGCGGCTGACACGGCGATCGACTGCGGCCTGGCCGGCACGGTCATGCGCTTTGTCCCGCCGGTGGCCGCGCTGCGCCGCGGTGAGTCCCGTTTCGACGGCGACCCGCACGCCCGCAAACGCCCCATGGGCACCATTATCGAGGCCCTCGCCGGCCTGGGTGTGGCAGTCACCGCACCCAACGGCGGTCCGGCGTCGTCGTTGCCGTTCACGGTGCACGGCTCGGGCGAGGTGCGCGGCGGCCACCTGGTCATCGATGCCAGCGCTTCGTCCCAGTTCGTCTCCGCCCTGCTGCTGGCCGGGGCGCGCTTCACCGAGGGACTCCACCTGGAGCACGTCGGCAAGCCCGTGCCGAGCCTGGACCACATCAACATGACCGTGGCCGTGCTGCGCGGCGTGGGCGTGGCGGTCGACGACTCGGTGCCGAACCACTGGGTTGTCTCCCCCGGCCCGATCCGCGCCTTCGACGTCCGGATCGAGCAGGACCTCTCGAACGCCGGCCCCTTCCTCGCGGCGGCCCTGGCCACCGGCGGCACCGTGCGGATCCCGAACTGGCCCGCGGAAACCACCCAGGTGGGTGATCTCTGGCGCGGAATCCTGACCGCTATGGGCGCCACGGTGACGGTTGACGGCGGCACCCTGACCGTCAGCGGGGGCCCGGAGATCAAGGGCGGCGACTTCGACGAAACCAGCGAACTCGCCCCCACCGTAGCCGCGCTGTGCGCCCTCGCCACCGGCCCCTCACGGCTGGGCGGCATCGCCCACCTCCGAGGCCATGAAACGGACCGGCTCGCCGCCCTCGTCGCCGAAATCAACCGCCTCGGCGGGGACGCCGAAGAAACCCCCGACGGCCTCATCATCCGCCCGGCCGCGCTGCACGGCGGCGTCGTGCACAGCTACGCGGACCACCGCATGGCAACCGCCGGCGCCATCCTCGGCCTTGCCGTAGCCGGCGTGGAAGTCGAGGACATCGCAACCACGGCCAAGACCATGCCCGATTTCCCGCAACTCTGGGAAGCGATGCTGGCCCAGGGACCCGCCGCAGATGAGGACACCGCCGGTGGCACGCAGCACTGATTCCTGGGACGAGTCCGACGTCCGGATCCGGCCGAACAAGAAGGGCACACGGCCCCGCACCAAGGACCGGCCCAGCTACGATGACGCCGTCACCGGACGCATCATCACCGTTGACCGCGGCCGCTACACCGCCGTCGTCGGCGAGGGGACCGCGGACGAACGCAAGATCATCGCGGCCCGGGCCCGGGAACTGCGCCGCAACCCGGTGGTTGCCGGCGACTTCGTCTCCCTGGTCGGGGATGTCACCGGCGAGCCCGACACTCTGGCGCGGCTGGTCAGGATCCAGGACCGCAAGACGCTGCTGCGCCGCAGCGCCGACGACACGGACCCGATCGAACGTGCCGTCGTGGCCAACGCCGACCAGCTGGTGGTGGTGGTCGCCGCTGCCAACCCCGAGCCGCGGACCGGTTTCATCGACCGCGCGCTGGTGGCCGCGTACGACGCCGGCATTGAGCCGCTGCTGCTCGTCACCAAGGCCGACGTCAAGGATCCCGCCGAGCTGCTGTCCAACTACCAGCACCTCGACTTCCCCGTCATCATCTCCAAGACCGCCGACACCGCCGCTTCCGGCATCGACGCCCGCTCCGACGACGGGCTCTCCGCCCGGCTCGACAAGGACGCGGTATCCCAGCTGCGCGACTACCTCGACGGCAAGGTCACCGTGATGCTGGGCCATTCCGGCGTCGGCAAGTCCACCATGGTCAACGCCCTGACCGGGGCCGAGCGGGCCACGGGAGGCGTGAACGCGGTAACCGGCCGCGGCCGCCACACGTCCTCCTCCGCACTGGCGCTCAAAGTCAACGATGCCCCTGCCGGCAGCTGGATCATCGACACCCCCGGCATCCGGTCCTTCGGTCTGGCCCACGTGGACCCGGACCGGATCCTGCGTTCCTTCCCGGACCTGGAACCGGGCACCGATGATTGCGAACGCGGCTGCAAGCATGACTCCACCGCCGTCAACTGCGGCGTCGACAAGTGGGTTGCGGCCGGGCACGCGGGGCCCTCGGGACCGGCCAGGCTCGCGTCCCTGCGCCGGCTGCTGGGCACGGACCCGCGGATGGAAGCGCAGGAAACCAAGGAACTGGGCACCGTCTCCTAGCCGGACCGGCAGCGGGGCGGCGGCGCCGAGCCGCGGCCTCCCGCCCGGGGGCCCGGTTTGACGGTAGTTTGGAACCATGAGCCAACCCGCTTCGAGCTACAACGATGACCTGCGCCTTGCCCATGTACTGGCAGATTCGGTCGATTCCCAGACCATGAGCCGCTTCAAGGCGCTCGACCTTCGGATCGAGACGAAGCCCGACCTTACACCCGTCACCGATGCCGACAAATCCGCGGAAGAGGCCATCCGCGGCCAGCTCTCCCGGTCACGTCCGCGTGACGCGGTCCTGGGCGAAGAGTTCGGCAGCTCGGGCCACGGTTCCCGCCGGTGGATCATCGACCCGATCGACGGCACGAAGAACTTTGTCCGCGGCGTCCCGGTCTGGGCCACCCTGATCGCCCTCGTCGATGAGGGCGAGCCGGTGGTCGGCGTCGTCAGCGCGCCGGCACTGGGCAAGCGCTGGTGGGCCGCCAAGGGTGCAGGCGCCTACACGGGCCGCTCGCTCGCCGCCGCCACACGGTTGAAGGTATCCAACGTCTCCAATCTCGAGGACGCCTCGCTGTCCTACTCCAGCCTTGGCGGCTGGAAGGAACGCGGGAACCTGGATGAGTTCCTGGGCCTGACCGAGGAAGTGTGGCGGACCCGCGCCTACGGTGACTTCTGGTCGTACTGCCTCGTGGCCGAGGGCGCCGTGGACATCGCCTGCGAACCCGAGCTGAATCTCTATGACATGGCCGCCCTGGTGCCGATCGTGACCGAGGCCGGCGGCCGCTTCACCTCGCTCGAAGGCGAGGACGGCCCCTTCGGCGGCAACGCCCTGGCCACCAATTCGATCCTGCACTCGGAAGTGCTCAAGCGGCTCAACCCCGGACTCGACGACCTCTTCCAGGCCCACCCGAACAACTGATCCGCGCCCGTAATATTCCGCTTCACAATCGGCGGCCGCCTTTTCCCCGGCTGCGCCGATGTCCTACGCTCGATGCAGGTCACGAGTGCCAGCGCTAAACCCCGGTTTGCTGGCCGGCAACCCTCCAGTCGCGGTGGGGTGCCCCGGGTGACGACCTGGCCGGTCCGGAACGGACCCGGCAAGCGCGGATTCCCACGGTGTGGGGTCCTGTTCGAGTGAGGTCCCATGACAACTGCCACTTTCCCCGCCGCCACTGAATTCCATGCACGGCTTGCCCTCGCGGCCCGCCCGCTGGCAGCCGTCACCGGGGCTGAAATCCAGGCCCCGCTGATCACAGGCGGCCACGCGCGCTACGCCAACCTCGACTACGGCGCCTCCGCACCGGCCCTGTCCGTGGTCTCGGCCTACCTGAACGAAATCCTGCCGTACTACGCAAGCGTGCACCGCGGCGCCGGCTACGCATCACAGATCAGCACCTCCGTCTACGAGAACGCCCGGGACATCGTGCGGGACTTCGTGGGCGGCCGGCCCGGCGATTCCGTGATCTTCACGCGCAACACCACCGATTCCCTGAACCTGCTGGCCGGCTGCCTGCCGCTGCGCGACGGGCGGCCCGCGGGCGAGGTCCTCTACCTCGACATCGAACACCACGCCAACCTCCTGCCCTGGCAGAATGTCCCGCACCGCAGCGTCGTGGCCGCCGCCACCCTCGCGGCCACCGTGGACCGCCTGCGCGACGAACTCGCCCGCGGCGGGGTGAGCCTGCTGGCCGTCACCGGCGCCTCCAACGTCACCGGGGAGATCCTCCCGATCCGGACCCTGGCCGCACTGGCGCACGAATACGGCGCCAGGATCGTTGTCGACGCCGCGCAGCTCGCCCCGCACCGGCGGATCAATATCGCCGCGGACGACGTCGATTACCTCGCCTTCTCGGGACACAAGCTGTACGCCCCGTTCGGCGCCGGCGTGCTGGTGGGGCGGACGGACTGGCTCGACGCCGGCACCCCGCACCTGGCCGGCGGCGGCGCGGTCCGCGATGCCCGGCTCGACTCCGTCAGCTGGACCACGGGACCTGCCCGGCATGAGGGCGGCTCGCCGAACGTCCTCGGCGCGGCGGCCCTCGCCCGCGCCACCCAGGTCATTGCGGCCCTGGACCCGGAGCAGTGGCAGGCCCACGAGGACGCCATCCGGTCCTTCCTCGTCGAGGGCCTCCAGGGCATCGAGGGAGTAACCGTGCACCGGATCTTTGCCGATTCGGCTTCCGATTCTTCCCCTGCTTCTTCCACTGGAGGCGATCAGCCGGACACCGGCACGATCGGCGTCGTGAACTTTTCCGTGGAAGGCTACGACGCCGGACTGGTGGCCGCCTACCTGTCGGCCGAACACGGCATTGGCCTGCGCGACGGCCGCTTCTGTGCCCACCCGCTGCTCAAGCGGCTCGGCCTGCCCGCCGGCTCCCTGCGGGCCAGCTTCGGCCTCGGCTCACGGCTTGAGGACGCCGAACGCCTGCTGGCCGGCCTGCAGCAGCTGCGGCAGAACGGACTCGGCTGGGATTACGTGGTGGACGCGGGCCGCTGGGTGCCGGCCAACGATACCCGCAGCTATCCCCACTGGGCGCCGAACACCCCGGGCACCGCCGGCGCTGCGCCCTGCACCCTCGACTAGGCAGGATCGGGGCCCGGCGCGGGTGCGGTAAATTCGAAAGGTATCTGAGACCAGCAGGACCTTCCCGAAGGAGATCGCACGTGGCAAGCGCCGGCCCCAGGCTCCACAGCGGAGTCAAGCCGCACAGCGGACCGAAACTGCACAGCGGACCGAAGCTGCACAGCGTGCGGCGCCAGGAACTCGGACAAAGCTTCCAGGACGGCGGGGAGCACTACGAGCGCGTCCGCCCCGGCTATCCGCAGGAGTCAGCCGACTGGCTGGTCCCGTCGGGAGCCAGGGACGCCGCGGACATTGGCGCGGGCACCGGGAAGTTCACCTCCCTTTTGGCGGAACGCGGACTGGGCACGGTGGCCGTGGACCCCTCTGCCGACATGCTCGGGCAGTTGCGCCGGACCCTGCCGGACGTCACCGCCATCGAGGGCAGCGCCGAGGACACCGGTCTCGAGCCGGAGTCCTTTGACCTGGTCACGGTCGCCCAGGCGTGGCACTGGTGCGACCCCGGCCTGGCAAGCACCGAGATTGCCCGGATCCTGCGGCCGCACGGCGTGCTGGGCCTGATCTGGAACCAGCTGGACACCAGCGTGCCCTGGGTGCACCGGCTCTCCCGGATCATGCACGCCGGGGACGTCCACAAACCACACTTCCGTCCGGCCGTGGGCCCCGAGTTCACCGGGCTGGAGAGCCACCTGACGCGCTGGGAGGATTCCGTCACGACGGAGGACATCCAGGAGCTGGCCAAGTCCCGCAGCTACTATCTCGCGGCATCGGACTCCACCCGGGCCAAGGTCACCGACAACCTCGCCTGGTACCTGCACGAGCACCTGGGACACATCCCTGGCGAGGTGCTCCGGCTGCCCTACCTGACCCAGACGTGGCGGGCCTTCCGGGCCTGATGCACGCTCACCCCGGATTCCCCCGGATTCCCCCGGATTGCACGCAGCGCCCGCCGGGCTTATTGTTTCGGTATGCCTAATAAATTCTTATAGGCACACGAAACTTTGACACCGGCTGTTTTCCGGCCGGCGCCGATCATCGCGTCAACGCCGACGCGCCAATCACAGGAGCTGGCAGTGCTGGAGCTAACGGGACACGGGCAACCGGCGCAGGACGCCCCCACTTACAAACACCCGGGGGCCCGGAGGGCGCTGATCGGCCTGTTGGGACCGGCCTTCGTGGCGTCGATCGCCTACGTGGACCCCGGAAACGTGGCCGCCAACCTGACCGCCGGAGCGCAGTACGGCTATCTGCTGGTGTGGGTCCTCGTGGCCGCCAACGTCATGGCCGTCCTCGTCCAGTACCAGTCCGCCAAGCTCGGGATCGTCACGGGCAAGAGCCTTCCCGAGATCCTTGGTGAACGGCTCAAGCCGTTCTGGCGCCGCGCCTTCTGGGTGCAGGCCGAAGTTGTCGCCGCCGCCACCGATCTCGCGGAGGTGGTGGGCGGCGCAATCGCCCTGTACCTGCTTTTCGGCCTGCCCCTCCCCCTTGGCGCCGTGATTGTCGGCGCCGTGTCAATGCTCCTGCTCGCGGTCCAGGCCCGGCAGAAACAGCGGCCGTTCGAATTCATCATCATGTTCCTGCTCGGCATCATCACAGTCGGCTTCCTGGCCGGGCTGTTCATCAGCCCGCCCGATCCGGGGGCCGCCCTGGCCGGGCTCATGCCCGGTTTCCAGGGCCCGGACACCGTCCTGTTGGCCGCCAGCATGCTCGGGGCCACCGTCATGCCGCACGCCATCTACGTCCACTCGGCCCTGTCCCGGGACCGGCACCGGCCGGACGAACACCTGCATGTTCCCCCGGCGGCCATCGCGCGCCTGGTCCGGGCCACCCGGTTCGACGTCGTGGCCGCCCTCGCGATCGCCGGACTGGTCAACATCGGCATGCTGCTCCTGGCCGCCTCCACCCTCGGCGGCGAAGAAGGCACGGACACGATCGAGGGCGCGCACGCGGCCATCACCGCCAATCTCGGCCCGATCGTCGGCGTGATCTTCGCGGTCGGGCTGCTCGCCTCCGGCCTGGCATCGACCTCGGTGGGCTGCTATGCCGGCGGCACCATCATGCAGGGCCTGCTCAAGATCCGGATCCCCGTCATGGCCCGGCGCGTCGTGACCCTCATCCCCGCCGTCGTGCTGCTGGCGGTGGGCTTCGACCCCACCTGGGCGCTCGTCCTGAGCCAGGTGGTCCTCAGCTTCGGGATTCCCTTTGTCCTGGTCCCGCTGGTGGTGCTGACCAGCAACAAAGCCCTGATGGGCCGGTTCGCCGACGGCCCGGCCCTCCGAGTCGCCGCCATCATCAGCGTGGTGCTCGTCGTGGCTCTCAACCTGGTGCTGCTGTGGCTCACTTTCTCCGGAAGCAGCTGACGGTAGGCTTAGGTCTGTGAAGACCAGTACGCCCTCCTCCTCGATCGAGGACTACGTCAAGGTCATCTATTCGTTCACCGAGTGGCAGCGCAAGCCCATCACCTCCACGCAGCTGGCGCAGCGCCTGGGCGTCGCCAACTCCTCGGTTTCGGAAATGGTCCGCAAGCTCAAGGACCAGGGCCTCGTGGACCACAAGCCCTACAGCGCCGTCACGCTCACCAGCGATGGGGTCCGGCTCGCCCTGTCCATGGTCCGGCGGCACCGGCTGATCGAGACTTTCCTCGTCCGCGAGCTGGGGTACCGCTGGGACGAGGTCCATGACGAAGCCGAACTCCTGGAACACGCCGTCTCGGACACCTTTATTGAACGCATGGCGGCCAAGCTGGGGAACCCCACCCGGGACCCGCACGGCGATCCAATTCCGGCAGCCGACGGCTCGGTGCTGATGCCCGCCGCCCACCGCCTGAGCGAACTCGACGACGGCCACACCGGCCGGATCACCCGGATCAGCGACGAGAACCCGGAGCTCCTGCGCTATCTCGCCGCAGAGGACATCGACCTCGACGCCGAAGTGGAGGTGGTGGGCCGGCGTCCCTTCGGTGGCCCCATGGTAGTGCGGATCGGTTCCGCCGCGGCACCGCGCGAATTCGATTTCGCCGACGAGGTCGCCTCGGCCCTCTGGGTCCACAGCGATGCCGGGCACGCCGGCTGCAGCGTCACGGAGAGCTGAGTGAAGGGTGCGCTGGACGAGCGCCGGGCCGTGCCGCGCCCCGGCGTGCCGGGGTGGAAGGCCTGGTCCGCCGTCGCCGTCGGCGGGCTGATCGGAACCGAGCTGCGTTTCGGCGCCGGCTTGATTTTTCCCGAAAGCACCGGCGCGGTGCCGTGGACCACGTTGGCGATCAATGTCTCCGGGAGTTTCGTTCTGGCCACCCTGACCACCCTCTGGATCGCGCGGCCGCAGACGGCTTTCTGGCTGCGGGCCGGCATCGGCCCCGGCCTCCTAGGGTCCTTCACCACCTTTTCGGCGCTGGTGATCGCCATTGACCAGCAGATCCGCGGCGGCTTCCATGCCACGTGGCTGGCCTACCTCGGGCTCTCGCTGGTCCTGGGCCTCGGGGCGGCGGCGGCCGGCTGGAAAACCGGCAAGGCGATTGCAGACCTCCGCGGCGGTGCCCAATGATGACCGCGCTCGTGGTCGGGGCGTGCGGGGTGGCGGGAGCACTCCTGCGGTTCGCCGTCGACTCCTGGTTTGCGCACCATCAGGGCTCCCGACCGCACTGGCCCTGGGCGACGTTCACGGTCAACGTCGCCGGATCCTTTATCATCGGTTGGTCCGTCGGCCTGACCGGCCACCTGGAGCTGGGCACCGACTGGCACGCCGCGATCGCAACCGGTCTCGCCGGCGGCCTGACCACCTTCAGCTCATGGACCACCGCGACGGTCCGCCTGGTCAGCGAAGAGCGGTACCGGGCGGCGGCGCTCAACATCGGCGCGAACCTTCTCGTGGGGCTCGCGGCCGCCGCGCTTGGGCTTGCCCTCGCGGGCTGAAAACCTTAGCCCGCCGCCGGTGTGTCGAGGGTAACATCGGGGCGCCCTGGTGGCTTCGGGCCGCCGTCGTTCCCGTATCGTTGAAGGATGGTTACCCGACGTGAAGCAGCCCAGACCCTCGACATTCCCTTGGAAATGGCGCACCGTCACGGCATCCCGCCCCGGCTGTCCGAGGCCGAGCTGGGGGAGCTGCTGGACAACCCGCCGGCGTGGCTGGTCCAGTCCAAGGCAAACCGCACCGGCAAGCGGCCCGTCTGGGTCCAGCTCACCTGTGCCGTCTGCGGATTCTCCGAAGCGGCCCGGCCCAAAAAATGGTGGCCAGAGTTCACTTACGTCTGCTGCGCGCACCACGAGGCACGCGAGATCCCGGTGCTCGGGCCCGGGCTCGTGCGCAGTGTGTACGACGGCGTCGGCAGCCGTTTCGCAGGGATCGTGGACGCCGCCGTTCCCGAGGCGTAGCTTAAAAGACGGGGCTACCCCTGGCCCCTGCCGTGAGGGAGAGCACCATGCCTGACAAGACGCCGCACCAGAGCGTGTCGAAGAAGTCGGTTAAAACCATCAAGGAAAAACGGGCAGAGAAAAAGGCGAAACACATCGTTGATGCCCACACCGACCCAGTGGCACACATCAAGAAGCGCTGAAAAATCGAGAGGCCGGAAGCCGTTGCTTCCGGCCTCTTGTCGTGTTGCCCTGACACGTCCCGGCGGGCTGGTGGCTCACCCGAAATGGATGATGTGACAATCTCACGTTGGCGGTTGAGTGGTCTTGGGATCCGACCGAGAGGTCCTATTCCGGGGCCATGTCCGCGACGCAGTTCCAACCGTTGAGCGGCGCGGGGCCCATCGGAATCATTCGACGCGGGTGGTGACGGCCCGGCGGGGACCGCCCACACTAAGACCAGTGCGCCAGACAGCGTGCTCGACACAGACCGGAGGAATACCAGTGACAACCACACCGGAGACTGAGGCCCACGGGCCGGTCGACTTCGTACTCCTGGAGTTCCCCGTATCGGGACTGACGGGACGGGCGAGTGAGGAACTCGTTAAGCTCGTCGAGCAGGGCGTGATCCGCCTCTTCGATCTCCTCGTCGTCATGAAGAATGACGACGGATCTGTCGAGGTGCTCGAACTCACCGACCCAGGCGGTCCCGCGGCGGGGTTCTCCTACTTCGAGGGGGCCCGGACCGGGCTTTTGGGCGACGATGACATCGCCGAGGCCTCGGCCGCGCTGCTCCCCGGGACGGTGGCCGCGCTGATCGTCTACGAGAACACCTGGGCGGCACCTTTCGTGGCGGCCGTTCGGGACAGCGGGGGCGAACTCATCGCGAGCACGCGGATCCCTGCTCCGGACGTGATGGAAGCACTTGATGCCCTTGACGCCGCCGAGACGACGGCACCCGCCGTGTCGCCGGCACCCGACGCGTAAGACACACAGGAAGCAATCCGACAGGAGAAAATTATGGGACTTCTCAGAGGTATAGGGCGCACGGCGGTGGTTGCCGGGACAGCCAGTGCAGTCAGCGGCCGGGTCCAGCGACGGCAGGCCAACAAGTTTGCCGAGAAGGACGCCGCGACCGCGGCCAAGCAGCAGGAGGCCTACGATTCGCAGATGGCCCAGCAGGAACCACCGCCGCAGGCCTACCAGCAGCCGGTCTACCAGCAGCCACCACCCCCTCCCCCGGCTGCCGGCGGCATCTCAAACGAAGCCCTCGAACAGCTCAAGCAGCTCGGGGCGCTGAAGGATCAAGGGATTCTCACGGAACAAGAGTTTGGCGTCCAGAAGGCGAAGATCCTCGGCATGTAGTGCCAAGCAACTGGAAGGAGGAGGGAAGTGTCGGAAGACGCTTCCCTCCTCATTGGCCTTAAGCACAAAACTCCCCGCCGACAGAAGCCGGCGGGGAGTTTCGTGAACCCAATACGGGGTGGAGCGCCGTTGCCGGGCCCCTATGTGGAGATGGGGGGAATTGAACCCCCGTCCGATGTCGTGTTGTCAGGGCTTCTCCGGGCGCAGTTTGCGTCGGATTTTCTCGGCCCCAGCCATGCTGCAAACAGCTGGCTGATCCGGGCCCAGTCATCTAAGAGTCCCGTTTACCCCGATGACGGAGGTAAACAGCAGTGGCTATCTAAATGACGCCAGGATCCGGGGCAATAGCAACCTCGGGCTGACGGACTGTCTTACTGCTTAGGCAGCGAGAGCGAAGTCAGTGCGTTTTGATTCGGCACTTATTGGTTTGCAGACAGCGTTTACGAGATAATTCTGCATCCTCGGCCCGCTTCACCTGTCGCGACTAACATCGTCGAAACCGATCATCCCCGTATTTTTTTATCAAACCCGGACCGGATACTTTCGGATCCTTCCCGGACTACCAATCATAACGCACCGCCTCCGGGAAACATTCCCGGGGACCGTGATAGCCTGCGGCGCGCTAGCGGCGGTTGCGTTCGCGCATGACGCGCTGGGCCTCGCGCTTGTCCTGCTGTTCGCGAAGCGTCTGGCGCTTGTCGTATTCCTTCTTGCCGCGGGCGACGCCGATTTCGACCTTCGCGCGGCCGTCCACGAAGTACAGCTGCAGCGGCACGATCGTGAAGCCCGACTCGCGGATTTTGTGCGAGATCTTCGTGAGCTCTTCGCGGTGCAGCAGCAGCTTGCGGCGGCGGCGTGCGGCGTGGTTCGTCCAGCTCCCCTGGTGATACTCGGGGATGTGGATGCCCTCCATCCACAGCTCGTCGTTGTAGAACGTGCAGAAGCCGTCCACCATCGAGGCATGGCCCTCGCGCAGGGACTTCACTTCCGTGCCCATCAGCGCGATGCCGGCCTCATAGGTGTCAAGGACGTGATAGTCGTGCCGGGCCTTGCGGTTGGTGGCCACTACCTTACGGCCACTTTCTTTGGGCACGGTAGGACTCCTCGGTTTGTTGGTGGTTCACTCCGGCCAGGTGGTGCGGAGTCTTTCCAGTTTACGGCAGTGCGCCCGCCTCAGCGGATGGCCCGGGCCGGACCGCCCGGGCCGGACTACAGCAGGTTCATCGGGTCCACGGCCCGGCCGTTGAGCCAGGTCTCGAAGTGCGAGTGGCAGCCGGTGGAGTTGCCGGTGGTGCCTGAATAGGCGATCAGCTGCCCCTGGTTGACGTGCTGGCCGACCGAGACCGCCACGGAAGTGTTGTGGTAGTAAATCGTGGTCAGCGAGTTGCCCTGGACCACCCCGTGGGAGATCTTCACGTTGTTGCCGCCGCCGTCGTTGGCCCAGCCGGCCGAGAAGACGGTGCCGGCAGCCGCGGCGTAGACGGGCGTGCCGCAGGCGGCACCGAAATCGATGCCGGTGTGCATGTAGCCGCCCTGGCCGTAGAAGTCGATGGTGCCCGGCGGCGTCGCCCGCCAGCCGAACCCGGAGGTGATCGGAATATTGCCGGGGAACGGGTGCTGCAGCCCGAAGGCCGACGGCGAGCCCTGGGCCGGCGGGACATACGGCTGGACCGCCTGTCCCTGCGCCCGGGCGGCGGCCGCCGCGGCCTCGGCAATGCGCCGCTGCTCGGCCAGCCAGGCCTCACGCAGCTTCCGGTCGCGTTCGGCGATCTCGGCGGCGACGGCGTCCTGCTGGGCCTTGACCTGGGCGAGCTGGTTCTGGATGCCGGGCTTGGCGGCCTGGAGTTGGGCGTCGAGCCGGGTGGTGTCGGCAATCAGCTTGTCCACGGCGGCCTTCTTGGCTGCGGCCTCGTCCCGGGCGGCCTTTTCCCGGGCCAGTGCGGCGTCGGCTTTGGCCTTGAGGTCGGTAATTTCAGCCTCGACGGCGGCCAGCCGGGCCTGCGCGTTGACGTTGGTGGCGCTCTGCTGGGTGAGCTTGTCCATCGCGGAGTTCTGGCTGCGCAGGGCCTGGTCCGCGAGGTCTATGGTGTCCGTCAGGCTGCTGCCCTGGTTCGAGCCGAAGAACAGGGACAGATTGGACGGGACGCCGCCGGACTTGTAGGCCTGCGTGGCGATCTGCCCGATCAGTTTCCGGGTGTCCGCGATCTTCTGTTTGTCGGCTTCCAGCTGCTGCGTGATTTTTGCCTTGTTCTGCTGCGCCAGGTCCACGCGGGCCGCGAGGGCCTGTACTTCCTGGACCGCTCCGGCCACCCGGCCCTGGGCGTCCGTGAGCGCCTGCTGGGCGCCGGGGAGCTGGCCCTGGTACAGGACCAGGTCTGCCGCGGCCTGGGCGATCTTGCCGTCCACGAATTCGAGGGAGTGCTGGACCCGGGCCGCCTCCTCGCGCAGCGCGGCCTGCTGGTCCTCAAGGTCGTCGGCGAATGCCGCCGGACTCGAGGCCCCCATGGTCCCGGCCAGGACCAGCGCCAGAGTGGCGCTGATCATCCGGCTGCGGCGCCCCACCAGGCGGAGCCGGAGGGATTGCCGGAGGGGGCGGCGGGCCATCGGTGTCATAAGCATTCCCTTTTCGTTGCGCAAAGCTAGACCCGCAAGTACCGGCGGAGGGTCAGCAGGGAGGAAATTCCGGCCAGGACAACGCCCAGGCCAATCAGGGCAGGTACCAGGATCAGGGTCTGCCCGGGCGAGATAAACGCGGTGTCCGGATACTGCTTGGACAGGACGCCTTCGAGGAAGAAGCGGGCCACGGCCCACAGGGTGCCGGAGGCCAGGGCGGCACCGATCACCGCGGCGATCACGCCTTCGAGGATGAACGGGAGCTGGATCACCATCTTGGACGCGCCCACCAGGCGCATGATGCCTGTTTCCCGGCGGCGGCTGAACGCGGAGAGCCGGATGGTGGTTGCGATCAGCAGGATGGCGCAGATGATCATGACGCCGGCAATGCTCACGGCCACCAGGGACGCGGCGTTCATGGCCGAGAACAGCCGCTCCAGCAGCTGCCGCTGGTCGATCACGGTCTCCACCCCGGCCTGGGAGGAGAAGGTCTCGCTGATGATTTCGTACTTCTCCGGGTCCTTCATGTTGATCCGGAAGGACGCCGGCAGCTGGTCCGGGGTCACGGAGTCAACGATCGGGGAATTGGAGAACTGTTCCTTGAAGTGCTTGTAGGCGTCGTCCTTGGACTCGTACTGGAAGTCGTTGACGTACTGCGCCACCGCGGGCGATTTCAGCAGCGTGCGCAGGTTGTCCTCCTGCTCCGGCGTCGCCGGACCGGTGGCGCAGCCGGGCGCCGTCGAACCGTCACTGCAGAGGAAGATGGCCACCTGGACTTTGTCGTACCAGTAGCCCTTCATCTGGTTGATCTGCAGCTGCAGCATGCCGGCGGCGCCGACGAAGGTCAGCGACACGAAGGTCACCAGGATCACGGAGATCACCATGGACAGGTTGCGGCGCAGGCCGCTGCCGATCTCGCCCAGGACGAATGCAAGCCTCACGCCTGGCCCTCCCCTGCGGTGCGGAACTCGGCGCGGGCTTCGGCGCGCGAGCCGGCCCGAGGCGGGATAACCTGCGGCTGTTCGTCCCGTCCGCTGGCGTCGCGCAACCGGCGCGACTGGCCCACGACGGGAATCATGGAGGTGTAGAGGGCCTTGGCCTCGTCGCGGATCACGACCCCGTTCTTCAGTTCCACCACCCGTTTGCGCATTTCGTTGACGATGTCGTCGTCGTGCGTGGCCATCACCACGGTGGTGCCGTTCTGGTTGATCTTGTCCAGCACACCCATGATGCCCATCGAGGTGGTGGGATCCAGGTTTCCGGTCGGCTCGTCGGCCAGCAGGATGCCGGGGCGGTTCACGACGGCGCGGGCGATCGCCACGCGCTGCTGCTCGCCGCCGGAGAGTTCGTGCGGGAGACGGTTTTCTTTGCCGTCCAGGCCGACGGTCTTCAGGACCTCGGGGACCGTGTCGCGGATGACGCTGCGGCTCTTGCCGATGACCTGCATGGCGAAGGCGACGTTGGCGAAGACGGTCTTCTGCGGCAGCAGGCGGAAGTCCTGGAAGACGACGCCGATCCCGCGGCGCAGGCGCGGCACGCGCCAGCTGGAGATGTTCGCGACGTTCTGGCCGGCCACGTAGACGGCGCCGGAGGAGGCGCGGTCTTCTTTGAGGACCAGGCGCAGGAAGGTCGATTTGCCGGAGCCGGAGGCGCCGACGAGGAAGGCGAATTCGCCACGGTCGATCTCAAGGTTGATCGAATCCAGCGCCGGCCGCGCCTTCTGGTCATAGACCTTGGTGACATTTTCGAAACGGATCATGGCCCTTAGTACCCTGCAGGACATGGCCGCGAGGGCCCGGTTCTGCTGCCGGCGCAAGGGCTTTCGTTTGGGGGAAGTAGAGCTCCGGCCCCTCGACTATACGCACGGGTAACGGCGGAACCGCCGGAACGGCGGGGCGTGTCGCGCGATTGTCGGGGACCTCCCAGTGGAGGCGCCCGGCCCGGCGCCGGGCCTACTTCTCGGCGTTGCGGTTGTCCGTCCGCCAGCGGATGCCGGCGTCGATGAAGTCATCGATTTCGCCGTCGAACACGGCCGAGGTGTTGCCGACCTCGTGCTCGGTGCGGAGGTCCTTGACCATCTGGTACGGGTTCAGGACGTAGGAGCGCATCTGGTCGCCCCATGAGGCTTTGACGTCGCCGGCGAACGCCTTCTTCTCGGCGTCCTCCTGTTCCTTCTTCAGCAGCAGGAGCCGGGACTGCAGCACGCGCAGGGCGGCGGCGCGGTTCTGCAGCTGCGATTTTTCGTTCTGCATCGACACGACGGTGCCGGTGGGGATGTGGGTCAGGCGCACCGCGGAGTCGGTGGTGTTGACCGACTGGCCGCCGGGGCCGGAGGAGCGGAAGACGTCCACGCGGATCTCGTTGTCCGGGATGTCGATGGAGTCCGTCTGCTCGATCAGCGGGATCACTTCCACGGCCGCGAATGAGGTCTGGCGGCGGCCCTGGTTGTCGAACGGGCTGATCCGGACCAGGCGGTGGGTGCCGGCCTCGACGCTGAGCGTGCCGAAGGCGTACGGCGCCTTGACCTCGAAGGTGGCGGACTTCAGCCCGGCTTCTTCGGCATAGGAGGTATCCATGATGGTGGTCGGGTAGCCGTGGCGTTCGGCCCAGCGCAGGTACATGCGCAGCAGCATTTCTGCGAAGTCCGCCGCGTCCACGCCACCGGCGCCGGCGCGGATGGTCACCACGGCTTCGCGCTCGTCGAACTCGCCGGAGAGCAGGGTGACGACTTCAAGGTCGGCCAGCGCCTTGCGGACCGATTCGAGTTCCGCGGCGGCGTCGGCCATGGAGTCGGCGTCGTCCTCGTCCTGGCCGAGTTCCACGAGGACCTCGAGGTCGTCGATCCTGGCCACGAGCTTGTTGAGCCGCTCGAGCTCGGTCTGCTTGTGCGAGAGCTTCGAGGTGATGACCTGCGCCGCGGCGGGGTCGTCCCACAGATTGGGTTCACCGGCCCGCTCGCTGAGCTCGGCGATGTCTTCCTTGAGCGCCTCGACGTTCGAGACGTTCTCGATGGACGTGTAGGTGGCCCGCAGCGCGCGGATTTCAGCGGGAAAATCAATGTTTGCCATGGTTTTTTAAGCCTACGCTATGTGTCCTAGCCCCCTGACCCTGCCGGTTGCCCTGTCACTTTGGGTCACCCGATAGCTGGTTGCCCTATTACTTTGGGTTGCCTGACGGCCCGGTTGGCAGCATCTACTGACAGGGCAACCGGAGTGGCGGGCCAGCAGCTCACCGGCTGAGGCGGGACCGGGCCGTGGACGTCGCCTCGATCCGGATGCCGTCCGGCACCAGGAAGTTCACCACCGGCGGGTGGACGGCTGCACTCAGCACGACGACGGCGGTGGCGCCGTCCGGGCTGCCCGTCGCCGGCGCCACGCTTAGGGCGCTGAAGCGGTCGAACGCGCCGTTGCGGCCCAGATAGTCGACGGCGGCGCTGCGAACCCTCGCCGCGCTGAGGACGGCGGACGGTGTGCCGCCGGAGTTGCCCAGCTGGCCGAGGGTGAAACTGTCCGCGGCCGCCACCGAGGCACCGTCCGCGGCGGAGAGCAGCTTCTTGTGTTCGAGGTAAACGCTGGAGGCCGCCATCACGACGGTGGCGACCAGCAGGGCAATCAACACGAAGCCGATGCTCAGCACCAGCACCTGCCCCTCCTGCCGGCGGGGCCCGGGCCGGCCCCTCACCGGAACCTGCCCACCAGCTGGGTTGCCGACGCGCTGAGCTGGCTCGCATTCAGATGCAGTGCGTCGCTGAACGGCACAAACGGCAGGGGAACGGTGAGGCGGACGGTGACTGTCACCGCCGAGCCGGGAGCCAGACAATCGGCAGGCTCGCAACGGGTGTCGACGGTGGCGTTTCCCGCCGGCTGGCCGTAATCGGCGAGCGCCAGCAGCACGGCTTGCTCTGCCGCTGCCCGGCCGCTTGCCGCGTCCGGCTGGGCAACGTAGACCTTGGCGGCCTGGTCGGCGGCGCCCACGACTGCGAACGAGCCGCCCTGGATCTGGCCCACGGTGATGATGAAGTACACCAGCGGCACCATCAGCAGTGCGGACAGGAAGACGAACTCGACCACGGCACTCCCCTGTTCCGGTGAGGCGCCGTGCTCCGGCCGTTCAACGCTGGATGGCCGCATGGCCCTTCACCTCCAAGAGCCCCCGGGGACCGATGAAGCCGATGACCGGCAGGGGTGCCCGGACGGTCACCTCGAGTGTGCGGATGCCCTGGAACGTCGATTCGCTTGTCCCCACGTCCCGCGCGAAATCCGAGTTGAGCGCCGCCGTGATCAGCTGGACAGTCCGTTCCTTGGCGTCCCCGTCGTTGCGGTCGGCCAACGTGCCGTATCTGGCGCCCGAGGCGGCGGCGTCGATCAGCGTATTCCGGACGTGAAGTACCAGGGTGAGCTGGACGATCGCGAGGAAGAGCAAGGTGAGCAACGCACCGATCAGCACGAAGTCCACCACTGCAGCGCCCCGTTCTACGCCCTTGCGGTTTTCCCCGCTATCGATCTGGCGCCCGGTCCCCCCGCCCTGGGCTGCCATTGCCTACTGTCCGACCTTGTCCATGGCCTGGTTGAAGAGTCCCTCAAGCGCAGGACCGGCGAGCGCGAGCAGGGCGGCCACGAGGACTGCCGACATGAGGGTGATCATGACCCAGCCGGGGACGTCCCCGCGCTGGGGATGGGCGGTTCCCACGTCAGAGTGGTCCCCCGCCCGCGCTTGCGACGGAGCAGACCACCAGGTCAACATGCTGAGCGCGCAGGCCGCCAATGCCGCCCGGGTTCCGAAGTTCTTCACCGTGTCCTCTTTCCTGGTTCTCTGGTTCTCTGTTTTCTGGTTTTCTGTTTTTCCGGAGTCCTGTTTTTGGATCTGATGGTTTGTGACGTGTCGCCGGCAGATCGTGCACCGTGTGCCCAGGCTGGCCGGCCAGCTGCAGGGCGTCCTTCGTATCCTGTCCCCTCCTCGTATGACTTTTCTTGAGTCCTGTCCGGGCCGCCGGCTGTCCGTCGTCGTCGTTCGCCGTCGTCGTTCGCCAGGTTCCTAGAGTCCGAGACTGATGGCGGCCAGACCGGGGAAGACGGCGAAGATGACCGTGAGCGGAAGGACGCCAAAGACAAGCGGCACCATCATGCCGATTTCCTTCTTGCCGGCGGACTCCATGAGCTCCCTCTTGGCTGTGTCCCGGACATCCTGTGCCTGCGCCCGGAGGACGTCGGCGAGGGGTGTTCCACGTTCGACGGCCACGATCATCCCGTCCACGAAACGGAGCAGCGGCCCTTGATCGGTCCTGGACGAGAACTCGTGGAGGGCTTCCACGAGGGGCTTGCCGGACCTGGTCTCGGCGAGGACACGGCCGAATTCCTGCGAGAGCTCACCCCGCGCGCTGCGGCAGACCCGGTCCAGGGCACCGGTGGCACTTTCGCCGGCGCTGACGGCCAGGGCCATGAGTTCGGCGATGCTCGGAAACTCCGCCATCATCCGCGCCTCCCGTTTCTTGATGTGCGCGCCCAACAGGTAGTCCCGGAGCAGGAACCCGCCGACGGCGCTTCCCACGACGGCCACGACGGCGACGAACGGGCTGAAGCGGCCGATCGAGCCGGCGAGCGCCACAACGCCGCCGGCGAGGACGAATCCGCCGGCCGCCCAGAGGAGTTGCTCAGCCCGGAAGTCCACGGCTGTTTTGGCGCTGCCGGCGCGTGCGAGCCTGCGGTTTAACGCCGTCGCGCCAAGGTTGATCCGGCCCAGGGACCTGGCACCGTCCCGGAACGCCGGGCGGAGGATCCGTTCGAGCGGCCCAAACGGTGTGACATTCCGCGGGGCGGTGCGCAAAAGCCGGGATTCGAGGCTGTGGGTTCTCAGCTGCGGTTCGATACGTTCGACGAACGTCGTTGGGCGCATGAAGGGGAGCCGGACGAGGAACAGCCACAGGCCCGCCCCGAGCACGGCCCCGCACACCGTGGCGCCGGCCATCAGGCCGGTCATCGTAGGACCCGCTGTTCTTCCGGCAGCGCCCCGATACGCAGCATGATGGCATAGGACAGCAGGGAGACGGCAAGGCCGCCCAAAAGGACGGCAGCGCCGAGCGGGGTGTTGTACGCCATCACAGCCTCAGGACGGCTGGCCAGCAGCACCAGGACAATCCAGGGCGCAGCGACGGCCAGGCGTGCGGCGTTGACGGTCCAGGATTGCCTTGCCTCCAGCTCACTCCGGGTCCTGGCACTCTCCCGCAGGAACTCCGCGAGGGTGCCCAGCAGCCTCCCGAGGTCCGAACCGCCCACCTCCCGGGTGAGCCGGAGGGCCTCGACGATCCGGTCCGCCACGGGATCGGCCAGACGGTCCTTGAGCCGGGTGAGTGAGGGATCGAATTGGCCTCCCGACCGGTAGTCGGAGCCAAAGTCCACAAACACGTGGCGAAGCTCCACGGGGCCCTTGTCGCCCAGCTGGATAAGGGCCTCCGGCAGCGACAGGCCGGCCCTGATGGCTGAGCGCAAATGATCAACGACGTCGGGCCAGAGCTGGCGGAGGACAGCCGTGCGCTTTCTGGCACGCCACCGGACCATCGCCATCGGCAGCCAGCCGCCGAACAGGCCAAAGCATGCCGAGATCGGCCAAGACCCGGTAACCGCGAAGAACGCGAGCGTTGTGAAGGCCCCGAGTCCAAGGCACGAGGCGAGCAGCCCTGCCGCGCTGACCTTTTCGATGCCCGCCGACCGCAGGAGGTCCTCAAGCCGGCTGGTCCGGGGCCTGCGCCGCACGTTCTCAGGCTTCTCCCACGCGGACCACCAGATCAGCAGGAGGCCTGCGCCGCCCAGCATCCCGACCAGCGGCGCCATCACCGCTGCTCCAGCAGCGCCGCGACGTCGTACCCGGAGCGGGCAAACTTTTCCGCGGCGGGCATGGAGTTGGCCTTGGGCAGAAGCTGCCCGTCCGACATCGTGAACACCATGGATGACTCGATGATCCCGTTTTCCACCCGGCGGCCCAGGGACAGGATCTCGGTGACCTGTCGGCGCCCGCTGGCGTGCCTGCTGCAATGGACCACCAGATCGATGCAGGACGCGACGGTGGGCACTACGAACGCGCTGGAGATGTTGTCGCCGGCGAGCAGCGGCAGCGTGCAGATTTTTGTCACGGCATCATGGGCGGAGTTCGCATGCACGGTGCACATCCCGGGAAGCCCGGAATTCAAAGCGATGAGCATGTCCAGGCTTTCGGCCTCCCGGACTTCCCCGACCACCAGCCGGTCCGGCCGCATGCGCAGGGCCTCCTTGACCAGGCGGCGCAGCGGAATCTCCCCTTGCCCCTCCAGGTTCGGCTGACGGCACTGAAGGCCGACGACGTCGCGGAGCGGCAGCTGCAGTTCAAAGATTTCCTCCACCGTGATGACCCGTTCGCGGGTGCCGATGCTGGCGGCGAGGCAGTTGAGCATGGTGGTTTTGCCCGCCTGCGTGGCGCCCGAGACCAGGATGTTGAGGCCGCTGGCGACGGCCGCGCCGAGGAACCTGGCCGCCTGCGGGGTGAGCGTTCCCAGCTCCACCAGGTGCTCGAGCCGGCTGGCTTTGACGACGAACTTGCGGATATTGATGGCCCAGTGACGCCGGGTGACGTCCGGGATCACGACGTGCAGCCTGGAGCCGTCCGGGAGCGCCGCATCCACGAACGGCGAGGACATGTCCAGGCGCCGGCCCGAGCTCTTCAGCATCCGTTCCACAAGGTCCCGGACCTGCTGGTCCGTCAGCGAAACGGAGGTCAGTTCCGATTCGCCGTTGCGCGCCACATAGATTTCATTGGGCGCGTTGAGCCAGATTTCCTCGATGCCCGGATCGTCCAGGAGCGGCTGGAGCGCACCAAAGCCCGCCACAGCGTCGAAGACGAATCTCCGGGCCGACTCCAACGGGCCCAGCGGGGGCAACGGCGCCAGGAGGGCCCGTTCGTCGTAGTCGCTGACCGCCGCTTCGACCAGGCGCCGGACTTCGCCGGACTCCCGCAGGGGGTCAAGGCCCCGTCGGCGGATCAGCTCACGGACCTCATCCTCAACAATGCGTACAGCCTCCACCTGGACCCCCATATGACTGCCGCCCCTGTGCCGGCGCGATGGGGTTAAAACTAAGGGCGGGCAACCGGCCCGGCAAGGGGTGCCGTGGGTGCATGTGGATAACCGCCTGGTTTCAACATGACAACTTTCACTTTAGTAACACTTGAATCACTGGTCTCAGATGTCGGCCGATGTTAGGGTGAGCGCGTTAAGTCAGACATTCTCTCAGCCCGGCCAGCTCTCTTCGTAGCCCCTCGGGCGCGAGACCGTGTGGCGCGGCTCCCACAGCGTGCCATTGCCCCGGAGCGGAACATGAAGCGCACCCTATATCCCCCCACCAGCCACCGATGCCGCCGGGCAGGGGCCATTCTCCTCGCCGCCACCCTGCTGGCCATCACCGGCGTTCCGTCGCCGGCAACCGCCGTCGAGCAGCCGGCCACGCCCCCGGCGTCTGCCACGCCGCCTGCCAGTCCGTCGCCGACGGTCACGAGCACCGTGCCGGCGCCATCCGCAACGGCCCGCCCGGCCGCCACGGCCGCCCCGGCACCGACCCCAATACAGGCAGCGGCACCGGCACCGACCGCAACGCAGGCAGCCGCACAGTCCGCGGCGGCGCCGGGCGGCGTCAAGGACCGGGCGGCCATGGCCGCGGCGGTCGGCCCCGGTGGCGCCGAGATGGGCCAGCGCTCCGCCCGGGTCAGCGCTCCGTCGCCACTTCTGAAGGCGACCACCGAGTCCGCCGCCATTGAATCGCTTACCACGCAGGGCACGTGGTCGCCGTCGTACGGGGTCAAAGGCCTGGACGTCAGCGGCCACCAGACCAGCGTCAACTGGCAGAGCCAGTGGAACATGGGGGCGCGCTTCGCCTACGTCAAGGCCAGCGAAGGCAACTACTTCACCAATGATTCCTTCGGCGCCCAGTACGACGGCGCCCGCAGCGTCGGGATGATCCGGGGCGCCTACCACTTCGCGATCCCGAACTGGTCCTCGGGAGCCGACCAGGCACGCTTCTTCGTCCAGAACGGCGGCGGCTGGAGTGCCGACGGCCGGACCATGCCCCCGGTCCTCGACTTCGAATTCAACCCCTACGCCGGCCGCACCATCAACGGCTTCTACTTCGGCAACACCTGCTACGGCATGTCCCCCTCGCAGCTGACGTCCTGGGTGCGCGACTTCGGGAACACCATGCGGGCCCTCACGGGCCGCCTTCCCGTCATCTACACCAACACGTCGTGGTGGAACCAGTGCACGGCCAACGCGGCGGGTTTCGGCGACTACCCGCTGTGGGTCGCGTCCTACCCGCTCTCCGCCACGGACAACGCCGGACCCGTCCCCTCCAGCTGGAGCGTTTTCAGCATGTGGCAATACAGCAGCACCGGGCCGTTCGTGGGTGACTCCAATATCTGGAACGGCGACTATGCCTCACTCCAGCGCTTCGCCGGGACGCCGCTGCCCACCGGGTCCTTCGACGACCTCTCCGTAACCCGCGACGGCGCCGCGGTCTCCCTGCGCGCCCGGGGCTGGTCGGCAGACCTGGCCAGAACATCGTCCTCGATCCAGACCCACATTTACGTGACTGATCCGTCCGGGACCACCAAGGGCTACGCCTGGCAGGCCAACCAGCCCCGGCCCGATGTTAACCAGGCCCTGGGCTACGGTCCGTTGCACGGCTTCGACGGCACGGTCCGGATCACGACTTCGGGCACGTACAAGGTCTGTGCCTACGCCATCGGGTCCTTCGGCAACACGCTCCTGGACTGCAAGTCGCTCCGGGCCACCGGGGTGGAGGCACCGACGGGGTCCTTCGACAGCTTCGGCCAGGTCCGCACGGCCGACAAGGTCACGCTGCAGCTCAAGGGCTGGGCGGCCGACCTCGCCAACCCCTCGGCCTCCAGCTACGCCGACGCCTACGTCACCGACCCGGCCGGGAAAACCACAGGGTACCGGATGAGCGCCAACGTCGCCCGTAAGGATGTCGCGGACGCCACCGGCCTGGGGCTGGCCCACGGATTCGACTACCAGGTCAAAGCCACCGTTCCGGGATCGTACCGTGCGTGCGTCTACGGGATCGGGCGCAACGCCAACGTACTGCTGTCCTGCAAGACCACAAACGTCGAGGCCAACCCCGCACCCTTCGGCTCCTACGATTCGGTGTCCCTCACCCAGGCGCCCAACGCCGCGAACTTCCAGGTGAGCGGATGGGCACTGGATCCGGTGCAGCCAGGCAAGAGCGTGCCCGTGCACGTTTACGTCCAGTCGCCCAACGGAACCAATCCCGGCTACGCCTTCACCGCGAACCGCCCGCGTCCGGACGTCAACGCCGCGCTGCAGACGGTCGGTGACCACGGTTTCCAGGTCTCGGTCCCGCTGACTGGTGCCGGGAAGTACACCGTGTGCGCCTATGCCATCGGCATCGCCCCGGTCACGGCCGGCAACACCCTGCTGGCCTGCAAGTCCATCAGCGCGGCCCCGACCCCCGCCACCATGGGTTACCTGGATGCGGCCTCGATCCAGGTCACCAGCGGCAAAGCCTCCATCAAGGCATCCGGCTGGACCCTGGATCCGTCCTTCCCGGCCTCATCGATCCCGGACCACGTCTACGTGACCTCGCCTGACGGGATCCGGAAGGGGTACGCCTTCATGGCCGACCAGAAGCGCCCGGACGTCAACCGGTCTCTCGACACGGTCGGCAACCACGGCTTCACGTCATCGGTCCCCATCACCCAGCGCGGCCAGTACCGGGTGTGCGCCTACGGCGTCGCGGTCTCGATGCTGAGCCTGAACAACTCCCTGCTGGGGTGCCAAACGCTCACCTATTAGTGGCCCTGGCTGACGCCGCACCACGCACAACGCAGACCGGCCCCCGCACATGCGGGGGCCGGTCTGCGTTGTGGTGCCTGGGGCTGACCGTTGAAGACCGTTAAATCAGGAACCGAGGTAGTCGCTCAGCCGCTCCGCCGCGGAAGGAACGGTGAACCCGGTCGCCTTGATCTTGTCCAGGTTGAGGGCGCTGTTCAGCGGCCGCGGCGAGACGGCCTTGCCCTTGAAGTACTCCTCGGTGCTCACACCGGTCACGGCCTCCCGCGGCTTGCCGGAGAGTTCGTAGACGTCCGCGGCGATGTCCGCCCAGGACTGCTGCTCGCCGTCGTTGCTGAGGTTGTAGACACCGTACTCGGCGCCCGATTCCAGCAGGTGCCGGATGCCGGCGGCGATGTCTTCGGTGAAGCTCAGCCGCCCGATCTGGTCATCAACCACCGACGGTTCGATGCCGCGCTCGGCCAGCGAGGCCATGGTGCGGACAAAGTTGTTGCCCTCACCGATCACCCAGCTGGTGCGCACAATGTAGTGCCGGGGCACCACACTGACGACGGCGTCGCCCGCGGCTTTGGTCTGGCCGTAGACGCCCAGCGGCGCCACCGGCTCCGATTCGTCGTGCGTGGCGCGCGTGCCGTCGAAGACATAGTCCGAGGACACGTGCACCAGGGTGAGGTCGTGTTCGACGGCGGTGCGGGCCAGCCACGCCACGGCCGTGACGTTGACTGCCCAGGCGGCCGCCCGGCCCTCGGCCGACTCGGCGGCATCCACGGCGGTGTAGGCCGCGGCGTTGATGATCGTGGAGTAGTTCTTCCAGTTCCGTCCGGCGAAGGCGTCCTCGCTGCCGAGGTCAAACTCGCCCCGGCCGGCAAACTCAACGGACGGGTCGCCGTCGTACTGCCGGCGCAGCGCCTTGCCGAGCTGGCCGTTGGCGCCGACCACGAGGACCTTCTTCGGCGGCATCGGCGTGACGTCCGTCAGGCGCGGGTGCGCCTTGTCCTTGTCCGAGAGCTCGGCCTGGCCCAGCGGCACCGGCCAGCTGATGGCCGCGGTCTCGTCGGCGAGGTTCAAGAACGTGTACTGGCCCTGGGCGTCGGCGGACCAGTGGTCGTTGACGAGGTAGGTGTAGGCGGTGTTGTCCTCCAGCGTCTGGAAGGCGTTCCCCACCCCGCGGGGAATGAAGATGGCCTGGCTGGGGTCCATCTCGGCGGTGAACACGGCGCCGAAGGTCGGGCCTTCGCGCAGGTCCACCCAGGCGCCGAAAATCCTGCCGGTGGCCACGGAGATGAACTTGTCCCACGGCTCGGCATGGATGCCGCGGGTGGTGCCGGCGGATTCGTTGAACGAGATGTTGTTCTGCACCGGCCGGAAGTCGGGCAGGCCAAGCGCCACCATCTTTTCCCGCTGCCAGTTCTCCTTGAACCAGCCCCGGTTGTCACCGTGGACCGGAAGGTCGTAGAGGACGACGCCGGGGATCGGGGTTTCGTGCGCTGTGAGCTTCTTCGAGAACTCGATCGACATAATCTACTGGCCTTGTTCCTTGTACTTCGCTTCCGTGGCCGCCTTCTGGGGCCGCCACCAGTCCTCGTTGTTCCGGTACCAGGCGATGGTGTCCTCGATGCCGGCCTCGAAGTTGGAGAACTGCGGCTTCCAGCCGAGTTCCTCGCTCAGCTTGGAGGAGTCGATGGCGTACCGCATGTCGTGGCCGGGCCGGTCCACCACGTGCTCGTACGCGTCCGGCGCCTGGCCCATGTGCTTGAGGATCAGTTCGACGACGTCCTTGTTGTTCTTCTCGCCGTCGGCGCCGATCAGGTAGGTCTCCCCGATCCGGCCCTCGGCGATGATCGCCAAGACAGCGGACGAGTGGTCGTTGGCGTGGATCCAGTCACGGACGTTCTCGCCCTTGCCGTACAGCTTGGGACGGATGCCGTCGATCACGTTGGTGATCTGGCGCGGGATGAACTTCTCCACATGCTGGTACGGACCGTAGTTGTTGGAGCAGTTGCTGATGGTTGCCTGCAGGCCGAAGGACCGCACCCAGGCGCGGACCAGCAGATCCGAGCCCGCTTTGGTGGAGGAATACGGGCTGGAAGGGTTGTAGGGCGTGCTCTCGGTGAACCGCTCCGGGTCATCGAGCTCGAGATCGCCGTAGACCTCGTCGGTGGAGATGTGGTGGAAGCGCTTATTGTGCTTCCGCGCGGCCTCGATCAGGGTGTAGGTGCCGATGATGTTGGTGTCCAGGAACGGGCGCGGATCGTGCAGCGAGTTGTCGTTGTGGGATTCCGCGGCGTAGTGCACCACGACGTCGGCCCCGGCAACCAGGCGCTCCACCACGGCGGCGTCGCAGATGTCGCCCTGCACCAGCGTGAACCGGTCTGCAGGCAGGCCCGCCAGCGACTCCACATTGCCCGCGTAGGTGAGCTTGTCGAGGACCGTGACGTGGTGGTCGGTGTTCTCCAGTACGTAGTGGACGAAATTGGAGCCGATGAAACCGGCGCCGCCGGTGACGAGGAGTTTCTGCATGAGGCCAGCTTACCGAAAGGCCGTTGCCGGCTCAGACCCGCCGGCGGGTCCTCCGGAGGGCTTCGACCATGAGCCGGACCAGCATCACGCGGGCCGCGACGATCTTGGGCAGCGACCGCAGGCCGGCAGGCGTCTGGTTCGATTCGTGGATCCGGCGGTAAATGGTCGACTCGTCAAGGTGGGTTATCGATCCGGCGACATTGCCGCAGATGGCCAGCCAGAGATCGTGTGATTCCCGGACGTAAGCGGGAATCGGGGTGAAGTAGCGGGCAGCCTCCCGGCGGAAGGCCATGCCGCAGCCGTAGTACGCCCGGTACCCGATCAGGATGGCGAACAAGTTTGCCACGTGCCGCCGCGAGTCCGCGGACTTCAGCCGCGGAATCCAGGGCCGGTTTCCGCCGCCCAGCACGTCGAAATTGCTGGCGACCACCATAGAACCGGACAAGGCAGCGAGCATCAGCTCCAGCCGGCCCGGAATCCAGACATCGTCCTGGTCGGACAGGAACACGTACTCCCCCCGGCTCAGCCGGATCGCTTCCTCGAAGCTGCGCACGTACCCCCGGTTCACAGGCGAGCGGACGAGGCGGATCCGCGGATCATCGATCCCCTCCACGATCGCGGCAGTCTCGTCGGGGGACGCATCATCGACCACGACGAGCTCGTCATCGGGACCCAACTCGGCGAGGATGGACGCTATCTGCTCCCGGACAAAGGCCGCACCCTTGTAGGTGGCCATGCACACGCTGGCCCTGATCTTCGGCACGCCGGGGCCATTCTCGTCGTTCATGCGAACCACTCTAGGCGACTCCTGGGCCAGGGGCCGGTGCGGGGCAATCGCGTATCATCGTTAGGTCAAGCCCCCCCCAGCACGAGGACCGTACCGCATGAGACCCGTTCTGTTCAGGCTTGCAGGCTTCACCCTGTTGCCCCTGCTGGCGCTGGTCCTGCCGTTCCTGCTCCTCCCGGTCGTTTCGCGCGTCGTGGGGGCCGCCGGCTGGTCCAGCATCACCTCCGGCCAGGCCATTGGCATCTTTGCGTCGACCATCATTCTCTGGAGCTGGAACATCTCCGGCCCGGTCGAGATTGCCCGCGCCGGCGCCTTCCCGCTGCGGGCGGCACTTTATTCCAGGAGCGTCCGTTCGCGGATCCTGCTCGCGGTCGTCGTGCTGCCCGTCATGAGCGTGATCGTCGCGCTCGTGGCCCGGGAGGGTTTCCGCCTCGATGCCATCACCATGGCCTGGGCCACAGCGCTGACCGGTTTCTCGCCCGCGTGGTACGGCATCGGCACCGGCCAGCCCCGGATCCTCGCCGTCTACGACACCCTCCCCCGCTTCTTCGCGGCCATCATCAGCGCCCCGGTCATCCTGCTCACCGGACAAGTCTGGACCTACGGGCTGGTCTCGGTCTTTACGACGCTCGTGGCATTGATCGCATTCCACCGCCGGTTCGGCGAACCCCGGACCTGGCTGCCCCGGAGCCCGCGGAACGTCGTGCGGGAGATCGTGCCCACCGCGGGCACGGCCGGCATCAACTTCACGGGAAGCGCCTACGGCTCGTCCCCGGTTCCGATCGCCACCGCTACGGTGCCGTCGGCCGCTGCCACGGCCGGTTTCGCCTCGGCGGACGCCATCTACCGCCTGGGGCTCTTCACGATCGTGGCGCTCGGCAACACGTTCCAGGGCTGGACCCTGGAGCACGATGCCGCCGACCCGCGCCGCCGCCACTTCGCGGCCATGGCTGCCCACGCGGCCCTGGGGCTCGCGGGCGGGATCTTCCTCACACTGTTCGGCCCGTGGGTCTCCGGCGTGATGTTCGGCGAAGCTGTCCGCGCGGACACCCTGACCTGCCTGTTCTACGGGGTGTCCTTCTTCTTCATCTCCTCATCAACGCCCCTGATCCGGAATGTGCTGATCCCCGCCCAGCGCCAGAAGTCGGTGCTGATGTGGACCGCGGTTTCCGCCGTCGTCGGCGTGCTGCTCATGGTGGCGGCCGGGCTGGCGGCCAACGTTCCCGGCATCGCCCTGGGCATGGCAGTGAGCGAGGCCCTCCTGTTCCTGGGCCTGCTGCGCCCTTCCCTCCGGATCCTGCCAGCGGGCGCCCGCGGCCGGGGCCGGAAGGTAGGATCAGCAGCGTGATCGCCAGATACCCGCGGCCGGTCGCCGCCGTCAACACCGCATGCCCCCGGGTGATCACGAATCCCGAGCCGGACGCCGCCCACTCCGTCAGCCGCCTCCGGGCCGTTGATATATTGGAGAACTATGAAAATTCTTGACTCGACCCGTGTGCTGGTCATAATGCCGGCGTGGAACGAAGCCGAGTCCGTGGGGAATACCGTCCGGGAAGTGCTCAGCGTCGGCCGGCCCTACGATGTCCTGGTGGTCAATGATGGCTCGGCGGATGCCACCGCGACGGTCGCGAAAGACGCTGGCGCCACCGTCCTGACGCTGCCGTTCAACCTGGGCGTCGGCGGTGCCATGAGGGCCGGTTTCAAGTACGCCCAGCGCCTCGGTTACCAGCGCGTGATCCAGGTGGACGCCGACGGACAGCACGATCCCCGCAATATCCACGAGGTCCTGGCAGGCCTGGAGCACGCGGACATCTCCATCGGTGCCCGCTTTGCCGACCGCGGCGACTATTCGGTCAGCGGGCCCCGCAAGTGGGCCATGCAGCTACTCGCCAAGGTCATCTCAGGACTGGCCAAGACCCGGCTCACGGACGTGACCAGCGGCTTCCGGGCCGCGAACGGGCGCGCCATCAACCAGTACCTGGACCACTACCCTGCGGAGTATCTGGGTGACACCATCGACTCCCTGGTGGTGGCGATCCGCTCCGGCTGCCGGGTGACCCAGGTCCCGGTGGAAATGCGCCCGCGCCAAGGCGGGACTCCCAGTCACAACCCCGTCAAGTCCGCCGTCTACCTCGGCCGGTCCGTCTTCGCCCTCATGTTCGCGCTGACCCGCAAGCGGTCCACCATTTCCGACCCCGCACTGGCCGCCAAAGGAGCCGTCTAATGGGCAACTGGCCCGCCTTTTTCCTTGCCCTGGCGATCGTCGGCGTCGTCTTCGAGATGCTCCGCCGAAAGAAGCTTCGCGAGAAATACGCAGCGCTCTGGCTCTTCGTGGGCATCGGCACGCTGGTTCTGGCCGCGTTTCCGAGCCTGCTGACAATCGTGGCCGAACGCGTCGGCGTCCAGCTGCCGTCCAATCTGCTGTTCATCATCAGCATCCTGCTGCTGCTCGGTGTCTGCCTGCACTTGTCCTGGGAGCTGTCCGTGGTCGAGGACGAGACCCGCACCCTCGCGGAGGAAGTGGCCATCCTCCGGACCATGGTCGAGGACATGTCCTCCCGGGACGGCGACGCTCCGGCGACGCCGACGACGAAGTAGGAGGCCCCGGTGGCACTGGACATCTTTATCCCCTACTGGGGCGACGTTAACTACATGAAACTGGCCGTGGACAGCGTCCTGGCCCAGACCAGCCCGGACTGGCGCCTGACGGTGGTTGACGACGCGTACCCTGGCGACGACGTCAGACGCTACGTCGAGGCCGCGGACGATCCCCGGATCACGTATATCCGCAAGGATAAGAACGAGGGCATCACCGAGAACTTCAGGACCTGCGTCTCGCTGGCCAGCCAGGACGTCCTGGTGGTCATGGGATGCGACGACCTTCTGCTGCCGAACTTCGTGGACGTCGTGCTTCGCGCCCACGCCGAATTCCCCGACGCCTGGATTATCCAGCCCGGCGTCCAGATCATCGATGAGGACGGCAAACCCTCCGTTCCCCTGGTGGACATCGTCAAGCAGCGGCTGGTCAAACCGCGCGGCACCGGGTCCCGGCTCGTGGGCGGCGAGCGGCTGGCGGTCAGCCTCCTGCACGGCGACTGGCTCTACTGGCCCTCCCTGGCCTTCCGCCGCGACCGGATTCGGGGCTACGACTTCCGTGACGGTTTCCCCGTCATCCAGGATCTCGCCCTCGTCATGGACATGGTGCTTGGCGGGGCTGAGCTGCTGATCGTCCCGGATATCTGCTTCGAATACCGCCGGCACACTCACAGCGCGTCGTCCGCGAAACTCGTCGACGGGTCCCGGTTCACCGGTGAGCGCGACTTCTTCGACCTGGCCGCGGCGCTGTGCACGGCGAAGGGCTGGCGCAAGGCGGCCCGCGCCGCCCGGCTGCGGCTCACGTCCCGTGCGCACGCCCTCCTGATCCTCGCGGGCACGCTCCGGCAAAGTGCCTCCGGGACGCTCGGCATCCTCCTGCGGCATTCCTTCGGAAAGTGAGCGAACCCCACGTGACCGGCGAGTCCCCCGTCCCTGCCACCGGCGTCACCGGCGTCGTCACCGCGTTCCGGCCGACGGCCGCGCTGATCGGCAACGTCGAATCGCTGCGCGAGCAGGTGGACGCCGTCGTGGTGGTTGACGACGGCGGCGGCCCCGGCTTCGAGCCGATCTTCGCTGCGCTGGCCGCGGCCGGCGCGGAAGTGGTGCGCCTTCCGGAGAACGCCGGCATCGGCGCCGCACTGAACGCCGGCATCCGCACGGCACGCCGGCACGGCAACCCGGACTACATCCTGACCGTGGACCAGGATTCCCTGCTGCCCGCGGGTTATGTGCAGGCGCTGCGCCGTGCCGCCGCGGACGCGCGGGCCGCCGGCGTCGAGCCCGGCCTCATCTCCCCGTCCAGGATCCACGGAAACCCGGTGCTGCGCGCCGGGTCCCGGAACGGCGTCGCCCTGGGCCGGGAGCCGATCCAGTCGGGCCTCCTGATCCCGGCCGGCACGCTGGACGCCCTTGGCGGGTTCTGGGAAGAGCTCTTCATCGACCTGGTCGACACCGAGTACTATTACCGCGCACTCGCCGCGGGCCTGCCCACCGTCCTCGCGGAGGCGGAGTTCGACCACTCCCTGGGAACGATGGTGGAGGCCAAGGTGTTTGGCCGGCCCGTCCCGGCGGGCGGCCGCCCGCTGCAGGTGCGCACCGCCGCGACCTGGCGCTACTACTACATCTTCAGGAACCGCCTCGTCACGGGCCGCAGGTACGCGGGCCGGTATCCCGCCTGGGTGGCCGGCGGGATGTGGGGCGATCTGCGGCATCTGCTGATCGTGACCCTGCTGGCGCCCGGCCGCACCGCCCGGCTCGGCTCAGCGGTCCGCGGCACCGCCGACGGCCTCCGCGGACGTACCGGGCGCCGGCATTCGGTCTGACACCACCGGGCACGCGACCGGCAGGCCCTCCACGGGTTTGGCCGAGTGCAGACCGGTAGGAGAGTATGTATACCATGCGCGGAATAATTCTTGCCGGCGGGACCGGTTCTCGTCTCCATCCCATCACCCACGGCATCAGCAAGCAGCTCGTCCCGGTATACGACAAGCCGATGATCTACTACCCGCTGTCGACGCTGATCCTGGCCGGCATCCGGGACATCCTGATCATCACCACCCCGCATGACGCCGAGCAGTTCAAGCGCCTCCTCGGCGACGGTTCGCAGTTCGGCGTCAACCTCAGCTACGTCCAGCAGGCCACCCCCGACGGACTGGCGCAGGCCTTCATCCTCGGCGAGGAGCACATCGGCAACGAGACTGTTGCCCTGGTGCTGGGTGACAACATCTTCTACGGCCAGGGGATGGGAACCCAGCTCCGCAAGCATGAAAACATCGACGGCGGTGCCGTCTTCGGCTACTGGGTCAAGAACCCCAAAGCCTACGGTGTCGTGGAGTTCGACGACGCCGGCCAGGCCGTCTCGCTGGAGGAAAAGCCGGAGCGGCCCAAGTCCCACTACGCCGTGCCCGGCCTGTACTTCTACGACAACGACGTCGTCGGGATCGCCAAGGACCTGAAGCCCTCGCCCCGCGGCGAGCTGGAAATCACCGACGTCAACCGGACCTACCTCGAAAGGGGCAAGCTCCGCGTCGAAATCCTGCCCCGCGGCACGGCCTGGCTGGACACCGGAACCTTTAATGACCTCAACGACGCGTCGAACTTCATTCGGACGGTCGAGAACCGGCAGGGCCTGAAGATCGGCGCCCCGGAGGAGATCGCCTGGCGCCAGGGCTTCCTGAGCGACGATGAACTCCGCCAGCGCGCCGAGCCGCTGGTCAAGAGCGGGTACGGCGCGTACCTCCTCGGACTCCTGGAGCCGTAACCCTCCATGTGGATGTCCGTCTTACCGCAGGTCCTGATCGCCTGCGCTGTCCTGGTCCTGCCCGGGCTGATCATCTCCGTTGCCCTGCGATTCAGGGGATTCAGCGCCCTGGCGCTGGCCCCCGCACTGACCGTGGGTGTTGTGGTCATCACCTCCACGTTGGCCCCGTTCCTGAAGGTGCGGTTCGGGCTGCTCCCCGTGGCCGCGGTGGCGGTGGCTCTGTCCCTGCTCGGTTTGTGGGCGGCGCGGTTCCGTCCCTCCGGCCCGGCCGCAACCGGCCTGAATCCGTTGAGGGTGCCGGACGTCCGCGGCGACCTTGCGGCGCTGGCCGGAGCCGTCATCGCCGGCGGGCTCCTAGCCGTCCACACCGTCCATCTCATCGGCAGCCCGCAGGCCATTTCCCAGACGTATGACGCCGTCTTCCACCTGAATTCGGTCAGGTTTGCCCTGGATACCGGCCAGGCGTCGTCGTTGACCCTGGGTGCGATGACCGGCGGCGGCGCCTACCCGGCCGGCTGGAACGCTGTAGCCACCCTCGTCGCCATGGCAACGGGCGCGAGCGTCCCGCTCGCCGTCAATATCACCAGCATCGTCCTTGCGGCCGTGTTCTGGCCGTTGGGATGCCTCCTTTTGGCGCGGTCCGTGGCGGGGGGACGCCCGGCCGCGCTGGTCGCCGCAGGCATTGCGGCGGCGTCGCTGGGTGCCTTCCCGCTGCTCATGATGGACTTTGGGGTCCTGTATCCCAACCTGCTGGCCATTAGCGTGTTGCCCTCCAGCGTCGCCCTGGCGGCGGCGTGTGCCGGGTTGGCGCCCGGACTGGTCCGCCGCGATCTCGCCTCGATACTTGCCCTGCTGCTGGCGCTCACCGGCCTGATTGTCGCCCATCCCACGACGTTCATGGCTTGGCTGACGTGGACGCTGCCCATGGTGGTGACGCTGGTGTGGCGCTCTGCGGCTGCCCTTCGGCGGAAGCAGGCCCGCGCCCGCTCGTACGTCTTGAGGCTGGCGTTGCCGGTCGCCGGGTACGCCGTCGCGTTCGACCTGCTGTGGACCAATCTGCGCCCGCCCTTGGAGGCTTCGTTCTGGGGCCCGTACCAGAGCATTCCGAAGGCCATCGGCGAAGCCGTCACCATCTCCCCCGATGGCCTGGCACTGGCCTGGCTCGTGGCCCCGCTGGTATTCCTCGGCCTCTGGGCGTGCTTCCAGGACCGCTGGCAGCGCGTGTGGATCGCTGCCGTCTTCGCCTTGTTCACCTATCTGTTCGTTGTGGTCTCCGGCTTCACCAGGTCGGAAACCCGGGACTTCCTCACCGGCGTCTGGTACAACGACAGCTACCGGATTGCCGCCCTGCTGCCGCTGGTTGCGGTCCTGCTGGTCGCCGTCGGCATTGACTGGGCAGGGCGCCGGATCCTGGCGGTGCGCGGCCGGTCCAAGGCCCTCGCGGTGGCCCTTGACGGCTCTCCGCGCTGGGGGCGCGCCGGAACCGCGGCCTACCGGACCGTAGGCATCGCCGCCGTCGTGCTGGCCGCCATCGCCCTGGGACAGCAGGGCGGCCTGGAGTTGGAGGTTGAGCAGGGCTCGAGGAACTACAGGCTCGCCGCCGATTCGCCGCTGGTCTCCACCGACGAGCTCCAGCTCATGAAGCGCCTGCCCCAGACTGTCCCCGAAAATGCCCTGCTGATCGATAATCCCTACACCGGTGCGGCGCTGTCCTACGCGCTGGGCGAGCGGAAGTCGGCCCAGCTGCACGTCATGAGCTACGTCTCCCCGGACGTGAAGCGGATCTACGATTCGATGGGCAACGTGACGACGGACGCCAGCGTCTGCCAGGCAGTCCGCGCGGCGAATGCCTACTACATCCTGGACTTCGGCCCGGTCGAAGTCCACGGCGGAGACCACACTCCCGCCGGGCTGCGGAATCTCGCAGCGAACCCCGGCGTGCAGCTCATTGACAGCCAGGGCGAGGCGAAGCTCTACAAGGTCACGGCCTGCGGGAACTGAACCCCGGCGTGCTGCAGGCTGCGGGGCAGGTTCCGCAGCCTGCAGCGGCACCTTGCCCGCAACCTGCCCGCAGGCTGCGCCGGTCCCTGGCCCGCGGGGCAGGCTCCAGGGGCACCTCCGCGGCCGCTGCCTAGAAACTGAGTTGCCGGGCCAGTGCCGGTGCCAGCGTCTTGGCAAAGGTGTTGGTCATGTGGTTGTCCCGGTACACGAGCACGTTGCCGATCACGGCCGGGCAGATCCCCTGCCGGCAAAAATAGGCGGACATATCCAGAACCTCGACGCCGGGCACGCGTGCTCCGGCCAGCTGCAGGGGGTCTGCGGCGGTGCCGGCGTCGGATGCGCTGAACTGGCACGCGGGCGAGCCTGGTCCATTGGCCTGGACGCAGTCCGGTGCCGAAAATTCCGGATACGGCGTGTCGGGCACGACGGCCACGCGGATCCCGGCTTCCCGGAGCGGCTTCAGGAGCTGGACATAGCCGTTGACGAGTTCTTCCGGGCTGGCCCACGTCCAGTTGAGGGCTTCGCGGTAGCCGGCCGGCGCCATTCCCGATACCACCACCAACTGTGGACGCAGCGTCAGGATGCGCTGCAATGTGGCCTTGTTCTGTTCCGAGCAACTGCGGTACACCGTGGTGCCATTGGCCGCCGGCGCTGCCGTGAAGGGGCATCCGTTCCGGACCATGGCCTGTACCTTCCAGCCCCCGTCTGCGCCGGCAATCACGAGCGGATCCACGTACTGCGCGGCGTGTGAGTCCCCGACGACGACCACCGTCTGGGTGGCCTCCGGCGCGCCGAAAACGCATTGGTCAACCCCGGTGACGGCCGGGTTGAACTTCCCGCACGTCTCCGTCCAGGTCAGTGGCACATCCTTCATGGCGACGGCGGGATCGGGCCGGACGGGCACGCCGTCGGGGACGGCGGCGGGCCGGACGGGATCAAATGCCGTCGCGCCGGGATAGTCGCGCAGGTTCATGGCCGCGTTCAGCTGCTGCGACTTGGCTTCCACGACGCCCCACGGCACCGCCGCTGCCACCGTCGACGCGACGATCAGTCCTGCTGCCAGGACGAAGGCATTCCGGCGCAGCAATCCCCACCGTCCGGGCGTCGATCCTTGGGCGGCCGGGGTTCCGTGCCGGAACTTCTGCTCGACGAGGTGGTAGGAGGCGACCGCCAGGGCCAGGCTGATGGCCACCATGGCGGTTCCCTGGATGACGCCCGGAGCCCGCCCGAGGTGGAAGACGTAGATCACGACGACGGGCCAATGCCACAGGTAGAGGGAATATGAGAGATCGCCGATGTAGGTCACTGGCCGCAGGCTGAGGACCCGGCTTGCCGAGTAACCGGCAGGGCTGCCCGGAGTGGCCGGCTGGGCCGCCGGCGAACCGGCGGTGAGCAGAAGCAATGTCCCCGCGACGGGCAGGAGGGCGATGCTGCCCGGGAAGTCCATCGCAACGGAGAGTGCCATCGCGGAATAGACGATCACGCCCAGGCCGATCCAGCCCGAAAGCCAGGCCCGCACCGGGCCCAGGCGCAATTTGGGAATCAGCAGGGCGCCGATGCCCCCGGCGCCCAGCCCCCAGATCCGCGTGGTGGTCGCAAAGTACGCCATGTCGTGCTGGGAGGACGAGAAGGCGACGCTGTGGACGAACGACGCCAGTGACACCACCGCCAGGATCCATAAGGAGACGGTTTCGATCCGGAGGCGCCGTTTCACGGTGACGGCCACTCCCGCCAGCAGGATGACGGGAATGATCAGGTAGAACTGCTCTTCCACGGCCAGGGACCAGAAGTGCTGCACCGGGGACACCAGGGCGGTCGCCGCGGCGTAACTGTCCACGCTGAAGGCCTGGTTCCAGTTCTGCACTTGCAGGGCGGACATGATGACGTCCAGGGAAATGGATTGCCAGCGGTTCTGCGGCAGCAGGACCACGGCGCCCAGCATGGTCGCCAGCAGAACCGTGGTGGCAGCCGGCAGCAGGCGCCTGATCCGTTTCGCGTAGAAGTTAGGGAGCCGGATGTGTCCGGTACGCGCCAGTTCCTGGACGAGCGATCCCACGATCAGGAAGCCGGAGATGACGAAAAAGACGTCGACCCCGACAAAACCGCCGGGGAGAATGCCGGGCCAGACGTGATAGATGATCACCATGCCCACCGCCAGGGTGCGCAGCCCCTGGATGTCCAGTCGCCGGCCGTTCCTTCCCGCCCTGGAAGTGCCCGTGTTGCTGGCGGGCCTGGCCCGCTCGGGGGAGCCCTGGGGCTGGGTCAGGACAGCCGCCGACGGGACAGAGGTCACAGTTCTCTTTCGGTTTTCAAACAACGTCATCGGTATTTTGCGCTGTGTGCGCTTGCCTGGAACCTGTTGGGACCATGTCCAGTGGACATGGTCCCAACAGATGCGCTGCCGTTACCGGCTGCGGCACTGCCTAGGCCCGGAGGCGGGCAACGGCCTCATGAATAGGTCCGTCGAATAATACGTTGCCATGCTCGAGATAGACACCCCGGGAACAGATCCGCGACACCAGGTCAAGGTCGTGGCTGACAACCACCAGAGTCTTGCCCTGCTGGGCCAGTTCCTGAATCTTGGCTATGCACTTGCGCTGGAACGGCTCATCTCCGACGGCGAGGATTTCGTCGATCAGGAAGACCTCGGGGTCGGTGTGGACTGCCACGGAAAACGCCAGACGCAGGTACATGCCGGACGAATAGAACTTGACTTCCGTGTCGATGAATTCGCCGATCTCGGAGAATTCGATGATCGCGTCGAAGCGTTCGTTGATCTGCTTCTCTGTCATCCCCAGGATCGCTCCATTGAGGTACACGTTGTCGCGGCCGGACAGGTCAGGATGGAAACCCGCCCCGACCTCGATCAGCCCGGCCACGCGGCCGCGTGTATAGACACTGCCGGAATCCGGGAGCATCACGCCGGAGATGTGCTTGAGCAGCGTGGACTTGCCGGAGCCGTTGAGGCCGAGCAGCGCCACGGTCTCCCCCGTTTCCACCATCAGGGAGACGTCCTTCAGGGCGTGGAACTTCTTGGAAAGATCCCCCTTGCGGCCCTTCACGAGCCAGACAACCGCCTCTTTGATGGAACGGGTGTGGCGGAGCACGAACTCCTTGCTGACATTGGAAACTTCAATCGCGTTTGCCATCTAGAGCTCCTGGGCGAAGCGGCCTTCAAGCCGCCGAAAAGTTAGCTGTCCCAGTGCCAGGACCACCAGCGAAATGATCATGCCGACCGGCAGCCACAGGCTGAACAGGTTCGGCGGCATCGCGGCAGAACCGTCAGTTGTGGGGTACCAGAAGGCATAGTGGAACAACTCGACGCCGACCGTGATGGGGTTTGCCTGGTAGAGGGCGAAGAGCCCGGGTCCCAGCTTTGATTCCACCATGGTCCAGGAGTACATGACGGGCGATGCCCAGGTCGCCACCATCAGGAGCATGTCAACGAGGTTTTCCGAATCACGGAAATACACGTTGGCGGCCCCGAACAACAGCCCGAGCCCGGTGGCCAGGAAGCCCACAATGGCGAATCCGCCTACCGCCGCCAGGAGCTGGAACGCGTCCGGGTGCCACCCGGCGACGACGCATCCGATTACCAGGACAACGAGTTGGGGGAAGAAATGCACGGCCGATACCCAGACCGACGCCACCGGAAACAGCTCCCGGGGAAGATAGATCTTCTTAATCAGGTTGCCGTTGTTCACGATCGATCGCGCGGAGTTCCCGAGGGCTTCGGAGAAGAAGTTGATCAGCACGATTCCGGAGAAGAGATACACGGCATAGTTCGAGAGGCCGTCCGGGTTCCGTGCACTGCGTTCCAGGCCCAGGAAGACGCCCAGGGCCACATAGAACACGAGAAACTGCACAGCGGGCTTCACATAGGACCAAAGGAGACCCAGAACGGAGCCGCGGTAGCGGACTTTCAGTTCCTTGCGGACCAGCAGTTTCAGCAGAAAACTGGACTGGCGAAGATCCCGAAATCCACCACCGAGACCCGGGCGGGTCAATTCCCCGGAAATCGTGGTTGTCACGCTATTTCACTTCGCTCTGGGTGTGTTCTTCGAAGATTTTCTTCCAGGAATCCAGGGACGTAAGTTCCGGCATCGCCGCCTTGTATTGCTTGCTCAGCGACTGCCAGTCCTTGAGCAGGGCAGCGTGCAGGCGGCTGCTCTCGGTGAGCATTTCCCGCACGCGCTTGGGGTCCCGCTTGTACCAGGAAGCGCCGGTTCCTTCAGCGTTGGAGACGATGGCGCTGTCGAACTGCGCGATCCGCCACCAGCGGTTGTCCTGGTGCGCAATGTTGGTCTGCGGACGTTCCGCACTCGTCTTGGTGACCGGGCGGAACAACTGGCGTGCGACCGTCTTGGCAGCCCAGGGAAGGAGGGTGACCCTGGACGGCTGCGACACGCCGTGCCCGCGGCGCGGCGGCTTGTCCATCTTCGGCGTCGGGAAATCGTCCGCGTCGGCCTGGAAAATCGAGTCCGAGTAGCCGGCCATCATCTTCCGGATCTCGGGCAGCTTCGAGGGCAGCAGGTCCGGCAGGTCGGTCGGGCCCTTGAGGACATCCTCAAGCGCCCAGCCACGGCCGTGCGCGGTCGCATACTGCATCGACACGAGGTGCTTGATGTCCGCATACTGCGATTCGCGCACCACGCGGCCGCCGTGCTCGTAGGGGCTGTGGAGCAGCGCCGCCACGATCCGGTTGCGGGCGTGGAAGTAGGCCTGCCAGCCCACGAGATCGTCTTTGTCGATCCAGGACACATGCCATACGGCCGAACCCGGCAGGGAAACTGTCGGGAAGCCGTGCGCCTTGGCGCGCAGCCCGTATTCCGAGTCGTCCCACTTGATGAAGAGCGGAAGGGAGAGGCCGATTTCCCGGATAACCGAGGTCGGGATCAGACACATCCACCAGCCGTTGTAGTCCACATCGCAGCGGCGATGCAGCCAGGAGGTCTGGCGCAGGTTCGAGGACAGGAAATCATGCCCAAGGACCATGTCCTCGCTCGGCAATGACGGCTGGAAGCGGTAGGGGTTGACCACCTCACCGAACGTGTGGAGAACCGTCCGGTTGTAGAGGTCGAACATGTGGCCGCCAACGATCGTCGGCGTCTTACAGCGGTCCGCGAACGTGAGCAGGCGGATGATGCTTTCAGGCTCAACCACGATGTCGTCGTCCATGAGCAGGACGTAGTCACTGCCGTTTTCGACGGCCTCGAACATGCCCCGGGCAAAGCCGCCGGAGCCGCCGAGGTTCGACTGGTTGATGATCCGCAGCTTGCCGCCAAGAGATTCACGGACTTCGGCGAAGCCGTCCGCGTCCTCGACCTTCTGCGTGCCCTGGTCAACCAGCAGGATCTCCTGGACATGCTTGAGGGCATCGGGGTTCTCGGCCAGCAGCCGAAGATTGTTGAGGCAGAAGTCGGTCTTGTTCAGCGTCGTGATCTGCAGGGTGACAGACCCGGGCGTGCTCTCAACAGCGGGGCCCTGCCATTCGGCGTCGACCATGACAAGCGGTTCGGAGCCCGCCACGAGGTCGAACCAGTACCAGCCGCCGTCGCCGAAGGGCGCAAGGGACAGCTCAAAGGTGTTCTCCGCCGAACCCTCGACGCGCCGCGTGTCGACGCGCTGCAGGGATCCGCGGGCGTTGGACTTGTAGACGATGACGGATCCGGCGCCCTGGGTTCGGACCTGAAGCCGGACCTTGTCCACCGACGTCCAGCGCCGCCAGTAGCTCGCCGGGAAGGCGTTGAAGTAGCTGCCGAACGATACCCGCTCCCCCGAACGGACCTTGGTGGAGCTGCGGGACAGGAAGTCTTCAACGTGGGCTTCCTTGGTGGAGCTGCTGAAGGACTGTGCCCGGGCCTTCTTGCCGTCGCCGCTGCCGACCGTAGGAAGCTGGATGCCGGTCGCGGTACCCATGTCCATGTACAGGGGAACCGTGTCCATCTGGCTGGCGTTGGGCAGGATGACCCGCTGCAGGGTGTCCCACTGCTGGGCGGAATCTACCTGGGTGTCGGTTGCGGCGCTCATGCGTCCACTCCTCCGCTTTCAATCTTTGCGCCGCCTTCGAAGTGCGGGCGGATCTTGTTGTCGAACATGGTCAGGGCCGAGCCGATCGCCATGTGCATGTCCAGGTACTTATAGGTACCGAGGCGGCCGCCGAAGAGGACATCCTGCTCGGCCGCGGCCAGGTCGCGGTACTTCAGGAGCCGATCGCGGTCCGTGGGCGTGTTGATCGGGTAGTAGGGCTCGTCGCCCTTCTCCGCGGCACGGGAGAACTCGCGCATAACGACCGTCTTCTCCGTCTGGTAGTCGCGCTCCGGGTGGAAGTGGCGCGGCTCGATAATGCGGGTGTACGCAACGTCTTCGTCGTTGTAGTTCACTACCGACGTGCCCTGGAAGTCCCCGACGTCGAGCACTTCTTCTTCGAAGTCGATGGTGCGCCAGGACAGATCGCCTTCGGCGTAGTCGAAGTAGCGGTCAACAGGTCCGGTGTAGACGACCGGGATGTTGCCGACCACCTTGCCCTTGCTGTACTCGTGGGACTCATCGAAGAAGTCCGTGTTGAGCCGCACCTCGATGTTGGGGTGTTCGGCCATCTTCTCGATCCACGCCGTGTAGCCGTTGGTCGGAAGGCCCTCGTACTTGTCGTTAAAGTACCGGTTGTCGTAGTTGTAGCGCACCGGAAGGCGGGAGATGATGCCCGCGGGCAGGTCCTTCGGATCCGTCTGCCACTGCTTGCCGGTGTAGTGCTTGATGAACGCCTCGTAGAGCGGGCGGCCGATCAGCTGGATGCCCTTGTCGTTCAGGTTCTGAGGATCGGTGCCGGCCAGTTCGCCGGCCTGCTCCTTGATAAGTTCCTGGGCCTGCCCGGGGGTGAGGTTGGCCCGGAAGAACTGGTTGATCGTGGCCAGGTTGATGGGCAGGGAGTAGACCTCGCCCTTGTGCACGCCGTAGACCTTGTGGACGTAGTTCGTGAACGTCGTGAAGCGGTTTACGTACTCCCACACGCGGTCGTTGGACGTGTGGAAGAGGTGGGCACCGTAGCGGTGCACCTCAATGCCGGTCTGCTCTTCCTTTTCGCTGTAGGCGTTGCCGCCAATGTGGTGCCGGCGGTCGATGACGACTACCTTCAAGCCCAGCTCAGTGGCGGCCTGTTCTGCGATTGTCAGGCCGAAAAAGCCCGACCCTACGATGACGAGGTCAGCGGTCACAAACTCTCCTGGTTCGAATGCGGGCAGCGCAATGTTGTGCATTGTCTGCTGGTCTAGCCTACCTGAGACCCTGTGGGTACCGGCGAATCGCGGCTGGCCCCGCGATCAGATGCCACCCCCGTCACGGGTCCGGGAGCCCCGCATGGCGGGGGCAGCGGCGCCGCTGCGAAGCGTTTTCCACATGGATCATTTTCCCCGGCGCTGCCGGGCCGGAGCCTCCCTACTCTGGAACCGGACCGTGGAACAGGACCCGTGGAACAGGACGGCCGCTCGGAAAGGATGCCGCGGATGATTTACCACTGCACTCTCGCGCCCAGCAGCCTGATGCAGAGCGCCCCCGCAGCAGGTACGACGCCGGACGGGCAGCTCATTGAGCTGTCCGTCGAAGTCCCCGACCCGTGCCCGGGCGCGGACCTGGAGGCTGCCGTTGCCCGGCGCTACGGGACCGGTGAGCTGTCCGTCCGGGGAGCGCCGGTCGCCGCCATGACCGTTGGCGTGCCTCCCCTGGTCCAGGGTGCTGTGCTGGTTGAGGGTGCTGGGCTCGTGCCGGGATCGGGCGCGGGATTCAGCTCCGGGCCGGGCCGACGGCACACTGCCACGTTGCTGCTGGCCGTGGACAGCGGTCCCGGCGCGGGCACGCTGGTCGCCCTGCGGCGGGGAAGGTTCCGGATCGGACGCGGGGGCACCGAGGTCGTGATCCCTGATGCCGCGCTCTCCCGGGAGCACGCGCGCCTGGACGTCGGGGACTCGGACGTCACGATCATGGACCTCGGCAGTGCGAACGGCACCAGCGTCGATGGCCGGAGCGTGCGAACGGCCCCGGTGACCACGGCGTCCTCGATCCGCTGCGGCGATTCCACTATCTCGCTCCGGCTCGGGCCATCGGGCGTGCCCCGTGCTGCCCCGGACGCCGTGACGGTGCTGGCAGGCTCCAGCGTTGCCGCGCCGCTGGTTGTCCGCGGCACCGCCGCCCAAGGCCACCGGGCCGCCATGGCGCTGGCCGCGGTGCTGCCGCTCCTGGTCGGCGTCGGCATGGCATTTCTCACCGGCATGTGGATATTCCTGGCCTTCACCGCAGTCTCTGGCGTGTCCGTCCTGGTCCCGTTCCTCTCGGGCCGCCGCCAGCGTCGCGAGTTCCAGGCCGCTGTGGCGGAGGCCGCCCTGCAGGACAGGGAACGACGCCGGCACGCCGCACCTTCCGCGGCTGACCTGACCATTGGTTGCGCGGCTGCGGTGCCCCCGGCAGCCCGTGCGCCTGGCGGGGAGCCGCCGGACATCTGCCTGCGGCTCGGGCTGGCGGAACAGAGCGCGAATATCCGGCCCGAACCACCCGACGCCGGCTTTCTGCCACCGTCGCTCGGCCAGGTGCCCCTGACCTTGGACCCGGTCCCGGCGGTGGTGACCGTCCACGGCCCCGCGCCCGCGAAGGCCGGACTGATGCGCTCGTTCATCCTGCAATTGGCCGCCTATCCCCTGGCGGACAGCACCCGACTGCTGCTGCATGGCCCTGCGGACACGGTGCCGTTGCCGGCGCGCTTCCTGCCCGGCGTCACACTGTCCGCGAATGACGCCACCACTGCGGCCGTGCTGGCCGCCGGTTCCGCCGCTCCCGACGGTCCAGGCGCTCCCGACGGTCCAGGCGGTCCCGGCGGTCCCGGCGGTCCTCCGGGTCATGGCGGGGGATTTGACCGCGGCGTCCTCATTCTTTGGGACACTCCGGCGCAGTCAGGCGCCGCGCCCGGCCCGGGCGCAGCTGGCGCCGGCCCGGCATTCAGGGCAATGGCGGCGGCGCATGGGTGGAGGGTGATCGAGTGCTCGCCGGAGCCCGGTCCCGGCGTACACCCCGGCATTGTCCTCGGCCGGCGCGGCGCCCTGATCAGGGCTGGGTCCCCACCCGTGGACTTCGTGCCGGATCTGGTCCCGGCCGAGGTCTTTGACCGCTTTTGCCGGGGGTTCAGCGCCGCACGGCGGACGCCGGCGGCTCCCCCGCCGGTCATCCCGCAGCATTGCAGCCTGGCCGACGTCCTTCCCCTCGCGGCACAGGACATCTCCCCGCGCTGGTCCCGGAGCGGCGCGGAGGCCGGGCTGGGTACTCCCGTCGGCGTGGCGGCCCGGGGTGCCGTGCGGATCGACCTGAAGGCTGACGGTCCGCACTTCCTGGTCGCGGGGACCACGGGTTCCGGAAAGTCGGAGATGTTGCGGACTCTTGCTGCCGGCCTCGCGGCCAGCCATCCGCCGGACCGGGTCAACTTGCTCTTCATAGATTTCAAGGGCGGCTCCGGCTTGGGCCCGCTCACCGGCCTCCCGCACTGCGTCGGCATGCTGACCGATCTGGGCGCTGCGCAGGTGGAGCGCACATTGGTTTCCCTGCGGGCCGAGGTCCGCCGGAGGGAGGAACTGCTCGCCCGGGCCAATGCCCCGGATCTCGCGGCCTACGAGGCGTCACCGGCCGCCGGACCGCCCGTCCCCTCTCTGGTCATCATCGTTGACGAGTTCAGGATCCTGGTGGACGAAGCGCCCGGCGCCCTCACCGAACTTATGAGGATTGCCGCCATCGGCCGGTCACTGGGGATCCACCTCATCATGGCCACCCAGCGCCCGCAGGGAGCCCTGAACGCCGACATCAGGGCCAATGTCACCACCTGCATCGCGCTCCGGGTCCAGTCCGGCCCCGAATCCTTCGACGTTATGGGCTCTGGGCTCGCGGCCGCGATTCCCATCGCACGCCCCGGGCGGGCGTTCCTGGTCCGCGGTGCACAAGCTCCGGAGGAATTCCAGACAGCCACCCTGACGCCCCGGGCCGACCCGCGGTCAGACGGGACGGTCACGGTTCGCACGGCCACGGACGAGCTGACCCTGCCACCGGCAGCCGCCGGTGTCCGGGCCGACGGCTCCGCCGGACGCGAAGCAGACGACGGCGCGGCCCTGCCACCGGTTCCGGCTCCGGCGCTGGCTCCGGCCTTGACTCCGGCGCAGGGGGCGGCGGCGTTGATCGACGCCGCTGCGGCCGCGTGGCAGGGTCTCGGCACACGAAGGCCCCGCCGGCCGGTGGCAGATCCGCTGCCGGCCCTGCTGCCGCACCCAGGTTCCGGGCACGCCGGGCGGGACATGGTCCGGCTGGGGCGGGTGGACCTGCCGGAGCTCCAACGCGTCACGGAGCTGGGCTGGAGTCCCGCCGGGCATGGGCATCTGGGCCTTGTCGGCGCTGAAACCGGTGCCGGGGACCGAGCAATGGCCCTCGCGGTTGATCAGCTTCTGGCCGGCAGGGTGGAGTCGCACCTGTACATACTTGACGCCGCGGGCACTTTCAGCGGCGCCGCAGCGGAATCCCGGGTCGGCGCCGTAGCCGGCCTGCACGAAGTGCGCCGGGCTGCCAGGGTGCTGCGGCGCGTCGCCGAAGAAGCCACGTCACGGCTCGGTGCGCCTGCGGGCAGGCCGCGGCCCGGGCTGGTCCTGGTGGTCAGCGGCTGGGGCGCCTGGGTCTCGGCATTCCGGTCCGGGCCGCTGGCCTGGGCAGAAGACCTCGTTCATGACATCGTGCGGGACGGTTCCCGGGCAGGGATCACTGTCCTCGTCTCCGGCGGGCGTGAGCTCGTGACCGCGAGGTTCTTCGCTGGCCTGCCCAACCGGATCTTCTTCCCTTTAGGCTCTACCGACGAAGGCCGCCTCGCATGGCCGCGGCTTCCCGCGCTGGAGCCTCTCCCCGGCCGCGTGGCCGTGTTCGGCGCTTTTGTTCCCGCGCCTGTGGCGACCGGGCATGCGGCCCAGCTGTTCGAACCAGCGGCCGCGGACGAGCTGCGTCCCACGAGTGGGGCCGTTTCGACGAGGCCCTTCCGGGTGGACGCGCTGCCCGGGTCGGTGACCGTGGACGAGGTGCTGGCCCGGTGCGGCTCCGGTCCAGGGCAGAGGATTCCGGCGCCTGCTGCCGCGCCCGGCGCCATGCCCGGCCCGGCGGATGTCCCAGTCCCGGCGGTTGCTTTGGTCCTCGGGGTCGGCGGGGACGAACTGCGGCCGCAGGGGATCCAGTTGCCCTCCGGCGGCGTTCTCGCGGTCCTCGGCGGCCCCGGCTCGGGGAAAAGCACGCTGCTGGCTGCGCTGCCGGGGATGAACCCTGCTTGCGCCTGGCTCGCGCCGCGGCCGGGAACCGCTTCCGGCCAGTACTGGTCCGGGCTCCACGCCAGCGCGCTCGCGGGCACCTTGGACCGGACAGCGATTGCGCTCGCAGATGACGCCGATCTGCTCTCACCCGAGGCCAACAGGGCCTTGGCGTCCCTGAACAGCCTGGGCTGGAGGGTGATCCTCACCGCGGGATTTGGCCCAGGCTTTGGGCAACGGGTGGATCTCGCTGCCATCGCGCGCGGCCAGGGGCGGGCGGTCCTGATACGTCCGCGCGGGCTCATGGACAGTGAGCCGTTCGGGGTCCGGTTCGAACCGGAGCACAGTCCTCCGCCGGGACGCGCCGTCGTCATTTCCGACGGCCGCGCGACGCCCGTCCAGCTGGCTGCGCTCCGCCCGGCCGGCCGGGCGGCACTCCTCCGCGCCGCCGGCGGCCAGGACCACATCTCCCCCGGGCGGCACGCCGCACGGGACGGACCTCTACAGGGCGGGAGGGGCTCCGGCAGCCCGTGAGGCGAACGCTATGACCCGCTTGTCGAACAGAAGCACGATCGCAGTCACAGCCGGGATCAGCATGGCCAGTCCGGCCAACGGATAGCCGCCGGTCAGGGTGGGGAAGCCAATGGTCAGCACAAAGATTTGGGCCACCAGGGCACCGGCCCGCGGCCAGCGGAACCCCCGCAGCAGGAAGCGTGCGACGGCAAAGAGCCACACGGAGAAGGCCAGCAGCAGGCAGAGCGTAAAGACGGCACCCCAAAAAGAGAGTACCGGCGCCCCGGTCAGAAGCTGGGTCCCGTACCAGACGGCCGCCACGAGCAGCGCCGTGGCTTCCAGTGCCACGATCACGGCGATGACAACAATTCCCCGAGGCCGCACAGGGCCACCACCAGGGGTTTCTCCCGGATTCGGCAGCGAATTTGCTTCGGGAGGCCCGCCGGCATTTTCAGGGAGACTCTCACTGGGGTTTTCGCGGGGATTCTCACCGGGGTTTTCGCCGGCATGTTCACGGGGATCTTCAGGGTTCACAGGGGGCCTTGACACACTGGCACACTACCGGACATAGTCGTCTAGATGTGAGGACGCCGCCACTGAATGTGATGCATCGCTCACGGTCTCGAGGCATCTTGGCCTCTATTACCCCTTGTTTACACAGCGTTAACATGACACGCTTAATCCAGATGACCGAGGGGGCCCCAATGGGCCCTTTTCTTATGAAGCCTCTAGTGAATAATTTCACAAAGGCATTTAACGAGTTCCCAGGAATGGAGTGACTGATCAGCATGGATTGGCGTAACCGCGCAGCCTGCCTTGACAAGGACCCGGAGCTGTTCTTCCCCGTAGGAAACACCGGACCTGCCCTCCTGCAGATCGAGGAAGCGAAAAGTGTTTGCCGGCGCTGCCCGGTCGTGGACACCTGCCTGCAGTGGGCATTGGAGTCCGGCCAGGATGCCGGAGTGTGGGGCGGGATGAGCGAGGACGAGCGCCGCGCCCTCAAGCGCCGCGCAGCACGGGCACGGCGCGCTTCCTGATTCTGCTGCCCAAGCACCGATAGCTACGGTGCCGGCAACGATCGCACGACCCTACAGCAATGGCCGCGGACCCACAGGTCCGCGGCCATTGTCCGTTTAAGCCGGTGCACCCGGAGCCTGCGGTGCGCCCGGCATCAGCGCGGCGTCAGGCTGTCAGCGCGGCGTCAGGCTCAGGACAATCTGGACTGCGGTTCCCCCGCCGTCCCTTCCCTGCCAGTGGATAGTGCCACCGAGTTCACTCATGACCAGCGTGCGGACAATCTGCAGGCCCAGGCCCTCGACGTACGGCGTGTCCGGCAGTCCGACGCCGTCGTCCTCCACCGTCACGGTGAGAAGTTCATCCCCGTCCTCGCTCTCCGACCGGTCGGCGATGAGCCAGACAGTACCGGTGCGCCCCTCCAGCCCGTGCTCGACCGCGTTCGTGACCAGCTCGTTGATGACCAGGGCCAACGGGGTGGCGAAGTCGCTCGGCAGGTCGCCGAAGAGGCCGGAACGCTGTGTCTTGACCTGCTGCGAGGGCGAGGCGACCTCGGCGGAGAGCCGGAACTGGCGGCCGATGAGCTCGTCAAAATCAACGCTCTGGGTCAGGCCCTGCGAGAGCGTCTCATGCACGAGGGCAATCGTCGCCACCCGCCGCATGGCCTGCTCGAGCCCCTGTTTGGCCTCGTCACTGACCATGCGCCGCGACTGCATCCGCAAGAGGGCGGCGACAGTCTGCAGGTTGTTTTTCACCCGGTGGTGGATCTCGCGGATCGTGGCGTCCTTGGTGACCAGCTCCATCTCCCGGCGGCGCAGCTCCGAGACGTCCCGGCACAGGACCAGGGCGCCGAACCGCTGCTGCTCGTCGCGCAGCGGGATCGCGCGCAGCGAAAGACTCACGCCGCGTGACTCGATTTCGCTGCGCCACGGCATCCGGCCCGTGACGACGAGCGGCAGGGTTTCATCGACCATGCGCCGGTCCCGCAGAAGCCCGGCAGTGACCTCGGCGAGGGACCGGCCCTCGAGGGACTCGCCGTCGCCGAGGCGGCGGAACGCGGAGACCCCGTTGGGGCTGGCATACTGCACGATCCCCTCGGCGTCGAGCCTGATCAGACCGTCCCCCACACGCGGCGCGCCGCGGCGCGAGCCTGTGGGCGACGCGAAGTCCGGCCACAGGCCCAGGGTTCCCATGCGCAGCAAATCGTAGGCGCATTGCCGGTACGTTAGCTCGAGCCGCGAGGGCATCCGCGAACTCGACAGGTCCATATGGGAGGTCACGATCGCCAGGGTGCGGCCGTTGCGGACCATCGGAACCGCCTCGACCCGCAGGGCCATGTCGCTGCTCCAGTTGGTCTCGTTGGAGCGTTCGATCGCGCGGCTCTCCCACGCCTTGTCGACCAGCGGCTGCAGGTCCGACCGGATCCCCTCCCCCACGAAGTCGGCGTGGAACACCGTGTGCGTGGTGGAGGGGCGGACGTGGGCCAGTGCCACATAACCGAACTCCGGGTGCGGAAACCACAGGGCCAGGTCGGCGAACGCGAGGTCGGCGACCATCTGCCAGTCGCCGACCAGGAGATGCAGCCATTCGGCATCCCCCGGGCCAAAATCAGCATGTTCCCTGATTGGGTCCGTAAAGATTGCCACAGCACCTCCATTTGCGACGCCAGGGACGGCAGCCCCTTAGCGTCGGACGATTGACCTCAAGAGCCTCAATGCTACCGACAGTGAGGCCATGTCATCGGCCTCGAGCGCATTGACCTCATCAAACATTGACTTCGCCCGGCCCAGCTGCTCCGCGTTCTGGCCCTCCCAGACCGCAAGACGCTCCTCGGCGGGAGTCCCGGCCGGCGTGCACTCGAGCACCGCCGTCGTCATGTCCGAGACGGTGGAGTAGAGGTCATCACGCAGGGCTGCGCGGGCCAGGGCCTGCCAGCGGTCCTCCCTCGGCAGCTTGGTGATGCGTTCGAGCAGGGAATCTGCATGGAAGCGGTTGAAGACCGTGTAGTACACGTGGGCAATATCGGCCACGGATTCCTTGCTGCCGTGGACGATCTTGGCGATGTCCAGGAGCACGAAGCTCTCGAACAGTTCCGCCCAGCGGTGTGCCAGGTCTTCCGGAAGGTCCCAGCTGCGCGCCTTCTCCAGCCATTCGGCCACGCGGGCGCGGTCGTCGCCCCGGAGGTAGTCGAGCAGCCGGGCCCGCATGGGATCCATCAGCGGCTTGAATTCGGCCACGATCTCGGCGATCGGACGGGACGCCGAGCCTTGGCCGAGGAGCCACCGGACGGCGCGGTCCAGCAGCCGCCGGATGTCCAGGTGGACGGTGCTCCAGTGTTCGGTCGGGAACGACGCCGGCAGTTCGTTGAGTTCCTTGACCATGATGTCGAGCTCGTAGACCTCGCGGAGGGCCACGAACGCCTTGGCGACGGCGGCCTCCGTGGCCGAGGTTTCCTCGATGGCACGGAACGCGAAGGTGATGCCGCCGAGGTTGATCATGTCGTTGGCAACCACGGTCGCGATGATCTCCCGGCGCAGCGGGTGGGTGTCCAGTTCGGCGTCGAACCTCTCCCGCAGCTGCTCCGGGAAGTAGGCCCGCAGCGTCATGCGGAACCACGGGTCATCGGCGAGGTCGCTGTCGCGCAAAGCGGTGGCAAGTTCGATCTTGGCGTAGGCGGCCAGGACCGACAGCTCCGGGGAGGTCAGCCCCTGGCCCTGTTCCAGGCGCTCGCGCAGCGTGTCCGTGGTGGGCAGGGCCTCGAGGTCCCGCTTGAGGTCCGCCGACTTTTCCAGCCAGTCCATCAGCCGTTCGTAGCTCGGGCTCCATTCGGAGACCCGCATCCGGTCGTTGAGGAGAAGGATGTTCTGGTCGATGTTGTCCTCGAGCACCAGCCGGCCGACCTCGTCGGTCATGGAAGCCAGGAAGTCCGCACGCTCGGCGGGCTCAAGCTTGCCTGCCGCCACCATCCGGTCCACGAAGATCTTGATGTTGACCTCGTGGTCCGAGCAGTCGACGCCGGCCGAGTTGTCGATCGCGTCCGTGTTGAGGATGACGCCCTGCAGCGCGGCCTCGATGCGTCCGCGCTGGGTCATCCCGAGGTTTCCGCCTTCCCCAACCACCTTGACCCGCAGTTCGCGGCCGTCAACGCGGATGGCGTCATTGGCCTTGTCGCCGACCTCGGCATTCGTTTCGGTGCTGGCCTTGACGTAGGTGCCGATGCCGCCGTTGTAGAGCAGGTCGGCCGGGGCGAGGAGGATGGCGCGCAGGAGCTCCGGCGGGCTGAGTTCTGTGGTGCCCTCCGGGAGGCCGAGGGCGGTCCGGATCTGCGCGGACACGGGGATCGACTTGGCCTGCCGGGCAAAGACGCCGCCGCCTTCGCTGATGAGCGATTTGTCGTAGTCATCCCAGGAGGACCGGGGCAGTTCGAAGAGCCGCTGGCGTTCCGCGTAGGACGTTGCCTCGTTAGGGGTGGGGTCGAGGAAAATGTGCCGGTGGTCGAAGGCAGCCAGCAGGCGGATGTGCTTGGAGAGCAGCATGCCGTTGCCGAACACGTCGCCGGACATGTCGCCGACGCCCACCACGGTGAAGGGCTCGGCCTGGGTGTCGAGGTCCAGTTCGCTGAAGTGGCGCTTGACCGACTCCCACGCGCCGCGGGCGGTGATGCCCATGGCCTTGTGGTCGTAGCCGACGGAGCCGCCGGAGGCGAAGGCGTCGCCGAGCCAGAAGCCGTATTCGCCGGCCAGTCCGTTGGCGATGTCGGAGAATGACGCCGTACCCTTGTCGGCCGCGACCACAAGGTAGGAATCGTCGTCGTCATGGCGCACGACGTCGGCCGGGGGCCTGACGGTTTCGCCCTCGGGCGTCACGATCAGGTTGTCCGTGATGTCCAGGAGTCCGCGGATGAACGTTTTGTAGCTCTCAACACCTTCGGCCATCCAGGCGCTGCGGTCTGCGGCGGGGTCCGGGAGCTGCTTGGCGTAGAAGCCGCCCTTGGCGCCCGTCGGAACAATGACGGCGTTCTTAACGGTCTGCGCCTTCACCAGGCCCAGGATTTCAGTGCGGAAGTCCTCGCGCCGGTCCGACCAGCGCAGGCCGCCGCGGGCCACCTTGCCGAAGCGCAGGTGCACGCCCTCGACCCGGGGCGAGTAGACCCAGATCTCGAACATCGGCCGCGGGAAGGGCAGGCCCTCGATCAGGGACGGATCCAGTTTGAAGCTCAGGTGGGGCTTGTTCTGGAAGTAGTTCGTGCGGAGCGTGGCCTGGATCAGGTTCTTGAACGTGCGCAGCAGACGGTCGGCATCGAGGGTCGCGACCTGCTCGATCGCTGCATCCAGTCCGGCGAGGACCTCTACCTCCCTGAGCACGCGGTCGGAGTCGCTGAGCGCCGGGTCGAACCGCGCTGTGAACAGGGCGCTGAGTCCCCGGGTGACGTCCGGGTTCGCCAGCAGCGTGTCAGCCAGGAATCCGAAGGAGTTGGTGTTGCCCATTTGCCGCATGTACTTGGCGTAAGCGCGCAGTACGACAACCTGGCGCCAGTGCATGCCCTCCCGCAGTACCAGCCGGTCGAAGCTGTCGGATTCCACGGCGCCGGTCACGGCGGCGCCGAAGAACTCGCCCAGCAGCTGGCCGGTGGCCTGGGGATCCACGCCGGCGGGGTACTTGAGGCCGAGGTCGTAGAGGAAGAAGTCCCGGTGATCCGCGGTCTCGATCTCGAACGGGCGTTCGTCCAGGACCTCGAGGCCGAGGTTGTGGAAGTACGGCAGGATCTGGCTCAGGCTCTTCGGCTCCAGCATGTAGAGCTTGACCCGGGCGTCCTCTTCCAGTGTGGCTCCGGCGCCGTCGGGGAGGTACACGTGGACGCCCGGGTGCTCCTTGACGGCTTCGCCGGCCCGTTCGGCCGCGGCACCGTACTTTTCGAAGCGGTCGATGTCCTGCAGCGCGTCTTCGATCTCGTAGTCCACCCGGTATCCGGCCGGGAACGCCTCGGCCCAGACCGCTGCCAGTTCCTTGGCGCCGTCCTCCTTGGTGCCGCCGTCGCCGCGGGCGCGCAGAACTTCGGAAATGCCTTCGCCCCAGGAACGGGCGGCCCGGACCAGCCGCTTCTCCAGTTCGTCGCTGTTGACGTTGCTGACATCGGCGTCCTTGGGCAGCCGGATCCGGAAGAAGAGGCGGGCCAGAGCGGACTCTGTCATGCGCGCCTCATAGTCGATGGAGACGGCGTTGAAGGTCTCCCGCAGTTCCTGCTCAATGCGCAGGCGGACGTTGGTGGTGTAGCGGTCGCGGGGCAGGTAGACGACGGCGGACATGAAGCGGCCGTAGATGTCGGGGCGGAGGAAGAGCCGCGTCCGGCGGCGTTCCTGCAGCCGCTGGATGCCGGTGGCGATGGCGGCGAGGTCCGGGATTTCGATCTGGAAGAGCTCATCGCGCGGATAGGTTTCAAGGATGCCGAGGAGGTCCTTGCCCGAGTGCGAGTCCGGCGGGAAGCCGGCGTCGCTGAGAACAGCAGCGACTTTCTCCCGGACTACGGGGATATCGCGGACGGAACCGGCGTAGGCGGTTGTGGCGAACAGGCCGATGAAGCGGCGTTCGCCGTTGACGTTGCCGGCCGCGTCGAAGCTTTTAACCCCGATGTAGTCCAGGTACGCCGGGCGGTGCACGGTGGACCGCGAGTTCGCCTTCGTGATCACGAGTGCGCGCTTCTCGCGGGCCTTCTTCCGGCCGGCCTCGGTGAGGTGCTGGACCTGGCGGGTGTCCGCGCCGGCGCGGAGCAGGCCGAGGCCGCTTTCCTCGCGCAGTTCCAGGACATCCTCGCCTGATTCGTTCACGAGGTCGTATTCGCGGTAGCCGAGGAAGGTGAAGTTCCCGTCATCGAGCCAGCGGAGCAGGTCCTGGGCCTGGCGCAGCTCGGCAATCTGCGCCCGGTTGGCCACCCGGTCCAGATCCGCGGAAATTTCAAGGGCTTTCGTGCGCATCTTCGGCCAGTCTTCGACGGCGGCGCGGACGTCGCCAAGCACGCGGGAGATTCCCTTGACCAGCTCCGCGCGCTTCTCCTCGCCGACGAGGTCGATCTCGACGGCGATCCAGGATTCCATGTGCGAGGCGTTGTCGCCCTCGGCGATCAGGTGGGAGAGGTTCGGCATGGCCGCCGTGTCACCGCTGGAGATGCCCAGGTGGGAGGGGACGCGGGCCACCTTGACGAGGTTGCCCGTCTCCCGGTTGCGGGTCACCACGAAAAGCGGGTGTAGCACGAGGTGGATGGGCGCGTTCTGGCGGACCAGCTCGGCGTTGACGGAGTCCACGAGGAAGGGCATATCGTCGGTGACGATGTACAGGACGCTGCAGTCTGCCTCGTCACGAAGGTCGATGTTCGCGATGCCCGGCTTCCGCGTCGCCGCGATCTGGCGGTGGGTTTCGGTCCTTGCCGTCAGGACTTCCTGGGGATAGGCCCGGAAATCCTCCTCCGCGAGGTGCTCGTAGTAATCCCCGAGGTAGCTTTCGCTGCTACCGATCGAAACGGGCTGATCCTCCACGCTGGACCCAGACGACATCGAAACGCCTCCATAAAAGAAGTTCACAGCCGCCTCTTTGCGGCCCTTACGTTGACCCTAACCCTTTGCCCGGCGTCGTGCTGTGGAAGAAAAGACAAAGGATTTCCTATTTCGCTGGGCAGGTGCACAAACCAAAATGGCGATCGCGTGCCTCAACTCGGATTCAGGGGCGGATTCGAGCAAAAGTGCCCCGGACAGGAGGGCGGCGTCGCTCGCCGCGGGGTCGGACGGCAGGAACGCCGACAACGGCGCCGAGGGGCCGTACCGCTCCCAGGCGGCCCGCAGCTGGCGTTCGGGCGAGCGCCCAACGGCGGAGGTCCTGACTTTGTTCAGGACCACTTGCGGCGCCGCCTGCGGGACGGCCGCCCGAAGCTCGGCGAGGCCGCGGACGAGCCTCGGCACCCCGATGGAGTCCGCCGCCCCGACGGCAAAGACCGTGTCGGCCAGCTCCAGGCTTCGCAGGGTCGCGGCGTTGCGGCGCGGCGCGCCACTGTCAAAGCCAAGCTCGTCATCGGCTTCGAGGCAGAAGCCGGTGTCCACCACAGTGACATCCGCAATCTCCCGGGCCCGCTCCAGCACCAGTGTGAGGGCCGCGGCGCGCAGTTCCGTCCAGCGGTCCGCCCGCGTAATCCCGGTGAGCACCCGCAGCGCGCCGGCCTTGGTCGGCACGGTCGTGGCGATCCTGAGCAGGGCATCGGCGTCAAGCAGGCCCTGGTCTGCCAGCCGGCAGGCCTGGGCCAGCCCGGCGGCCTCGTCAAGCAGACCCAGGAGGGCGGCCACGCTGGCACCGTAGCTGTCGGCGTCGACCAGCAGCACGGAATGGCCTTCCGCGGCCAGCTCCCCCGCGATGTTGGCGGCCACCAGGGTCCGGCCCGGCGCGCCGGCCGGACCCCAGACCGCAATGATCCGGCCCTTCGCGCCTGTGCTTGCGGTGACGGTGTGCGCCCCGGAAGACCGCGGCACCTGCCCTGCGGCGGCGACGGGAGGGGCGCCGTCACCCGCGGCCGGTCCCGGGCCCTCTCCGGTGCCACTGAGCTGCGCCACCGCTGCGGAAATCCGGGCCGCCAGGGCCGCGGCGTCAACGGCCCGGGCTTCCGCTGCCACGCCAATGGTCCGCAGGCGGACAGTTTCCTCCGGATTGTCGGTCAAGGCGATGACGACGACGCCGACGGCGGACAGCCGGTCCACCAGCGAGGCCGTCAGCTCTTCGCTGCCGGCCGCTACGACGGCGGCGCGGGCCAACCCGCTCTGGCAGGCGGCCAGCAGTTCCGCCAGCTCGCTGCACCGCCGGACAACGGACACGGGCCCGTGCAGCCGCTCCAGTCCGCCGACCAGGTCATCGCGGGAGTCCCCCACAGTCACCACGGGAATGCTCATCGCGAGGTACCGCCCGGGTTCCACACGACCGCGATCTTTGCTTTGTTGGCCTGGGCCCCCAGCAACTTGGGCATCTGGGCGTCGGGAACGAGCACCATGACCACCGTGGAACGTGAGGAGCCCAGGGCCGTGCTGCCCGGGGTGATCTGGGCAATTTCGGCGCCGGAGAGGAGCAGGGAGGGCTCGCTGAAGCCGTTGCGGGTATCCGGCAACGCCACCCAGACATCCACGCGCGAGCCCGCCACGGCTTGGGCGGGAAGGGTCTCCTCGACGGTGACGGCCACGGGCTTGCGGTCCAGCCCGTCGAGCTGCCCGACACTCTCACGCGGCAGCAGTTGGTCCTTGCCGATCCGCTGCACGGCCACGAGTCCGGCATCCAGGCCGGCCTCCGGGGTCAGGTAGTGCTGTTCCACTTCGCCGAGCCGCACCTTGACCCGGTGCAGCTTGTCGGTTGTCAGCGTCTCGCCGACGGCGATCGGCTCCCGCGCCGCGTACGCTTCCGTGGTCTGGTCCGCGGCGCCGACCAGCGAGACCACGCCAACGACGGATGCCAGGACCAGCAGGATTCCGACGAGGAGCCGGGGGTCTTTCCAGGACGGCCTTTTCAAACGAGCCCCTTCGGCTGCCGCGCTTCCACTCATGCGTCCGCTCCCCCTGTCGTCGCCGTCCATTCCCGGATGCCGGGCACCCCTATTGTTGCGCCCGGGCCGCCCGGGTGGAAGATCCGGGGCCAAACAGGCGCAAACTGTGGATAACGGCACCAGTAGGCCTCAACGGTGGCAAAATGGGTTCATGCCCCGATTCCTGACTCTCGCTGACGTTGCCGAGCAGCTCCAGATCAACTCTCCGGCCGCCTACGCGCTCGTTCGCAGCGGCGAGCTGAAGGCAATCCAGGTGGGCGGACGCGGCCAGTGGCGCGTCGAGGAGAAGATGCTCGAGCAGTACATCCAGGAGCGCTATGCCGAGGCCAGCCGCATGATCGAAGAGGCCAAGGCGAAGTCCGCCGGAAGTTGAACCTGGCGGGCTGACTAGCCGCCCGCGGTACCTACGGACCTGATGCCCGCGAGGGCGCCGAAGGGGATGGCAATCACCTTCCGGGCGTTCGCCGGAGGCCGTTCCCCGCCGTCCCGTGTCACGGCCAGGTCCAGGAAGTCCCTGCCGACCGTGTCGATGATGCCGTGGAGCCCCGCATCTGCCCTCCCGTGACCGGCAAAGATCGTCACCCGTGCACGGTTCCTGGCGAGTCCCCGGAGGGCGCTGCCCAAACCGAGCCGCCGGCGGACGATTGACGGTTCGGAGACCGCCACCCGCGACAGGCCCCCATAGTGCGCGGCCGCGGCGTAGGGAATGAGCACTTGGTGTTGGGGCTCATCAAGGACCAGGGCCTCGCTGCCCGCGTGGCTCAGCACTCCCTCGAACACCCGCCCCAAGGACAAATGCACGCGGATACTGAGCCCGAGGGACCCGCGGAGCCGGTCCGCGAGCTGCACTCCCGCAGAGTCCACGAGTGCACGCTCGGCTATTTCAGCCTCTAATTCCAGCCGCTGGCGCGCGGCCAGCTGTGCCTCCATGTCCTCAAACAAGGCGTCCCACCGCATGGCGCCAGCGTAGGCGGCCCTCCCGCACTGGTCAATCCGAGGCCTCCACTATCCACAGACTCGGACTGCGTCTAGACAAACGGAGCACAACAGGATCAGACTCAACTAAACAGGCTTAAAAGTTATCAAATGGCATTAAACACCATCAAACGGTACACATTTCGACTGGAGGAATAGCCCATGGACCGGACAGTGACGCCGCAACCCGGGGACCGGCCCCTGCCCGTCCCCATGCCCAGACAAACAGTCCGGGCCGACGCCGCCATGGCCGCCGCCATCCTGTTGCTCGGGATCTTCCTCGCAGCTACGGGAAGTTTCCTGATTCAGCGCTGGCAGTCCGGCTCGGCACGCCGGCAGTCGCTGTCCTTCGAGGACCAGCTCGGGATCGTGGCAAATACGGCCGGGCTGATTGTCATCACCTGGTGGGTGATGTCGCTCGCTTTCGCCGTCGCGGCGGCACTGCTGGACCGCCTCGGCCGGACCCGCGCGGCGGCCGCCACGGGCCGGTTCAGCCCGGCGTTCATGCGGCGGCTGGTGCTCGCCGCCGTCGGACTGCAGCTGCTGACGGCGCCGCTGGCCAGCGCGGCCACTGCACCTGGCGGGCCCGGACCGGAAAGACCCGGTCCGGCAGCGGTATCGGCATCCTGGACTCCGTCACCCGGGGAGGCCTTGGCACCGGAGCCACAAGGGCCGGGAGCCGGTTCCGCGCTGGATCCGCGGTGGAAGCCGCTGAGCCCGATCGTGGATGCCGGACCGCTGGCTGCACGCCATGTGCGCACACAGGACTTCCCCGGCGCCCGCAGGGAGGTCACGGTCCGGTCCGGCGATTCGCTGTGGAGCATCACCGCGGCCGCTCTGGGGCCGTTGGCTTCCGACGCCGACATCGCCAGAGAGTGGCCCCGGCTCTATGCGGGCAACCGCGACGCTATCGGAGCCGACCCGCACTTCCTGCGGCCCGGACAGGTCCTGGTCCTCCCGCCGCCGCGCTAGGGGCCGCCGCACCACAGGCCGGGCCGCAGCGCCGGCCCCGGCCCTGGTCCCGGCCCACCGAAGACCACAGGGACAAGCCGGTCGGAAGATTCGCCCGGTTCCAGCCACCCGCACCAGCCGCAAGCCACCCGCACCAGCCATCAGCAAAGGAACCGTCATGAACGCAGTCACCGGGATCCGCTCAGCCGCGGCGACCCCCGTCCCGCATGCCCCCGCTCTCAGGGTTGTGTCCGGCACGGCTACACCACCGGCCAACCACGCCACTGCGGCCCCGCCGCCGCTGCGCGTTGTTGACGAGGCCCGAGAGATTTGTGCGATTTCCCGGAGCACCGTGCAGGCGGCGATCGAGGTGCTGGCCGGGACGCGGCCCGCACAGCAGCTCTCCCGGCGCCTGGACCCGCGCTGTCTGGCGGCCCTGCAGCACCGAGCCGCATTGACCCGCCGGGTTGCCTCCGGCAGCTCGCCGACGGCGGGCAGGCTGCACCGCAACCCGTCCGTCAGGTCCGTCCGGGCCTGCCGAGTGTCGGATGACGTCTACGAGGCCAGCGCCGTGGTGGTCGAGGAATCACGGGTTCGCGCGGTCGCGCTGCGGCTGGAGCGCGGCACGGCGGCCTGGCGCGTCACAGTGCTGGAGATCGGCTGAACGGCAGGGCCGGAGGCAGCAACGGGCAGGAGCCTGCGGAACCGGGCCCGGTCTGCAAGGGAATGCCCGGCATGTAAGGGAAAGGAGGCGCAAACACGGGAGGACCGGAGCAAATGCTCCGGTCCTCCCGTGTTGGCGTCGTGCCTAGCGCCGCTTCTTCTTCGCAGCGCGGCGGCCGATGTCCTGCGCCGCGGCCTTGGCCGGGTTTCCCGAACGTCCGGAGACCTTCGCCTCGATCCGGGTCTGGGCGGCACCGTCCTCGCCAGGGGCGGTGTACTGCAGCTGCGCGGGTTTCTCCGGGGCTTCGAGCCCGGCGGCATGGATCTGCGGCTCGTGGTGTTCGGTGTGCTGGCCCTCGGCGTCCGCCACCACAACGTCTTCGGCCGGCGTCACTTCGACGTCAAGGTTGAACAGGAAGCCGACGCTCTCTTCGCGGATGGCCTCCATCATGGCCTGGAACATGATGAAGCCCTCGCGCTGGTACTCCACCAGGGGGTCACGCTGGGCCATGGCGCGCAGCCCGATGCCCTCCTTGAGATAGTCCATCTCGTAGAGGTGTTCCTGCCACTTGCGCCCGATGACGGAAAGGACCACCCGGCGCTCCAGTTCGCGCATGCTCTCGGAGCCAATCGCCTGCTCCCTGGCCTGGTAGACCAGACGGGCATCGGAAAGGATCTCTTCCCGGAGGAACTCGGTCGTGATCCGGGACTTGCCGCCAGCCTCGTCAATGACGTCGCGCGGGGTGAAGCTCACGGGGTACAGGGTCTTGAGGTTGGACCACAGGAGGTTGAAGTCCCAGTCGTCGCCGGTGCCCTCGGCTGTGGCTTCGTCGATGAAGGCGTTGATGGTGTCTTCCAGGAAGTACTGGACCTTCTCGTGGAGGTCATCGCCTTCGAGGATGCGGCGCCGGTCGCCGTAGATTGCCTCGCGCTGGCGGTTCAGGACGTCGTCGTACTTCAGCACGTTCTTGCGCTGTTCGGCGTTGCGGCCTTCCACCTGGCCCTGGGCCGAGGCGATGGCGCGCGAGACGAGCTTGGATTCGAGTGCGACGTCGTCGGGCACCGAGCTGTTCATGAGCCGTTCGGCTGCGCCGGAGTTGAACAGGCGCATCAGGTCATCGGTCAGCGAGAGGTAGAACCGGGACTCGCCGGGGTCGCCCTGGCGTCCGGAACGGCCGCGGAGCTGGTTGTCGATGCGGCGGGACTCGTGCCGTTCGGTGCCGAGCACGTAGAGTCCGCCCAGGTTCAGGACTTCCTCGTGTTCGTCCTTGACGGACTGCTTGGCGGATTCGAACACCTCGGGCCACGCGGCCTCGTATTCCTCGGAGTTCTCCTCCGGGTCCAGGCCGCGCTTGGCCATTTCGGCGACGGCGGTGAATTCCGCGTTGCCGCCGAGCATGATGTCGGTACCGCGGCCGGCCATGTTGGTCGCGACTGTGACGGCGGCCTTGCGGCCGGCCTGGGCCACGATGGACGCTTCACGGGCATGGTTCTTGGCGTTCAGGACCTCGTGCCGGACGCCTTCCTTGGCCAGCAGCCGGGAGAGGTATTCGCTCTTCTCGACGCTGGTGGTGCCGACGAGGACAGGCTGGCCGTTTTCGTGGCGTTCGGCGATGTCCTTGACGACTGCGTCGAATTTGACGGTCTCGTTCTTGTAGACGAGGTCGGCCTGGTCGATCCGCGTCATGTCGCGGTTGGTCGGGATGGCAACGACGCCGAGCTTGTAGGTGCTCATGAACTCGGCGGCCTCGGTCTCGGCCGTGCCGGTCATGCCCGCGAGCTTGTCGTACATGCGGAAGTAGTTCTGCAGCGTGACGGTGGCGAGCGTCTGGTTCTCGGCCTTAATCTCGACGCCTTCCTTGGCTTCGATGGCCTGGTGCATGCCTTCGTTGTAGCGGCGGCCGGCGAGAATGCGGCCGGTGTGCTCATCGACGATCAGCACCTCGCCGTCGAGGATGACGTAGTCCTTGTCGCGCTTGAACAGCTCCTTGGCCTTGATGGCGTTGTTCAGGAAGCCGATCAGGGGCGTGTTGGCGGACTCGTAGAGGTTGTGGATGCCGAGGTAGTCCTCGACCTTTTCAATGCCGGCCTCGAGGACACCGACGGTACGCTTCTTCTCATCGACCTCGTAGTCGGTCTCGGCCTGCAGGCGTGTGACCACCTTGGCGAATTCGCTGTACCAGCGGTTGGTGTCCCCCTGGGCCGGACCGGAGATGATGAGCGGGGTGCGTGCCTCGTCGATGAGGATCGAGTCCACTTCGTCGACGATGGCGAAATGGTGGCCGCGCTGGACCAGTTCCGAGCTGTCCCACGCCATGTTGTCGCGCAGGTAGTCGAAGCCGAATTCGTTGTTCGTTCCGTACGTGATGTCCGCGGCGTACTGTTCGCGGCGCAGTGCAGGGTCCTGGTTGGAGAGGATGCAGCCGCTGGTGAGGCCGAGGAAGCGATAGACGCGGCCCATGAGGTCTGACTGGTATTCGGCGAGGTAGTCGTTCACGGTGACGACGTGGACGCCCTTGCCGGTGAGGGCGTTGAGGTAGGCCGGAGCGGTGGCCACCAGGGTCTTGCCTTCACCGGTCTTCATTTCCGCGATGTTGCCCAGGTGCAGGGCGGCGCCGCCCATGAGCTGGACATCGAAGTGGCGCATGCCGAGGGTACGGGACGAGGCCTCGCGTACGGCCGCGAACGCTTCGGGCAGCAGATCGTCGAGCTTCTCGCCGGCCTGGTGGCGTTCGCGCAGCCGGTCAGTTTCTTCACGGAGCTCGGCGTCCGTGAAGGTCTGGAAGGAGCTCTCCAGGGCATTGATGGAATCGGCATAGTTCCGCAGTTGCCGCAGGGTTTTTTTGTCACCCGTGCGGAGAAGTTTTTCGATAAGTGATGCCACGTGAAGTTGCTCCCAGTCTCAAGCTGCCGAATTCTGGCGTGTTTAGTCTACGGGAGAGACGCAAGGCCGGTGGCGCCTGTTCCCTCACAGCGGATAGTGCGGTTTACCGGGCAGCCACGGCTTCGGCGAGCGCCGGCGCAAGGTTCCCCATTGGCGAGACAACTACGTCGTCCAGTCCCAGCCACTCTGCCATGAGCTGCAGTTCCGCGGCGAGTTCGACGGCGGTGTCCTCCGGCGCGCCGGGTTCGGCGTGGGCGGCCCTGGCCAGGAGCCGGCCGCCGGCCCGGTCCGCTTTGAGGTCGACCCGTGCGACGATCGCGTCGCGGAGCAGGAACGGCAGGACGTAGTAGCCGTACTTCCGCTTCGGCTCGGGCGTGTAGATCTCGATCCGGTAGTGGAACCCGAAGAGCTCCTCGAGCCGCCGGCGTTCGAACACGAGGGAGTCGAAGGGGCTCAGGAGCGCCCGGCCGGTGGCCGAGCGCGGCAGTTTCGCCTCCACGTGGCGGTACAGGGGCCGGTCCCAGCCGGATACCGTGACCGGCTGCAGCCGGCCGCTGTCCACGAGGTTCCGGACGGCGACGGCGGCGTCCTTCTGCGGTGTCCGGAAGTAGTCGGCGAAGCATCGCACCGTCCCGATACCGTGGGCCTGGGCCGCGGCGTCGATCAGCCGGTCCATGGCCGCGGCCGCATCCGGTTCGGGTGCCACCGCTTCCTTGCCCGGTCCGGGGAGCACCCGGGCGGTGAGGGTGTAGCGCCGTTCGAAGGAGTCGGTCCGCGAGGATGCGGAGACAAGGCCCTCTTCGAAGAGATGTTCCAGCACCCTTTTGACGGCGTTCCAGTTCCAGCCCCAGTTGTCCCGCTGCTGGTCTTCCACGTGGCCGAGCCGGGCTGTCAGTTCGGCGGCGGTCAGCGGCTTCCCGACGGTCAGGGTTTCCAGGACCTTGGCCGCCACCCCGTTGCGCAGTTCGGGGTCCATCGCGTGCGCGCCCACCCATTTGCGGCTCTGCCACTGCACGAGATCGTGGAAATGGTCAGGGCGGATGAAGCAGGCTTCGTGGGCCCAGTACTCCATCATCCGGCGCGGGTGGGTCCCCGCCATGCGCGCCAGGATGGCGCGGTCGTAGTTGCCGAGCCGCGAGAAGAATGGCAGGAAGTGGCTGCGGGACACCACATTGACGGAGTCGATCTGAACCAGGTGCAGCCGGGCAAAGGTACGGCCCACCGCCCGTGCACTCACGGGTCCGGTGGGCCGTTCCTTCTCCAGTCCCTGGGCTGCCAACGCGATCCGCCGTGCCTGTGCCAGGCTCAGCGATGCTTGCACGTTAGTCCCTTCGTCGGAAAAGTCTGCACCAGCTTATGCGCTGGCGGGCTCATCCTCTGAACGGTAGGCCAGGATTTTGTCTTCCAGACTCGAATGTCCGGGCTCGCACGTCTGGTCCAGGGAGATGACCCCGTAGGTCCAGCCGTCACGGCGGTAGACGACCGACGGCGCCTTGGTCTCCTTGTCCACGAAAAGATAGAAGTCGTGACCCACAAGTTCCATGTTGTCGACGGCGTCATCGAGGGTGAGCTGGGACGCGGCGAACACCTTCCGGCGGATCAGTACAGGCGAGTCGCCGGCCGGAATATCGTTCTCGACCTCATACGGCGACTTCTCTGCCGCCATCGCATGGGTCTCCTGCTGCTGCGCCGCCTCCACATAGAGGGGTTCGCTGGGGCTGGCCGGCTCCAGGGCTGCCGTCGCCTCGGTGACGGACTTCGGGGTATGCCGGCCGTGGTGGACCTTTCTGCGGTCCCTGGCCCTGCGCAGGCGTTCAAGAAGCTTGTTGTAAGCGAGATCGAACGCAGCGAACTTGTCGGCGGCACTCGCTTCTGCGCGGATTACTGGGCCGCGTCCCAGGACTGTCAGCTCAACCGTGAGCGATTCGGCGGTCTGGCGGGCTTTGGTCTCTTTGGTGACCTTCGCGTCTACCCTCTGGACCTTGTCTCCCAACGACGCGATCTTTGAGATCTTGTCGTCGGCATATTCGCGGAACCGGTCTGAGACCGTCAAGTTGCGTCCGCTGATCATGAACTCCATGGTGCCCTCCAAATGACTTCGGTGACACGACGGCGGTACTTCCCGGGGGCCGATCTGACTGACAGTCGAGCCCCTTTCCGAGCCGCTATCGACAGGTACATCTGTTCTTGGTACCCATCTTCGACGTTAGTTCATAGACACCTGTTATTCATCCTTTTACGGTTTATTTTTTTAGCTCCCACCGATCATCCGCGCCGCCGCGGGGATGGCGGCGCCGACATCGGTGGCGGCCGGCGGGCGTGTCGCGGCCAGCACGACGGCGCCGCTGACAATGGCCCCCGCGGCACGGAGCGCACGGGCCGCCTCCGCCAGGGTGGCGCCGGTGGTCAGCACGTCATCGACGATGATGCAGACACGTCCTTCGACTCGCGCAGGCCACGGACCGGACCTGGCCCGCATGGATCCGCGCACGCGACGGGCGCGCTCACCCCGGCCCAATCCCTTCTGTCCGCCGGACAGGGAGCCGGCCCCTGTGGGGCCGTCCCGCAACCGGCCCCACAGGGGCAAAGCCGGGGGTTTGGTGTTCCGCGCGGGCGGCACGGATTTCCGCAGCGCGTCCGCGACGGTGAACCCTGGGATTTCATCGCCACGGACGAGCCGACGGAGCAGGATATGGACGGGGCTGAAGCCCCGCCTGCGGTAAGCGGCGGCGCTCGTGGGCACGGGGACGAGGACGAGTCCCCGCCCGGGCCCGGACGCGGCGTGGAGGGCGCGCGCCAGTCCCCGGGCCAGCTCGGCGCCCAGCCGGGCCTGCCCGTGGCTTTTGAAGGACAGCAGGCACTGCGCCAGCTCGGCCCGGTATGCCCCGGCCGCCACCACGGGCAGCAGCACGGAGCCGTCCATGTCCATCAGGGCCGGAGCCTGGGCCTCCGCCCGGAACGGCCTGAGCGTCAGCAGGCGCAGCTTACGGGAGCACGCGCCGCAGAGTGCCGAGTCCTCCGCCCCGCAGCAGACGCAGTCCACTGGAATGGCCAGGGCGAGCACCTCAGCCGCCGCTTCGGCTGTCCGGTCGCCCAGCCTCGCCAGCGGCCGCGCGTAGCTCCCGCGGTGTCGAGCCGCCCTGGCCGCGGCCGGGGCAAGATCAGGGTCCGCTGCCGGGACCCGGGTGGTGTGGCTGCCCATTCTCCGATCCTGGACCGGGTGCGCCCCCGGTAGCAGCCCGGCGGGCCGCTATGTGGACAACACCCCGGCCGGAACCTTCGCGGAACCTTCACCGGATCCGGGTGACGGCGGCACCGCCGTCGTCGTCGCCGTCGTCCGAGGGGGCCTCGGTCAGCCGGGGAACGAAGGGACGCCGGTCAGCCGTCGTCCGAGGGGACGCCGGTCAGCCGGGGAACGAGGGGTCGATGGGGCCCTTGAGCTGCGGTGACCAGCCGTTGCCCAGCCGCTGGAAGATCCCTTCCGCGGACTGGCCGTAGATCTCGGCCGGTCCGTTGCCCGCGCTGAGGGCGGTCAGCCCGGGCCACGGCGCCAGCTGCTGCGGCTGTGCCGATGTCAGCGACAACAGCTCGGGGGTGACGGCATCGCTGGCGGATGCCTTCATGACCGCGACGGTGGTGTCATCCACCCAGACCCCTTGGTCCGGGTCCCGGGGGGTCAGGAGCGTCAGGGGCACGGTCAGGTCCCTCGGGGTGCCGTCCGCGTTCCGGATGATCCCGGTGATCTGGACCTTGCTCTTGCCGTTCTGCTGCGAAATGACGAGGGCCCGCGTGCCGTCCCGGGAAATCCGGAACTCCTTCACCGTCCGGCCCGCGAGCCATCCGGGCGACAGGGTCACAGTGGGTACGCTGGCGTTCTCCGCCGCACCGACCGGCCGGTAGGCCACCACCTCGGTGGCGCCGCCGGCACCCGGCCCGGCAGTCCAGACCCAGTCATAGCGGCCGAACGAAGGCCGGGACAGCGCGGCCCGCGTGGTCAGCGCCCTGGCGGGCTGGCCCGGAACGATCGAGTACAGCGTGGTGCGGGCGGCGTTGAGGAACGCGGCCGCCTGCGACTCGGTGGACTCCGCAGGCGCCCGGGGTGAGAGGGCTGCGACGGACCGGACGTCCGGGAGCGGTGAAATCCTGTTGTTTTCGTACCGGACCAGGTCATTGTTGCTGACGGCGATCTGGTAAGCGGGGACGCTTTCGTCCTGGACCGGAGGCAGGACCGTGCCGTTGTCCTCGACGCGCACCAGGTCCTGGTTGGCCCGGAGCTCAACGTTGATCACATCCGGTTGGCTGCGGAACGTCAGGGCAAGCTGCGTCTGCATCCGCAGCCGGTCCTCGTTGGAGGCCTCGACCAGGTCCTTGGCGGTGAGATCCACCTGCGCGGCGCCGGACACCACGGGCACTGATTCGCGGGCCAGCTTGATGCCTGAAGGGAACGCGCTGACGACGGCGCCCTTGAGGTAGGGGGCGGGTCCGCCCAGGAGCGCGCTCGTCATGGCTTTGACGGTCTTCTTGCGGATGAACCACCGGACGTCGGGCACTGCGTAGGTGAACGTGGGGTCGTAGAAGTAGATCGGGAACGCGCCGTAAATGACCTTGAAGGTTTCTTCCGGAATGGCCGTGCCGTCAGGAAGATCGGAGATTCGCCATTCGCCGTCCACCTGGGTCACGGTGACGGGTATGTTTTCGGTGGTGCCCTCGGGAAGCTGCGTGGCCACGCCGTCGGCGTCCACCGAATAGGCGAGGTCGAGCTGGTAGTTGAAGACATTTTCGACGCCGGTGGCCACCACCGTGGCCTTGCGGAACACGAGCGCCCGCTGGTCCGGCTTCCACGTCACCGACGAACCCTGGGTGAGGTACTGCCGGGCCACGGCGTAGTCGTCCTCGTAGCCGCTGCCGGCGAGGTAGAAGTCTTCGATCACCGCTTCGGGTCCGGCGCCGGGACGCGGCGCGGCCGGAAAGAAGACCGGGGCGTTCGGGTTTCCCGCACTCTCGTCCGTGCTCTTGCCCACCGGCCCCGAGCGCGGAATCTGGGCGCACGAGGTCAACAGAAGCAGGATGAGCGCCAGCAGCGCAGCCCCCACGCGGGTAAACCTGCCCGAAACCCCACTCATGCCCTGCCCTCCGTCCCGGTCCCCCGGGGGCCGGCCGGGCCGCCGTCCGGGATGGCCCCGCCGGCGGCACCGCTGCCGCCGTCGTCAGAAAAGTCGTCATCGAAGCCGTCTGCGAATCCGTCCGAGGATCCCTCAACACCGGTCCCGCCCGCGGTCCGGAGCGGGTCCAGCAACACCACGGTGCGCTGGCGGCCTGCCTCGGGGAGCCCGACGTTGACCGGTTCGAGCTGGAGCGGGGACCTGGTGATCGGCTCGTCGCGGCGCAGGGGAAGGGTCAGGCGGAAGTTCGACCCTTCTCCCTTGCTCCCCCAGGCCTGCAGCCAGCCGTCGTGGAGCTTGGTGTCCTCGGCGGCAATGGACAGTCCCAGCCCGCTGCCGCCCGTGGTGCGGGCCCGGGCCGGATCGGCGCGCCAGAAGCGGTCGAAGACGCGCGCCGCCTCAGCCGGGGTCATGCCGATTCCGTGATCCCGTACGGCCACAGCCACGGCGGTGCCGCTGGCGGCCACGGAAACGTTGACCGGCCGGCCCTCGCCGTGTTCGAGGGCGTTCAGGATCAGGTTGCGCAGGATCCGGTCGATCCTGCGGTCGTCCATGTCGACAATGACGCTGCCGGCCGGGGCGTTGAGGGTGACGGCGGACCCGTATTCGGCGGCGACGGGCGCCACCCCCTCGATGACATGCGCGACAAGCTGGACGATGTCGGTGGGCTCGGCGTCCAGGGTAGCGGCGCCGGCGTCAAAGCGGGAGATTTCCAGCAGGTCCGCCAGGAGCGACTGGAAGCGTTCCACCTGGTTGTAGAGCAGCTCCGCGGAGCGCTTGTTGATGGGGTCGAAGTCCTCGCGGGCGTCATAAAGGACTTCGGCGGCCATGCGCACCGTGGTGAGCGGGGTGCGGAGCTCGTGGGAGACATCGGAGACGAACCGCTGCTGCATCTGGGACAGCGTGGCCAGCTGGGTGATTTGTTCCTGGAGGCTGGCGGCCATGTGGTTGAACGAGGCGCCCAGGCGGGCAACCTCGTCCTCGCCTTTGACCACCATGCGCTCCTGCAGCTGGCCGGCGGCGAGCTTCTCGGAGACGACGGCGGCATGGCTGACCGGGCTGACCACGTTGCGGGTCACATACCAGGCGACGCCGCCGATCATGAGCACCAGCAGCGCGCCGCCGGCCAGCAGGACATTCTGGATCTCGTCGAGGGTCTTCTGCGCCGTGTTGAGGTCATAGATGAGGTAGAGCTCGTAGACGGTGCCGTTGAAGGTCACCTTGTTGCCGACGGCGATGCCGGGCCGGTCTTCGGTCCCTACCGGGAACTGGGTGGACGCCCAGTACTGGTCCTTGCCCGAGTCCTGCACAGCCTTGCGCAGGTCCGGGGGGATGACGCCGATGGTGAGTTGGTCCGAGGCCCGGGATTCAACCCAACGGTTGCGCGGCTTGGTCTGCTCCGGCATGGCCTCGAAGACGTAGCGCCGCTGGATCACGGATCCGCGGCCTTCGACCGCGTTCAGGGTGTCATAGACCAGGGTGATGACGCTGGACTGGTCGGTGACCTGGGCGCCGTCGAACGTGTCCTGGACCTGCTTGACGTTGTAGCGCGTCTCCGATTCGGCCTGGGCGAGCCGTTCCTGGAACAGGTTGTTGGCGATCTGGTTGGACAGGTAGGCGCCCACCACCGCGAACGAGCCCATGGCCAGCATCAGCGTGGTCAGGACCGTCCGGAACTGCAGCGAACGCCGCCACTTCCGCTGTACCGCCCGGAGCAGGTACAGGATGCCGGGCCACAGGCGCTGCATCCCGGTGCGGACCAGCCGCGCGACCCGGACGCCAACGATCCTCGCGCGTTTGGCCCACAAACGGGTCCGGAAGGCCAGACGCCGCCACGGGCCTGGCCCGCCGCGGGGCGTTTCGGGCGCGCGGGGCATGGACGTCTCCGGCGATGAGGCCGCAGATGACTCAGCCGGCGCCGCGGACGACTCGGCCGGCGGCGCGGATAACTCGGCCGGCGGCGGCGCGGATAACTCGGCCGACGGCGGCGCGGCTGACTCAGCCGGCGACGCCGTATCCGTTGCTATGGACTGCCGGACACTGCGGTCCGCAGGCTCAGGAACCTGCTTTATAGCCGACACCACGGACCGTCAATACAACTTCGGGGGCTTCCGGGTCGCGTTCGATCTTGGACCTCAACCGCTGGACATGGACATTGACCAGCCGGGTGTCGGCGGCGTGCCGGTAGCCCCAGACCTGCTCCAGGAGCAGTTCGCGCGTGAACACCTGCCACGGCTTGCGGGCCAGGGCGACGAGGAGGTCGAATTCCAGCGGCGTCAAGGAGATCCGGTCGTTGCCGCGGCTGACCAGGTGGCCGGCCACGTCGATCGTGACATCGGCGATCCGCAGGGTTTCCGGTGCCTTCTGGTCACCCGGGCGGAGCCTGGCCCGGACCCGGGCGACGAGCTCGGCGGGTTTGAACGGCTTGGGCACATAGTCATCGGCACCGGACTCGAGGCCGCGGACCACATCCGAGGTATCCGCCTTGGCCGTGAGCATCACGATCGGGACGTCGGACTCGGCTCGGACCTGGCGGCAGACTTCAATGCCGTCCATCCCCGGCAGCATGAGGTCGAGCAGGACGAGGTCCGGCTTGGAGGAGCGGAACACGTCCAGCGCCTGTGCGCCGTCCGCGCAGAAGACGGGTTCGAAGCCGTCATTGCGCAGCACAATACCGATCATCTCGGCCAGAGCCTCGTCATCATCCACTACCAGAATGCGTGCCTTCATAGTTATATATTCCCCCATTGAATTGGCTTTGTCGTATCGGGCGGCCCGCCGGCATGGTGCAACCGGGCCTGCCACCGCCGCCGGAACCCCGCCGGAACCGGCCCGGAACCGCGCCGATGCACGGGACGCTGTGACAATTGCCGCGTTGTCCTGCATGCTGTGGACAGGCCCAGTGAACCGGCCCGGACCGCAGGAGGAACCCGTGAACACCCCGATCTACCAGCGCGCCCTGGGCAGCGACTTTGCCCGACTGCAGCCGGAGCTTCAAGAATACTTTGCTTTGGCACCGGGATCCGGCCACTACGGCGTCGGCGAGGGGGTGTTCGACGTCGTCGGCTGCCGGCAGGCCTGGCTGCGTCCCCTGCTGCGGCTCACCACCGGCGAGCAGGCCTTCTTCCCCGAGTACGGCGAGGGCGTCCGCTTCCGGATCGAGAACCACGCCCACCTGGACCCGTTCGGCAGGTCCAGCCTGACGGCCCGCAGGGAAATCTTCTTCCCGGGCACCACCCGGCTGTTCCAGGACACCACCAGCTTTGATGACGGCGGGCTCGGGCCCGGGCTCGTGGACTACGTGGGCCGGTACCGGCGGCTCGTCACCGACCTCAATCTCAGCGTCACGCCGGAGGGCCGGCTGCGCGGCGTGTCCGAGGCGTCGCGGCTGTTCGTGGGACCGCTCCGGATTCCGCTGCCGGCGGCCCTCGACGCCAAGGCCTACGCCGAGCAGTGGTGGGAGCCGCAGGACGGCGGCAGGCACCGGATCCAGGTCAAGGTGATCCAGCCCCAGCTCGGGCTGGTGCTGGTCTACGCCGGCCATTTCGACTACCGGCTCGAGCCCTACCCCGGCGGTATTGCGGCGCCGGGCTACCTGCCAGGGCACGCCCGACCGGACGCCTGGGAAAGCAGGGTCTGACCGGGGCCAGCAGGGCACAGCGGAGGCACCGCGGGCACGGTTGCGCCCCGGGCCGCCGGCGGCCGAAGGTGCCGCGCTAGCCGAGGGCAAGCTGGTTGAGCCCGTCCGCCACCTGGGTCAGCCGGGTCAGGACCGCCTCCGCAGTGGCGGGTGAGTGCCGCGCCAGGCCCTCCGACGGCGTGACCCGGAGCGCACCCAGCGTGGACGCCGGCAGACCCAGCTGCCGCCATGGGCGCCATACGTTTTCCACGACGTCGCGGACCCGTGGCAGTGACGCGGCAGGATCAGCCACGTCCAGCGCGCCGGCCCAGAGCCGCTTGCCGGCCTCCACCGCGCCCGCGAGTTGTTCCCACTGGCGCGAGGTCAGGGCCCGAAGCGGCACAGCGATTCCATCCGCGCCTGCCGCCAGGATCCGCTCGAACGGCGCCTCTACCTCGGAGACGGCCACAACGGTTTCGACGGCGCCCGCGGCCCGGAGCGCGTCGATCACCAATTGCCAGGACTCGGTCACTTCCCGGCCCGGCACCGAACGCAGGGTCCGGTAACCGCTGGCGGTGGGAATGGTGCCGGCCAGCACCGACGCAATTTCAGGTTCGTCGATCTGGACGACGAGCCGGGCACCGGGGGCAGCCGCCGCCACCCGCTTGAGGTAGCCTTCCACGCCCGCTGCGAGCGAGTCCGCGATGTCCCGGCGGGCACCGTAGTCGATCAGGGCCCGCTCGCCGTTGTGCAGGTGCAGCCCGGCGGCAAGGCTGAGCGGCCCGCGCAGCTGGATCTTGATATCGTCCGACGGCACTTCCTCGACGCCGATCACGTCCGCCATGATGTTGATGTCGGTGGACAGGGCCGACTTGGCCCGCTGCAGGTCCTTGCCGGGCCGGTCCACGAACCGCCATCCATGCGGCTGGACGTCGACGGCGAGTTCCACGAGCAAAGAGGCGGTCCGGCCCAGGGCATCGGAGCCGACGCCGCGATCGGGAAGCTCGGCGAGGAACGGCAGGTGCGGGCTGCCCAGTTCACCGCGGATGATGCGGGCGGCCTCGGCCGGGTCCTCGCCCGGCCAGGGGCCAAGGGCGGTCGCGGTCACTTGGCCCGGTGCGGGCGCGTCTGGTGCTGCCATGGCTAGGCGTCTGCGGCGCGGGCGGCGTCCGCGGAGCCGGAGGCCTGGGCGGCCTGGTGGTCCTCGGCGATGGCCTCGTGGTGGCGGATGACCTCGCCGATGATGAAGTTCAGGAATTTCTCCGCGAAGGCCGGGTCCAGGTGGGCTTCGGCGGCGAGGTGCCGCAGCCGGGCGATCTGCGCCGTTTCACGGCCCGGGTCCCCGGCGGGAAGTTGGTGCGCGGCCTTGAGGAAGCCGACCTTCTGGGTGGCTTTGAAGCGTTCGGCGAGGAGGAAGACGAGGGTGGCATCGATGTTGTCGATGCTGGAGCGGATCGACAGCAGCTCCGCCATGACCGCGGGATCCACGGAACCGGCCAGGGAGCTTGCCGCCGGGTCGTAGGAGTCGGTTTCGGGAAGAGTGGGGTTCTGCTCGGTCATTGACCCAGTCTAGGGGTTCGGCGGCCAATGCCTCCCGCTGTTAAGTACCGTTGCAGGCGCCTGCGGAGACACCAAGGGGCATGCCCACCGTTCGTGGCGAACGGTGGGCATGCCCCTTGGCTGTGGCCCTGCCGGCGCCCTGGCCGGCGCAGGATCGGGCCGCGCCGGATCGGGCAGGTGCCCGGTTCCGGCAGTTAGCTGTGGAGCACGGCCTTGAACGCCTCGCGGCGCCTGGCCTGTTCGTCGGGGTCCGGAACAGGCAGGGAGGCGATGAGTTTCTTCGTGTAGTCGTGCTGCGGGTTGCCCATCACCTGGTTGCCGAGGCCCTGCTCCACCATCTTGCCCTTGTAGAGCACGCCGACCCAGTGGGCGAGCATGTCCACCACGGCGAGGTCGTGGCTGATGAACAGGCACGCGAAGCCGAACTCCTGCTGGATCTCCTTGAACAGCTCCAGCACGACGGCCTGCACGGACACGTCCAGGGCCGAGGTCGGCTCGTCGGCGATGAGCAGCTTCGGGTTCAGGATGAGCGCCCGCGCCAGGGAGGCGCGCTGGCGCTGCCCGCCGGAGAGTTCGTGCGGGAACCGGTCAGCGTACGACGCCGGCAGCTGCACGGACTCGAGCAGCTCCCCGACCTTCTTGCGTGCCTCGGCCGCGGTCGGGTTGGAGTGGATGATCAGCGGTTCCGCCACGCAATCGCCGATGGTCAGCTGCGGGTTGAACGAGGCCGCCGGGTCTTGGAAAACGAAGCCGATCTCCTTGCGGAGCGGCTTGAAGGTGCGCTCCTTGAAGTTCAGCATCTCGTAGCCCAGCACATTCAGGCTGCCGCCCGTGGTGCGGTTCAGGCCGGCGATCGCCCGGCCGATGGTGGTTTTGCCGGAGCCGGACTCCCCCACGAGGCCGAAGACTTCGCCTTCGGACACGGTGAAGCTGACGCCGTCGACGGCCTTGAACGCCGGGCTGCCGAGCCGCCCCGGGTACTCGATGGTCAGGTTCTTTGCCTCAACCAGCACTTTGCCGCCCTGGTGGGCGCGTTCCACCATGCCTTCCGAGGCGGAGTTGCGGCCCAGGTGCGGGACGGCGGCGAGGAGCTTCTTGGTGTAGTCCTCCCTGGGCTCGGCGAACAGCACCCGTGAGGATGCCTCCTCCACGACGTCGCCCTGGTACATGACCACGACGCGGTCGGCGAGGTCGGCGACGACGCCCATGTTGTGCGTAATCAGCACGATGGAGGTCCCGTAGTTGTCGCGCAGGTCCCGCAGCAGTTCAAGGATCTCGGCCTGCACGGTGACATCCAGGGCGGTCGTGGGCTCGTCGGCCACGATGAGGCCAGGGTTCAGGGCCAGCGCGGCGGCAATCACGACGCGCTGTTTCTGGCCGCCCGAGAACTGGTGTGGATAGTAGTTGACCCGAGTTTCCGGGTCCGGGATGCCAACTTTGCGGAGGGCGTCAATTGCCCGCGCCTTGGCCTCCTTGGCCGAGACCTTGCTGCGGCCGCCGCTGCCGGCGTGTGCGCGGATGCCCTCGGCAATCTGCCACCCCACGGTGAAGACCGGGTTGAGGGCGGTGGATGGCTCCTGGAACACCATGGCCACGTCGCGGCCCCGGATCTCCCGCAGCTTGGCTTCGCTGACGCTGATGACGTTGTTGCCGTTGATCAGGACCGCGCCCTGGCTGATGGCCGTCTCCGGCAGCAATCCCAGGATGGTCTTGGCCGTCACGGTCTTGCCGGATCCCGACTCGCCAACAATGGCGACCACTTCGCCGGGGTTGACCTGGAGGCTCACGTCCTTGACGGCATACACATCCCCGGCGTCGGTGGCGAAGGTGACTTTGAGCCGGTCGATGTCAAGGACCGGGCCTGCGCCTGCGCCGGGCTTGTCGATGTTGGTGGTCATAGAACTCTCGATTCTGCTTCGAGTGCAGCCTGGGTGCCGGCGGTGGAGTCGGGTCCGCCCTTGCCTGCCACAGCCTTCTTGCGGCCCCGCAGGCGGGGATCGTTGAGGTCGTTGATGCTCTCACCGACGAGGGTCAGCCCAAGCACGGTCAGGACGATCGCCGTACCGGGGTAGACACCGGTCCACCAGATGCCCGAGGAGGCATCTGCAATGGCCTTGTTCAGGTCATAGCCCCACTCGGCGGCGGAGGTCGGTTCGATGCCGAACCCCAGGAAGCCGAGGCCCGCCAGGGTCAGGATGGCCTCGGACGCGTTCAGCGTAAAAATCAGCGGCAGCGTGCGGGTTGCGTTCTTGAAGATGTGCCGGCCCATGATGCGGATGCTGGAGGCACCCACCACCTTGGCCGACTCGACGTACGGCTCCGCCTTTAGCCGGATGGTCTCGGCCCGGATGACGCGGAAGTACTGCGGGACGAACACCACCGAGATGGAGATGGAGCAGGCAACAATGCCTCCCCAGAAACTGGACTGCCCGTGGCTGATGACGATTGACATCACGATGGCCAGAAGCAGTGACGGGAAAGCGTAGATCGCATCGGCGATCACCACGAACACCCGGTCCAGCCAGCCGCCGAAGTAGCCGCTGACGAGGCCGAGGGCTACGCCGAGGAAGATCGACATCGCGACGGCCACGATGATCACCACGGCGGCCGTCTGGGCACCCCAGAGCACCCGGGAATAGACGTCATAGCCACCCACCGTGGTGCCCCAGATGTGGGCCGGGCTGGGGGGCTGCTGTGTCGGGAAGGGACCGGCGGCGTCGCTGAGCTGGGCAAACCCGTAGGGCGCGATCCACGGCGCAAACACGGCGACGAGCAGGAAGACGGCGGCCAGCACCATGCCTGTGACGAGCATGCCGCGTTGCAGCCCGACGCTCGAGCGGAAATGCGAGATCACCGGCAGCCGGTAGATGAGGGGCTGCTTGCGCCCGCTTACTTTGGTTGCATTCATGGCTAGTACCTCACTCGCGGGTCGATCAGGGCTGCGACGACGTCCACGATGAAGTTCGTGACGGCAACGATGACCGCCAGCATCACGACGATTCCCTGGACGGCGACGAAGTCGCGGGCGTTCAGGTATTGCACCAGCTGGTAGCCGAGGCCCTTCCACTCGAAGGTGGACTCCGTGAGGACGGCGCCGCCGAGCAGGAGGGCAATCTGGAGCCCCATGACAGTGATGATCGGGATGAGGGCAGGCTTGTAGGCATGCTTGGTCACGAGCCGGTAATTACTGACGCCACGGGACCTGCCGGCCTCGACGTAATCCTTGCCGAGCGTGCCGATGACGTTGGTGCGGACCAGCCGCAGGAAGACCCCTGCCGTCAAGAGCCCCAGGGTGAGTGCGGGGAGGACTGAATGGGCCGCGACATCGCCGAACGCGGCCATGTTGCCGCTGCGCAAGGCATCCAGCCAGTAGATCCCGGTCGGTGCGGCCAGGCTTCCCATGGCCAGCTCGGTCCTGGTGGAGGCCCGTCCTGCGACGGGCAGCCAGCCCAGCCAGACGGAGAAGGCCAGCTTCATCAGCAGGCCGGCGAAGAACACCGGGGTCGCGTAGCAGAGGATGGCGAAGAACCGCAGAAATGCGTCCGGGGCCTTGTCGCGCCGGTAGGCGGCGATCAGGCCGAGCGGGATGCCGACCAACAGCGCCACGATGAGGGCATTGATGGCCAGTTCCAGGGTTGCCGTGCCAAACGTGATGATCATTTCGACCACAGGGCGGCGGTCGGTGATGGTGGTGCCGAAGTTGCCGGTCGCCACCTGGCCAACGTATTCGAGGTACTGCACGAGGATCGGGCGGTCGTAGCCGGCGTCGTGGATGCGCTGCGCGAGCGCCTCCGGCGGAAGCCTGCCGCCCTGGGCTGCGGTGATGGGGTCGCCGATGACCCGCATCAGGAAGAAGACCAAAGTCACCAGAATGAAAATGGTCGGAATGATCAGGAAGAACCGGATCAGGATGTAGGTCCCCAAGCCCCCACCCGAGGATTTTTTCTTGGACGGAAGAAGTCCGTCGGCGTCGTTTAGCGGCGCCTCAGTCAATGTTGTCATTGGTACCTAAGATTGTGCTGTCGCGGCCTTGGGCGGGCCGGCGTGAACTGCAGGATGCGGCAATGACCAGCAAAGGCGGGGCGCCTCGAGGGCGCCCCGCCTCGCAGGCTGGTCAGGACAGCAGGGCTGCAGCCTTACTTGGAAAGAGTTCCCAAACGGAACTTGAAGGAGGCATCGAGGGTGGAATCGACACCCTTGACACCGCTGCCGGAAATGGCAACCTGCGCGCCCTGGAGCAACGGAAGCGTGGAGATGTCCTTGGCGAGGGCATTCTGCGCATCCTTGATCGTGGACTCGCGTTCAGTCTTATCGACGGTGGTGAGCTGCTTGCTGATCAGGTCGTTGACGGTGGGGTTGTTGTAGTGGTTCTTCAGGAAGCCGCCCTCCGGGAAGAACGGGGTCAGGTAGTTGTCGGCGTCACTGAAGTCGGGGAACCAGCCAAACTGGAACAGCGGGTATTCGTCGGCGCGGCTGGCCTTGCTGTAGGTGACCCATTCCGTGGACTGCAGGTTGACCTTGAACAAACCGGACTTCTCCAGCTGGTCCTTGATCATGGCGTACTCATCGCCGGAGGACTTCCCGTAGTGGTCCGGGTTGTACTGAAGGTTCATCGAGACGGGGGTCGTCACACCGGCGTCGGCGAGGACCTTCTTGGCCTTGTCCGGGCTCGGCTTGCCGGCGTCGCCGTAGGCGTCCTTGAACGATTCGTTGGCGCCCAGGAAGCCGTTGGGAACGTTGGAGTACAGCGGCAGGTAGGTGCCCTTGTAGACCTGGTCCGCGATGGACTGGCGGTCAACGAGGTTCGCGATGGCCTGGCGGACGGCGAGCGCCTTGGCCGGATCGGCGTCGGCAGCCTTGGCACCGAACGGCATCGTGTCGAAGTTGAACGTGATGTAGCGGATTTCGCCGCCGGGGCCAACGTTGACCTTGACCTTGGAGTCCTTCTTGAGGTCATCGACGTCGGTGGCGCTCAGGCTGCGGTTCGCGACGTCGATGTTGCCCTGCTGGATGTCCAGCTTCATGTTGGTGGGGTCGGCGTAGTACTTGATCGTGGCGGCGTCGTTGGCCGGCTTGCCGAGGACCCCCTGGTAGTCAGGGAATGCCTTGAAGCTGACCAGCTCGTTCTTCTTGTACGTGTCGATCACGTACTGGCCGTAGAACGCCTTGGCCTTGACGATCGAGTCGTCGTCAAGCAGTTTGTCGGCCGGGAAGACTTCATCGTCTACGATCGGCGCGGCGGGGCTGCTGAGGATCTGAGCGAAGGTCTGGTCGTTCGCCTGCTTCAGCTTGAAGACCACGGTGTTGGCATCGGGGGCGGTGATGCTTTCGATGTTGGTCAGCAGGCTTGCGGGACCGGCGGGATCGTTGATCTTGGTCTGCCGGTCGAAGGAGAACTTGACGTCCTTGGAGTCGAGCGTGTGGCCGTTGGCCCACTTGAGGCCCGGCTTGAGCTTGACCGTGTACTCGTTCGGCGAGGTGAAGGACGCGGACTCTGCCAGGTCGGGCACGGGATCTGCGCTGCCGGGCTTCGAGTTGAGGAGGAAGGAGTAGATCTGGTTCATCACCATGAACGAACCGTTGTCATACGCGCCCGCCGGATCCAAGGCAGTGACCTTGTCCGTGGTGCCGTAGGCGATCGGACCGCTAGCTGCGGCTGATGACCCGCCAGCGCCCCCGGTCGGCCCTGTGCAGGCCGTCAGTGCAAAGGCGGAAACCCCGGCCAGCGCGATGACGCTGTGCCAGGCCTTTTTGTTCATTGCCATCTGTGAACTTTCTGTTCGATGCGTTCTAGCGCAGCCCGAAGTGAAACGACTGACTCGTCGGGCGGCACGCTTTGCTGATTCCTAGATTCAACCAGACGATCATTCGGTGAAACGTTGCATTTTGTGAGTTGAGACACAAAATTTACACGATTCGAAGGTTTCTCTCATTTTCTGCAGGATTCCGCCCGGATCTTCGGCAGGGTCCTGCGCATCCGGGCGCCGTGGACGGCCGGGTAGTCTGACGACGACGGAGGGTACAGACGACGAAGGGCCCCGCCAACTGGCGGGACCCTTCGCTGGAGTCGGTGGGGCGGGCAGCTAGAGCGCGGCCCGCTGCAGCGAGCGCGCGGCATCGATCGTGGCCTGGCCGAGCACGCGGCTGCCCTGGTAGAGCACCACCGTCTGGCCGGGGGCCACGCCGCGCAGCGGCTCGGTGAGCGTGACCACAAGCTCGTCGTCCGCCATATGCGCGCGGGCAGGGACGGGGTCGCCGTGGGCGCGGACCTGGGCGTAGCAGTCAAACTCTTCGCGGCTCGCCACCTCGGCGATGGGCAGCCCCGCCCAGGAGACCTTGATGCCTCGGATTTCGTCGATGGCGAGCAGGGCCTCCGGGCCCACCACCACCTTGTTCTCCTTGGGCCGGATCTCCAGCACGAACCTCGGCTTGCCGTCCGCGGCCGGGGTGCCGAGCTTCAGCCCGCGGCGCTGGCCCACGGTGAAAGCGTTGGCGCCCGGGTGCTCGCCGACCTTGGCGCCGGATTCGTCCACGATGTCCCCCGTGGTCATTTCAATCTTCTCGGCGAGCCAGCCGGCGGTGTCGCCGTCGGGAATGAAACAGATGTCGTGGCTGTCCGGCTTGTTCGCCACGGAGAGGCCGCGGCGCTCCGCCTCCGCGCGGACCTCGGCCTTGGACGGCGTCTCGGCCAGCGGGAACATCGAGTGCTTGAGCTGTTCGTGGGTCAGCACCCCCAGCACATAGCTCTGGTCCTTGGCCCAGTCCGCAGCGCGGTGCAGTTCGGGGTTGCCGTCGGCGTCCGTGATGACCTTCGCGTAGTGGCCGGTGCATACGGCATCGAAGCCCAGGGCGATGGCCTTCTCCAGCAGGGCGGCGAATTTGATCCGCTCGTTGCAGCGCATGCAGGGATTGGGGGTGCGGCCTGCGGCGTACTCATCGATGAAGTCCTGGACGACATCTTCCTTAAACCGTTCGGAAAAGTCCCAGACGTAGTACGGGATCCCGAGGATGTCGCACGCACGCCAGGCGTCGCGGGAGTCCTCGATGGTGCAGCAGCCGCGGCTGCCGGTTCGCAGGGTGCCCGGCATCCGGGACAGCGCGAGGTGGACGCCGACGACGTCGTGCCCCGCCTCGACGGCGCGGGCGGCGGCAACGGCGGAATCGACGCCGCCACTCATGGCTGCAAGAACTCGCATACTGGCTTTCTCTAGGGTTCGGGGGTCACAGGCCCCGGGGCTGCTGTTCGCAGCTGCGGTGCTGCTGGGCTTTTAGTGCTGGGCTACTGCCGGGCTTTCACTGCTGGGTTGAACCGCAGTGCTACTGCTGGCCCCCGGAAATAGCACAATGCCTGCCCCGCCATTCTATCGCCACGCCGAATCCTCCCCAAAAGGCCTTGACGGGACCGCCTCCCCCTTCTAGCGTCAGGACAAGCGGTTTTAGAAAACGGAAGCGCACCGACGCGGGAATCGAGCGGACATGGCTGTCGGGAACATCGTGATCGTGGGCGGCGGGCTGGCCGGCGCCACCGCCGCCAAAACATTGCGGGCGGAGGGCTTCAGCGGTCCGGTGGTGCTGGTGGCCGCCGAGTCCCACCAGCCGTACCTGCGCCCGCCGCTGTCCAAGGAGTACCTGCTGGGCAAGGCCGGCGACGACGCCCTGCCTGTGGTGCCCGAGGACTGGTACGACGCGAACGACGTCGACCTCCGGCTCGGCGTCCAGGTCACGGCGGTGGACCCGGCTGCCCGGGCTGTGGTTCTGGATGACGGGCGGCGGCTGGAGTACGGCTCGCTCCTGCTTGCCACGGGAGCGCGGCCCAGGACCATCCCGCTGCCCGGCAGCGGTCTCGAGGGCGTCAGCACGTTCCGGACGGTCGAGGACAGCCGGCGCCTGCACGCCCGCCTTGCCGGCGGCGGTTTGCACGTGGTCATGGTCGGGTCCGGCTGGATCGGGATGGAACTGGCCGCTGCCGCCAGCACCTTTGGAAACACCGTCACCCTGATGGGGCTGGAGGACGTGCCGCTGGGCGCGGCGATTGGCCCGGACCTGGGCGGTTTCTTCCGCGGGCTGCACGAGGCCCACGGGGTACGGTTCAGGCTTCCGGCGTCCGCTGCCGAGATTCAGGGGTGGTTTGGTCGGGCGACGGCAGTGGTCACCGACTCGGGCGAAGTCCTGCCCGCCGACCTCGTGGTCATCGCCGTCGGCGTTGTGCCGGAGGTCGGGTTGGCCGAGGCGGCCGGGCTCGGGATCCGCAACGGCATCCTCACCGACGCGTCGCTGCGGACCTCGGCGCCCGGGATCTTCGCCGCAGGCGACGTCGCCAACGCCCTGCACCCGTTCACCGGGGAACACCACCGCAGCGAGCACTGGTCCAATGCCCTGAATGGCGGCAAGGTGGCAGCCAAGGCGATGCTCGGCCTCGACGCCACGCTGGAGACCATCCCGTACTTCTACACGGACCAGTACGACGTCAGCATGGAGTACTCGGGCTTCCCGACGCTCGTTGCCGGCCCGCCGGTCATCCGCGGCTCGCTTGCGGACAAGGAGTTCATTGCCTTCTGGCAGCGCGAGGGCCAGGTGATCGCCGGAATGAATGTCAACTGGCCCCGCGCCGCCAAGCCGCAGAAGGCGATCAAGGCGCTCATCAACGCCCGCACCGCCGTGAGCCCGGACCTGCTTGCCGACTCCTCGGTACCCCTGGATCAGCTCCTGGATTAGCTCCTGGATCAGCTCCTGCCGGAAGCCTGACGGGCGGCCTCGCGCGCGACCGTTCCGGCGGTCTGGATGCTGGACTCATGCCCGGCCATGCCGGCCTGGCGGCCCCGCGCGTAGGCGCCCGGCAACGCCGCGAGCAGGGCATCGACGTCGGCGTCGGTTGAGGAATGCCCGAGCGTAAATCGCTGCGCCCCCCTCGCCGTGTCCTCGTCCAGGCCCATCGCCAGCAGCACATGGGAGGGCCTCGGAACACCGGCGGTGCAGGCGGAGCCAGTGGAGGATTCGACGCCGGCGAGGTCCAGCAGGAACAGCAGCGAGTCCCCTTCGCAGCCGGGGAACGTGAAATGCGCATTGCCCGGCAACCGCCCGGGGCCCGGGGCGCCCCGCAGGACGGCTTCGGGGACGGCCGCACGGACCCCCTCAATCAGCCGGTCCCGAAGGGCCGCGATCCTGGCGGCTTCCTCGGGGAGTTTCGCGGCAACGGCCTCGGCGGCCGCGGCAAACGCGGCGATCGAGGCGGTGTCCAGCGTCCCGGAGCGGACGTCGCGTTCCTGCCCGCCGCCGTGCTGCACCGGGGTCAGCTTCACCGCCCGGCCCAGGATCAGCGCGCCCACGCCGACCGGTCCGCCGATCTTGTGCCCGGAGACGGACATGGCGTCCAGGCCCGTCCCGCGGAAGTCAACGGGCAGGGAGCCGAAGGCCTGGACGGCGTCGGAGTGGACGGGTACGCCGGCGGCGTGTGCCAGTTCCACAACCCGGGCGACGGGCTGGATGGTGCCGACCTCGTTGTTGGCCCACATGACGCTCACCAGTGCGATCGAGCCCGGATCCCGGGACAGCTCGGCTTCGAGCACGGCCAGGTCCACGACGCCCGCCTCATCCACGGGGAGCCAGCACACGTCAGCGCCTTCATGCCGTTCGAGCCATTCGACGGTGTCCAGCACCGCGTGGTGTTCGACGGCGGAACAGAGGATGCGGGTCCGCGCCGGGTCCTCGGCACGGCGGGCCCAGTACAGGCCCTTGACCGCCAGGTTGTCCGCCTCGGTCCCGCCGGAGGTGAAGATGACCTCCGAGGGATGGGCGCCGGCGGCCGCCGCGAGTACTTCCCGCGCGTCCTCCACGGAGCGCCGGGCACGGCGGCCCGATCCATGCAGCGAGGACGGGTTGCCGGTCCGGGCCAGTTCGCGCGTCAGCGCGGCCAGCGCTTCCGGGGCGAGGGTGGTGGTGGCGGCGTGATCGAGGTAGACAGGCACAGCCCAATTCTACCTGCGCGCGCCCGGGCTGCCGCGGTGCCAGGGCGAAGGCACAGTCTCAGGGCAGAGGCACAGTGTCAGGGCGAAGGCACCGGCCGGAGGCACAGTGAAGGGCACAGTGAAGCACCCGGGGCTGGTGTACATTCAAGCGGTGAAAGCGCCACTCTGCCTTGTGCTGGCCACCTTGTTCTGGTCCGGCAATTTCGTCGTCGGACAGACCGCCAGAGCCTCAATGACACCGCTGGACCTGACCTTCTGGCGCTGGAGCCTGGCCGCCGTGCCGCTGCTGATCCTGGCCCACCTCATTGAACGGCCCGACTGGGGCGCGGTGCTGCGCCGCTGGCCCGTGCTTCTGCTGCTGAGTGTCCTGGGCATGAGCGGCTACACACTGCTGCTCTACGGCGCGCTCGGATTCACGTCCGCGATGAACGCCTCGCTGGTGACGGCCGCAAACCCGGCCCTCATTGTGGTCATGGCGATCGTCCTGCTCGGTGAGAAGACCACACGGCTGGGCTGGCTCGGCATCTGCCTTGGCCTGCTGGGTGTGCTGCTGGTCCTGACCCAGGGCGAGCTGGCCCGCGTGGTCAGCCTCGCCATCAACACCGGTGAGCTCATGATGATTGGCGCGATCATCGTCTGGGGCTTCTACACCATCGTTGCCCGCCGGCTGGATGTGCCGCCCGTCGCGGCCACAGCGGTGCAGGTGGTGATCGCAACCGTGACTCTGGCGCCGTTTGCTCTCGCCATGAACGTGCGGTTTCCCGATACCGCGGCCGAAGGCTGGTCGATGGCGTATATCGCCCTGTTCCCGTCCCTTGGTTCCTATCTCCTCTGGAACCTGGCGCTGAAAACCACCCCGTCCGGGACCGCCGGAAACTACCTCAACCTGATGGTGGTCTTCACCGCGATCATCACCGTGCTGTTCGGGACCCCGCTCACCCTCGTGCAGATCGCAGGCGGCCTCCTGGTGATCGCCGGCGTGCTGCTGACCGGAATCAAGGGCCAGGCCCGCAACGCCGGCCACCCCGCCGGCAGGGCCCAAGCCGGGCCGCCCGCCGCCGCTGCAGGCGGGCAGGCTCACGCAGGCAGTCCGGTCACGATGGAAGAATACGGGCACAGCACTGCCCGGGCCGCGCGCCGCCCTGCTCCCTGAGATCTTCGATGGCGAGGGCTTCGATCCGGCCCGGTTCGATCCCCAGGGCCATTGAGGCCCCGCCGAGAAAGGCTCCGTTCATGGCACACACCACGTCTGCGTGCCCGGCGGCGAGGCGATGGAACGGGCAGTTCAGCAGCACCAGTCCCCCGCCGCCGTCGTCCGCCGGGCAATAGCCCTGCCCCGCCAGGAAGTCCTCGAACGGGCCGGCGCCATCGGGGCTGCCGGCGGAGTCCGCAGGCTCCGCCCCGGTGGCCCCCGCCGGCTCGCGGCCGGCTGCGCGGGCTGCCGACTCACCCGCCGACTGCCCCCTCGCGCGGGCAGCCCGAAGCAGGGCCTCCCGCGGCGAACCGCCGCCGCTGGTTGCGTCCTCGATCGCGGACACCAGCAGCTCGGCGGCGAGATCATAGTGGCGATCGGGCACCGAGGCCGCGACCTCATCCACGGCGGCCCGGTACAGCTTGGCGGGCCGGCCGGACCCCGGGCCCTCCCGCCCTCCGAGCTTGCGGAACTCCACAGCCAGCAGCCCGTCTTTCACGAGCCGGTCCAGATGGAACGAGGCAGTGCTCCGCGCCAGGCCCACGGCCTGCGCGGCATCGTCCCGGCCAACGGCATCTGCCGCTGAGGCGACGAAGTCAAACAGCCTCCTGCGGCTCTCGTCTCCCAGCGACGCGACCGCCGCCAGCCTCTGGTTCCACGGAAGCTTGGTCATGACACAAGAATATCTCTAAAAACAAGAATCATTGCTTAATTGCTGCGGGGCCCTCTAAAATCGAGATATCTATTTTTAGAAGGAGCAATGCCATGAAAGTTTCCCCAGCCCTCGCCAATCCCGCACAGCAGCTCACGGCGGACCGTCAGGCCTTCCTGCTGCTGCGGACCGTCTTTACGGTTGCGCCGATCCTGTTCGGCCTGGACAAGTTCACGAACCTCTTGACCGACTGGACGATGTACCTGGCGCCCGTGGTGACCCAAGTGGTCCCGCTGCCGGCCCAGACGATCATGTACATCGTTGGCGTGGTGGAAATCGTCGCCGGCGTGGCGGTGGCGCTGCGCCCGCGCTTCGGATCGGTGATCGTGGCCGCCTGGCTGCTGGGCATCATCATCAACCTGATCGTCCTCGGCGGCTTCTACGATGTCGCTCTGCGTGACTTCGGGCTGCTCGTGGGTGCCCTGGCGCTGAACAGGCTGTCCCCGCGCAAGGCCGTGCCGGCCGCGACGCCAGGCAGCTAGGCCAGACGGCGGGTCCCGGCAACTGGTCCCGGCAGCTGGGCGAAGACGCCGGGCCACGCCACTACGCCAGGACGCAGACGGCCCGCGGAACGACCTCAATGGTCATCGGGAGCGCCCCGATCCGCTCGCCGTCGACGTAAGCCACGATATTGCCGGCAGACAGTTCCACGGTGCGGACCCGGCGAAGCTGCACGGCGGGGTGGCCCACGTGCTTGCCGGCAAAGACCTTGGGAAACACGGCCAGCAGCCGGGTCCGGGACAGCCGGTTGACAATGAAGAGGTCCAGGTAGCCGTCATCAAGGGCGGCTCCCGGGACGATCCTCATCCCGCCGCCGATCGACTGGCCGTTGGCGACGGAAATCAGCATGGCGCCCTGCTGCCACTTCTCGCCGTCGGCAGTCACCGTGTAATCGATGGCCCGGAACGACGCCAGTTCCCGCAGCATGGCGAGCTGGTAGCGGATCTTGCCGCGCGGCCAGCGCCAGTCATTGGCCCGCTCATTGACTGCGGCATCGAACCCGGCCGAGACCACGCCCGCAAACAAGCGGGAGGATCCTCCGGCGGTGATCCTGCCGGCGTCAATCATCCGGCCGCCGCCGGCCAAAGACTCCAGGGCCCGTTCACAGGCCGCCGGGAGGTCGTGCAGCGGCAGGCCCAGCGAACGGGCCGTGTCGTTGCCCGTCCCGGCGGGAATGATGCCCAGTGGAACCCGCCGGCGGGCACCGGCACCTGCTCCGGCACCTTCACCTGCTATCGCGTTAAGCCCGAGGTGGACCATGCCGTCGCCGCCCACCACCACGAGGGCATCCACGCCCGACTCCAGCGCAGCCTCAACTGCCTGCGCGAGCCCGGCATAACTGTCCGCGCACAGCAGCAGGACCTCCGCCCCGGCTGCACGGAAGTACGCCGCCGCGTCCTTGCCGGCGTGCCGCGCCCGGCCAAAGGATGCGCGCGGGTTGACGGCGACGGCGATCAGCATGCGCTGAATTATGCCAGCCGCCGGGAACCATCCCTGTGCACGCAGTCGTTATTCCTCCAGCCGGTTAAACTGGGCACGCCGGACGCCCACGAACGGTCCGGCATTCCCACCGCCGGCACCATCAACGAAAAGGATCTCTGTTTGACGCAGGGCAGCAGCTCGCATTACCAGGTCCTCGGGATCCCCGTGACGGCGACGGAGAAGGACATCAAAGTCGCGTACCGCAAGGCCGCCCGGACCGCCCACCCGGACCATGGCGGCGACCCTGCAGCGTTTCGGCGCGTCACGCTCGCGTACGAGACCCTCATCGACACCAAGCGCCGCGCGGACTACGACCGCTCCTACGGCAGCGCATCCGGCGGCGCGTATTCGTCTCCCGCCGGCGATGAGGGCGCCCACTTCGACGCGCCCGCCGCGGGCAGCCGGGCCTCCGCCAACGTGCGCCGGCCGAACACGCCGCGGAATACGGCCGCAGATCCACCCGTCTATGTTCCACCGTTCGAGCAGTTTGACGGCGGGTCGGCGGTGCCGCTGATTCCCGCCAGCGTGGCCCGGCAGCAGGTCCACGGCATGCCCCGCAAACGCGGCATCTTCGGCGCCGAAGCCCGGATCCAACGCGAGATGCGCACCGTGCAGCTCATCAGCAGGCAGATCCTGACCACCATCCCGGCGGCGCGCCTTGTCAACGGGCTGCAGTCCCCGGCGGACAACAGCCACATCGACCACGCGGTCCTTGCCGGGTACCGTCTCGCGATCGTCGGATCCATGCTGCTGCCGCCGGGTGCCTATGCATGGAACGGCAGCACGTTGACCCACGGCGGACGCTCCGTCGCCCCGCCCCAGCTGGGCCACATCGTGCGCCGGATGCAGGACATATTCCCCGAGCTCAATGTCACCGGCTGGATTGTCGTCCACAGCACGGACGGCAATCTGCATCAACCGGTCATCGACCGGCACCGCCGCGCCCCCGGCGGCCAGGGAAGCGGGTACGGGGAAGGCTCGGGCCTTGTCGAGGTGGTCAACGCCGCGGGCCTGGCCCGCGGCCTGAAGTTGTTCCTCGGCTCGGGACCGGCGCCCAACACCGTCAACGTTCCCGTGCTGGCCCGCCTGCTGCGCGGAATGCACTAGATTCCGCCCAGGCGCTCCCCTGCGCCCAGGGGAAGGGAAGGCCCGAGGCGCGTTCGACGCCGGCGGCTCGCTAGGATGGGACGGTGTTCCGCATCCTCTTCCACACCCCAGAAATCCCCGGCAATACGGGAAACGCCATCAGGCTGGCTGCCATTACGGGGGCCGAACTGCATCTGGTGGAGCCCCTGGGCTTTGACTTCTCCGACGCCAAACTCCGGCGGGCGGGCCTTGATTACCACGACCTCGCCGTCGTGACCGTCCACCCGGACATCGACGCGGCGTGGGCCGCTCTCGAGCCGGAACGGGTATTTGCCTTCACCTCCGACGGCGAGACCACGTACACAGACATCCGCTACCGTGCCGGCGACGTCCTCTTGTTTGGTCCTGAATCCGTAGGCCTGCCCGAGGAAGTCAAACACAGTCCCCGGGTGACGTCCCGGGTGCGCCTGCCGATGCTCCCAGCCCTCCGGTCACTGAACCTGGCCAACGCGGCATCCATCGCCGTCTACGAGGCGTGGCGCCAGAACGGGTTTGCAGGGGCCAAGTTGTAGCGGTCCGCCGCGAAGGCCCGCCAGGACGTGCGGCGGCCCCCTGGGCGGCCCGCGGGAAAGAATTCCCGCGCAGCACGCCCATCCAGATGCCGGGGCGCACCGAATCACTTCTGAAGGCGGACACCAATCCGCCCACTCACATTGTGTCTACCGGGCCTAGTGCGGAGAAACGGAAGGGAGCGAGGAGCGGCAGGTGAGAACAGTACATCTGGACAGATCCTCTGCCCGCGTGGCAGGGGACGGCCCCTCGACGCATGCCGCACCGATTGGCCCGCGTTGGGCTGCAAGCGCCCTATGCTTGGGAGTGATGGAAACTCCGAATGCCCCGAACCCCGAGGCCGCCGCACCGGCGGACACCTCAGCCGACATCAACGGCCGGCTCAGCAGCCTGCTGGCACTGATTGCCCAGGGCGACCAGACGGCGTTCGCGGAATTTTACAGCCTCACCTCCAGGCGCGTCTTCGGCATGGCACGCCGGGTCCTGATCGATACCGAACTCAGTGAGGACACCACCCAGGAAGTCTTCCTGCAGGTCTGGCAGAACGCCGCCAAATTCAATCCCGCCGCCGGCAGTCCGCTCGCTTGGCTCATGACGATCTCGCACCGACGCGCCGTTGACAAGGTCCGGTCCTCGCAGTCCGCCACCGACCGCGAAGCCAGATACGGTGCCAGCAGCCAGGAGATCGACCACGATTCCGTCTCGGACGAAGTCGGCAGCCGGCTCGAGGCCGAGGCCGTGGTCCGGTGCATGGAGACGCTGACCGATACGCAGCAGGAGTCCGTCCGGCTGGCGTACTACGGCGGCCTCACCTACCGGGAAGTGGCCGAGCGGCTGAATGCCGCGGTACCTACCATCAAGTCCCGCATCCGCGATGGACTCATCCGACTGAAGACCTGCTTGGGGGTGAGCTGAATTGACCGATATGAACGCACATGAGAACAACAACCGCCTCCCCGGCGGCTTCACCGCCGAGATCGCCACCGACCTGTCGTCCGGCCGCGTGGTGGACCTTGCCGAGGTCTATGCCCTCAACGCCGTGGACGACGCCGAACGCGCCGCAATCGAGCAGTTCCTCGCCTCCGCACCGGCAGCAGACAGGGCTGCCTTCAACGAGCGGGTCCGGCAGGCCCGGGAGACCCTGGCCACCAGCTTCACCGCAGAGGAAGAGCCTCCGCCCGGGCTGCTGGACCGGATCATGTCATCCTTGCCTGCGCAGACAGCAGAGCAGGCCGCAGCGCAGTCCCCCGCCGCAGTGCCGCTTCCCGGCACGGCTCCGCAAGCGACGCCGGTGCTGCCGCATCCGGTACGTGACGGCTCCGCGCTGCCCGCCATCGACGAACTCGGCGCGGCCCGCCAGCGCAGGGAAGAGCGCCGCCGCCCGCAGGGCATGCGGAACTGGCTTATCGGCGTCGCCGCAGCAGCCGTGATCGCCCTGGGCGGTGTGGGCGTCGGAGCCTACGTGGCCAACCAGAACGATCCCCTGAATCAGGTGATGCAGGCCAGCGACGTCCGCCAGGCTACTGTCGACGTCAACGGCGGCGGCACCGCCACCGTGTCGATTTCCCCGTCCAAGGATGCCGCCGTCGTCAAAATGAACGGCGTCCCGGCCCCGCCCGTGGGCAAGGTCTACCAGATGTGGCTGATCCCCAAGGACGGCTCGGCCCCGGTCTCGCAGGGCCTCATGGACGCTGAAGCCCTGTCCAAGCCCGCGGTGGTCAAGGGCATCGGTTCCGCGGCCGCGCTGGGCATCACCGTGGAGCCCGAAGGCGGATCCGCGTCGCCTACCCTGCCGACCGTCGCCGCCGCACCGCTGGACGCCTAGCCACCCGCAGGAGACAGCAAGCCACCCGCACACACAAAGCCGCCCGGGCCTTGGCTCCTTCCGTAGAAGGACTCAAGGCCCGGGCGGCTTTGTGTTGTGGCCGGCGGACGTCCTGTCCGGCCGCTGTCCTGCCCGGCTAAATGACCAGCGAGAGCAGCATGACCAGGCCGAAGCTCACCACGGAGATCAGGGTTTCCATGACGGACCAGGTCTTGAAGGTCTGGCCCACAGTGAGTCCGAACAGCTCCTTGACGAGCCAGAACCCGGCGTCGTTCACGTGCGAGAAGAACAGCGAGCCCGCGCCGATCGCGAGGGCCAGGAGGGCGGCGTGCGTCGGCGACAGCGAGCTGGCCAGCGGTGCCACGATGCCGGCGGCCGTCACGGTGGCGACGGTGGCTGAGCCTGTCGCCAGGCGCAGGGCAACGGCCACGATGAAGCCGAGCACAAGCACGGACATGTTGGTCCCCTCGGCCCAGGCCTTCACCGAGTCACCCACACCGGCACCAATCAGCGTCTGCTTGAAGCCGCCGCCTGCGCCGACAATCAGGATGATCCCCGCGATCGGGCCCAGGCTGGCAGCGATCTTGCTCGTAATCTTGGCGCCGTTGAGGCCCACGGCGTAGCCGAAGGTCACCATGGCCAGCAGGACGGCCAGGGTCATCGCCACCAGCGGCTGCCCGACGAAGTCGAAGAACATCCGGATCGCGGGGGCCGTCTTGGGGTCCGGCCAGATGATGTCCACAACGGCCCTGAGCAGCATGAGGACCACCGGGAAGATGATGGTCAACAGCGTGACAGTGAAGTTCGGCGGGCGCTTGACGCCCTCCATGTCCGCGCCGTGCACGGTATCGACGCCGCCGGCGACGGCGGGGGCACCCACCGGGACCCACCGGGCCGCCAGGCGGGAGAAGAGCGGGCCGCAGATAATCACCGTGGGGACGGCGATGAGGATGCCGAGGGCCAGTGTGGTGCCCAGTTCAGCCTTGACGGCGCTGATCGCGATCAGCGGTCCCGGGTGCGGCGGCACCAACCCGTGCAGCACGGACAGGCCGGCCAGCGCCGGGATGGCGATGCGCATCAGGGGCATCTTGGAGCGCTGCGTGACCAGGACGATCACCGGCAGCAGCAGGACGAGCCCGATCTCGAAGAACATCGGCAGGCCGATGATCACGGCTACGAGCGTGATGGACCAGACCAGCTTGTTTCCGGTGGCCTTTGCCAGGAGGGTGTCGACCACCCGGTTCGCGCCGCCGGAGTCCGCGAGCAGCTTGCCCAGCATCGCGCCGAGGGCGACCAGCAGACCGACTTCCTTCAGGACGCCGCCCACGCCGTCCTCGAAGTTGATGATCACCTTGGCCGGTTCCACACCGGCAGCGAGGCCGACGAATCCTGACCCCAGAATCAGGGCCAGGAAGGGGTGGAACTTGAATTTGGCGATCAGGACCACGAGCAGGGCGATGCCCAGACCCGCGATGATCAGTAGTTGGGTATTGACGCCGGTCCCGGCCTCAACGGCAGCCGGAAGCTGCATTGCTATCAGTGATTTCACAAAAATTCCTTGGTCGCGGCGAAACGCGGGAAGGCTCAGGGCCTGGCGTCGGCGGCGTCGAGATTAAGTCGGGTGATGATTTCCTGTGCTTCTTCCGCCGGCGTTGCGGAGACGGACAGGGAGATGAAGTTTTCGTCTGCCGTGGGGGCTTCGAGCGCGTCGAACTGGGACTCCAGCAGGGCCGGGGGCATGAAGTGCCCGTGGCGGGAGGCCAGCCGGTCGGAGATCTTGTCCCGTGATCCCTCGAGGAACACGAAAACCACCCCTTCGCCGCGCAGAACGTCCCGGTAGCGCTTCTTCAGCGCCGAACAGGTCACGACGCCGGGATTCCCGGCGCCGGTGTGGTCCCGGATCCAGTCGGCAATGCTTTCGAGCCAGGGCCACCGGTCCTCGTCGGTCAGCGGCTGTCCTGCGTGCATCTTTGCCACGTTTGATTCGGGGTGCAGGTCGTCGCCCTCGGCCAAGTCCCAGCCCAGCCTGCCGGCCAGAAGTCCCGCGACAGTTGATTTGCCGGATCCGGAGACGCCCATGATCACAAGAACGGGGTGTTGCGCAGTCTTCGCCATCAAAGTCTGCCTTCCATCAAATAAATATGATTTAAACAGAGGCCAGCATATGGCAGAGGTTGTGCTGCAGCAACACTAGAAACCGGCGATAGTCCCCTGGCCGTTGACTGTTACGACATGGAAGGCCTCGGCGCTGCGCCCGGCGGGAAGTCCGGCCCGGGCCCCGGTGCCGAGCATGAGGCCGCGGACCGTGCGGTCCATGGCGTCGACGTCGGGGTGCTGGCTGACGTGGATGTGGATGGCGGCCAGCTTGCTCTCCACATGCCCGGTGACGTCCACGAAGTGGTTTTCGCGCTCTTCCGGCCCGGCGAAGAGCCACAGCCAGGGCAATTTGTAGGCCTCCAGCCCGGACTCGGCCAGTTCCGGGTACGCGAACGGGTTTTCCAGCGCGGGGTACACGGCGCGGGTCACCGCCTCCCCCACGGCGAGATGATCCGGATGGCTCTTCTGGATCCGGTTCCAGTTGCGTTCCGGATGCATGGAGAGCACGACGTCGGGCCGGAGCTGCCGGATCAGGCGCACCACCTCGCGCATTACCTCATGCGAGGGTTCGAGGTAGCCGTCACGCTGGTGCAGGTAATGGATGTCCGTGACGCCGACCAGGGCGGCGGCGCGCTGCTGCTCCGCAACGCGCAGCCGCACAATTTCCTCGCGCTGCTCCGGATCAAAGCCGCCGGCGTCGCCGTCGGTCATGATGCAATAGCTGACCTGGACTCCGGCGGCGGTCCAGGCTGCAACCGTGCCGGCTGCGCCGAAATCGATGTCATCCGGGTGGGCCGTGAAACAAAGCACCCGCTCAATCCGGGTGGTCTCCGGGTCGAACGGGCTTTGTGCCGGGACGGCGGTGGTGCTCATGCGGTCAGCCTCTGCGCTTCTTGATTTCGGCGGTGGCCTGCGGCAGGACCTGGAAGAGGTCGCCCACAATGCCGAAGTCCGCGATCTCGAAAACCGGCGATTCGGCGTCCTTGTTCACGGCCACGATCACCTTCGCGGTCTGCATGCCTGCCTTCTGCTGGATGGCTCCGGAAATGCCCGCGGAGATGTAGAGCTGCGGTGCGACGGTCTTGCCGGTCTGGCCGATCTGCGCGTCGTGGCCGATCCAGCCGGCGTCCGTGGCCGCCCGCGAGGCTCCGATGGCTGCGCCGAGGGCGTCGGCGAGTTCCTCCAGCGGACCAAAGTTGCCGTCCACGCCACGGCCGCCGGCCACGACGATCCGCGCCTCGGACAGATCGGGGCGTCCGCTGGCAGGCTTGTCGGTGCGCGCCGTAACCCGTGCGGCAGCCGCGGTCACGTCAGGAACCTGGACAGTGATGCTCTCCGGCGCCGTGCCGGTGACCGCGGGCTCGGGCGTGATGCTGTTGGGCTTCACGGTCAGCACGGAAACGGGTGTCACCGCCTTCGCGGCGCTGGTGTAGGACCCGGCCAGGACCGACTTGTGCGCCGTTCCGTCGGGATCCACGGCCACGACGTCGGTGATGACGCCGGCGCCGAGCCTGATGCCGAGCCGGGCGGCGATTTCCTTGCCCTCGGCCGAGTTCTCGGCCAGGACCACGCCCGCACCGGCGGCGGCGGCGGCCGCGGCCAGGAATGCCGCCTTGGGTCCGACGAGGTAGTCGTCGAGGTCCGTGGCGGACGGGCGGTACAGTGCCTGGGCGCCGTACGCGGCCAGGGTCGAGGCGGCGTCGTCGTGCAGTTCGCCGTTGACGGCGGCGACGGTCTCGCCCAGGGACCGGGCGATGGTGAGCAGTTCCAGGCTCGACTTCTTCAGCGCCGCACCGGGGTTGTCGATGAAAACGAGTACTTTTGCCATGTTCGGATAATCCCCTTTAGAGCAGCTTCTGGGCGGCCAGGAACTCGACCAGCTGGATGCCGGCGTCGCCTTCGTCGGTAATGATGGTGCCGGCCGTCCGCGGCGGGCGGGCCTCTGCGGTCTCGACGGCGGTCCAGGAACCGGCCTGGCCCACCTGGGCGGCGTCCACGCCGATGTCGGCAAGGCTCAAGGTGGTGATGGTTTTCTTCTTCGCCGCCATGATGCCCTTGAAGTTCGGGTACCGCGGATCATTGATCTGGTCGGTGACGGAAACGACGGCCGGGAGTGTGGCCTCGATGGTGTCCGCGTGGGTGTCGCCGTCGCGGCGGGCGGTGAGCTTGCCGGCGTCGAGCTCGAGGGACGCGGCGAAGGTTACCTGCGGGAGGCCCAGCCGCTCAGCGAGCTGTGCCGGGACCAGCGAGGTCTCGCCGTCCGTGGAGGCCATTCCGGTGAGGATGAGGTCCGCGGGGACATCCGCGCCCAGGTGGCGGATCGCGGCGGCCAGCGCCAGCGACGTGGCCGCGGCATCCGAACCGGCCAGGGCCTCATCGCTGAGGTGCACGCCTTCCGTGGCGCCGATCTGGAGGGACTTCTTCACCGCATTGACTGCCCCGGCCGGGCCCATGCTCAGCGCAATGACCTTGTTGCCGGCCGCTTCTCCGCCGCGGGCCTCGGTCAGCTGCAGCGCAGCTTCCAGGGCGTATTCATCCAGTTCGGACAGGATGCTTTCGGAGCGGTCCACCGTGTTGGCCTCACCTGTGAGGTGGCGGTCGAACTGCGCATCCGGGACGTGCTTGACCAGCACAATGATTTTCAGAGTTTCTTCCACTGTGTCTACAGCAGCCTTCCATGCGGGTGGACAGCCGCCCCTGACGGGGTCATGGCCACGGAATGCCCGGCAGCCGGGCTGTTCCTAGCTAACCATATAGCCGCCGGGCAGCGCGGCCAGGGTTAAGGTCTGTGTCAGTGAACTGGCCCGGGACGGCAAAGGCCGGGCCGCACCTTTTCGGTGCCGCCCGGCCTGTTTGCTGCTGCCTTGATTTACAGCTGCGCTGTTTGCTTCCGCCCAGCTCTACTGCTCGGCTGCAGCGCCGAGCGTCACGTCGACGTCCTTGAGCTGGCCACCGCGCAGCACCGTCACCTTGACCGTGGCCCCGGCGGCCTGTTCCCGCACCGCCGCGGTGAGCTGGTTGGGATCGCTGATGGTCAGGTTCTGGAACTTCGTCACGACGTCGCCGACCTTGATGCCGGCCTTGTCTGCGGCCGAGCCGGACTCGACGGTCGCGACCTCCGCGCCCACCGAGAACCCGGAGGAGGACGAGCCTGCGGCCTTGGGCTTCACGCTGACCCCGAACTGCCCGTGGGTGGCTTTGCCGGCGCTGATGATCTCCTGGGCCACGCGCTTGGCGTTGTTGATGGGGATGCTGAAGCCCACGCCGATGTTGCCGCTGCTGCTTCCGCTGGCCGCGTCGCCGCCGGCGGAGGCGATCGCGACGTTGACGCCAATGATTTCGCCCTTGGTGTTCACCAGCGCGCCGCCGGAGTTACCCGGGTTGATGGCCGCGTCCGTCTGGATTACGTTGATCGAGATGGATCCCTGATCCGCGGTGCTCGGAGTCTCGCCGCCGCCGGGGGGCGCGAACTGGAAGCCCTGGTCACCGCCCTGGGAGTTGTCCGCACCGCCCTTCGGCGCAGCCGAGGATGCCACGCTGATGGTCCGGTTCAGGGTTGAGACGATGCCGTCCGTGACTGTGCCGGTAAGTCCCAGCGGCGATCCAATGGCGACGGCGGTGTCACCGACGTTCAGCTTGCCCGAGTCACCGAGAGTTGCCGGGACCAGTCCCGAGGGGTTGTCGATCTTGATCACGGCGAGGTCGGAAAGCGGGTCGGTACCGACGATCTTCGCGGAGTAGACCTTGCCGTCGCTCGTCCGGACCTCCATGGTGGCGTTCGCGGCCTTGCCGTCGAGCGTCACCACGTGGGTATTGGTCAGCACATGGCCCTGGGTGTCGAGGATGATCCCGCTGCCGGTGCCGCCGTCGCTGCCGCTGGTCGCTTTGATGGTCACCACACTGGGGGAAGCCTTGAGGGCGGCGGCGCTGATGGCGTTGACGTCTTCCCTGTTGTTGACGATCACCGGACCGGCCTGGCTCGTGTTGCTCGCGGCGGACGGGGAAAGGCGATCGCCCAGCAGGGCGTTGCTGCCGGCCACCACGCCGCCGCCGATCAGGCCGGCGGCCACGATGCTGGCCACGAGGGTGGGGACGCCGAATGCCGCCTTGCGTTTGGGGGCGTGCGCCGGGTCGTTCGCAAAGCCGGGGCCGGAAGGGTAGGACGGACCCGGCTGCGGCTGGCCGCCGTAAGGGTTGGCGCCGTAGTGGGCCTGGCCGTACTGGGTTTGCGGCGACTGCCCGTACGGGGTTTGCTGGGACTGGCCGTAGGGCGGGTGGCCGGGCTGGGCGGGCTGGCCCTGGCCGGACTGGGAGAACCCGCCGTACGGGCCGGTTTGCTGGGCCGGGGCGCCGATCTGCTGGGTATCCGCGGCGGAGGGCTGTTGCTGCTGGTACACCGGACGCGGCGCGCCGTCCTCGGCGCGGTCCAGCCGGAGGGTCGGGTTCTCGGGCGCCGGGCTTCCGACTACTGAGTTTTCGGACGTCGTGCTTTCGGATGCCGGACTTCCCGGTGCCGCCTCAGGCGCGCGGCCGGCATGCGGCTGCTCCGGCGAGCCCTCCCGCACTCCCGCCGGTTCCTGGTTCTGTTGTGTCGGCTCCGGTGACACACCCGGCACTGGGTTCTCAGTCATGAGACTTCCTTTCGTCCTCGTCTGCCTATAACTATGAACGCTCAGGCTGACACTAGAGCGGACATTTGCTGGGAGGTTCCTGAACGGACAGTTTGCGGCCTGCGGGCCCGTGTTTCCCAGTTTAAGCCCGTTTCGCTGGTGGCATATTCCCCTAGGTGGACTGCCTTTTGGGTGCACCATAGAATCAAATGGAAATGCCACAGCGACCTGCGGCTTTACATCTGCGTGGGGGCGCTGCTGCTTTCTGTGACGGCTGGTTCGACCGAACCGGTCCCAGAAGTGCTGAAGGGTTGCACATGCGGTCTAAGTTGAATCGTTTCCTCGCCGTCCTTGGCGTCGCTGGATTGCTGGCGCTCCCCGCCGCTCCGGCCCTCGCCGAAGATCCGGTGGCCATTCCGTCCGGGCAGAACATCGTGGACAGTGCGAACGTGCTCGGCAGCCGCAAGGCCGAAGTCCAGGACGCCATCCAGAAGCTCCTCAAGGACCACAAGTACAACCTCTACGTCATCACGGCAAAGACGTTCGAGAATCCGGCCGAACCCAAGGCGTGGGCCCAGGCCGTCGCGACCAACAAGGGCATGGGCAAGGCCGACGTCATCCTGACCATGTCCGACGACGGCAAGTACTACTTCTCCCCCAGCTCGGCCAGCGCCATCTATCCCAAGACGTCCACCATCGTCCAGAACGCCATCGTGCCGAACCTGGCCGGCGGAAAGCGCGACTTCGCCCAGGCAGCCATTGACACGGCCGCTGCGGTGGGCGACGCGGCGGGCGGCGGCAGCGGAACGGTGCCGTCCGGCGCCGGAGCGGGCAGCGCCGTCCTCGTGGGAGTCGGCGTCGTGGCTGTGGGCGGTGCGGGAACGTATCTGTACCTGCGCAGCCGCCGGAAGAAGGCCCTGCAAAGTTCGGGGGCGTCAGCCGGGGCCCAGGGCGGGCAGCCGGACCCGCTGGCGGGGCTCAGCGTGGCCGAGCTGCGCCGGAAGAGCGATTCGCTGCTGATCGAGGCCGATGACGCCATCAAGTCCAGCGAGCAGGAGCTGGGATTCGCCCAGGCCCAATACGGGGACGCCGCGGTGGGCAATTTCACCAAGGCTCTGCAGGAGGCCAAGGGCCACATGACGGAATCGTTCAAGCTGCAGCAGCAGCTTGACGACCACATCCCCGACACCGAGGAGCAGCAACGGAGCTGGCTCGTTGAAATCATCGGCCGCTCCGAAGCCGCGCTGGCATCGCTGCAGGAACAGAAAGCCGATTTCGATTCCCTCCGGGAGCTGGAAAAGAACGCCCCGCAGGCCCTCGCCGCCGTCGGCGCCGGCGCCGCGGACGCCCAGGCAAAGCTTGCCGCCGCCGAACAGTCACTGACCGATCTGCGGGCCAAGTACGCCGAGAGCGCCCTGGTCCAGGTCGCGGACAACATCAAACAGGCCAAGGAACGTCTCGACTTCGTGCAGAATGCCTCCACGGCGGCGCAGGAAAAGCTCGCCGCGGGTGAAAGCAGCCTCGCCGCGGTCGCCGTCCGCGCCGCCGAGGAGAGCCTGCACCAGACGAACGTGCTGATCGGCGCCATCACCAAGGTGGCCGGCAGCCTCGACGGGGCACGCAACAGCCTCGAAGCCGCCGTCGTCGATACCGCGCAGGACCTGGCCCAGGCGAAGGCGATGATCCAGTCCGGCGCCCATCCGGAACTTGCCGGCCCCGTGGCTGCGGCGGAAGCCGCGCTCGCCCAGGTCAAAACGGAAATCCAGGGCGGCAAGATTGATCCGATCGCGACGCTGGAACGGGTCGTCACGGCCCACCAGGCACTCGACCAGTCCCTGGCCGGAATCCGCGACCAGCAGGACCAGGCGCGCCGGGCCCAGGCCTCACTGCAGCAGAGCATCATGTCGGCCCAGGCCCAGATCAGCGCGACGTCGGACTACATCACCGCCCGCCGCGGCGGCGTAGGCACCGACGCGCGCACACGCCTGGCGGAAGCCCAGCGGAACCTGGACTATGCGCTCTCCATTTCCCGCACCGACCCCGTCACGGCCTTGCAGTACGCACAGCAGGCCTACGCGCTGGCGGCACAGGCCGCGCAGCTGGCCCAGTCCGACGTCGACCAATTCGGCGGCTACGCCAACCAGGGCCAAGGCTACGGTCGGGGCGGCATGTTCGGCGGCAGCGGCGGGGGCGGCCTCGGCGGCGCGATCCTCGGCGGAATCCTCATCAACTCGATCCTCCACGGCGGAGGCGGCGGAGGCTGGGGCGGCGGCGGAGGCGGCTGGGGCGGCGGAGGCGGCGATGACTCCGGCGGCGGCTGGGGCGGCGGCGACTTTGGCGGCGGCGGAGACTTCGGTGGCGGGGACTCCGGAAGTTTCTAGCCTGTTCGCCACCCCCGCAGGGGACACAGTGGGAAAGCAGTAGCAGGAAACTCGACAGACCACGCGCCGGCCGCAAGGGCCCGGACAGCGGATAGATGCGATACATCATCGATCACTGGAATCAGTGAGACAACGGAGCAGGACGAAAGGTAACACCATGGTTAAGCAGTCCATTTTCGGCCGCATGGCGCAGCTGGCGAAGGCAAACATCAATTCGCTGCTGGACCAGGCCGAAGATCCGCAGAAAATGCTGGACCAGATGGTCCGTGACTACACGAACAACATCGCGGAGGCGGAGTCCGCCGTGGCCCAGACCATCGGCAACCTGCGCATGCTCCAGGACGACTACAACGAGGACGTCCGCAACGCCCAGGACTGGGGCAGAAAGGCCCTCGCAGCCTCGCGCAAGGCCGACGAATACCGGGCGAAGGGCGACGTCGGCGATGCCGAGAAGTTCGACAACCTGGCCAAGGTGGCCCTGCAGCGCCAGATGGGTTCTGAGAACGAGGCCAAGGCCGCCGAGCCGAGCATCGCGTCCCAGACCGAGGTGGTGGACAAGCTCAAGCACGGCCTCGACCAGATGAAGGGCAAGCTCAACGAACTGACCAGCAAGCGCAATGAGCTGGTGGCCCGGTCCAAGACCGTGCAGGCCCAGAGCCAGGTCCACGACGCCCTCAAGAGCATCAACATCATGGACCCCACCTCCGAGGTGGGCCGCTTCGAACAGAAGATCCGCCGCGAGGAAGCCAAGGTCCGCGGCCAGCAGGAGCTCGCCGAGTCGAGCCTGGACGCCCAGTTCAATTCGCTGGAAGATCTTGGCGAGCAGACCGAGATCGAAGCCCGGCTGGCAGCGCTGAAGTCCGGCGGCGCCCCCGCTGCCATCGGCACCGGCGAAAAGAGCGCCGAGTCCGGTTCCACGGTCGAGGAGGCCGACTTCGACAAGCTCTGACCCGCCGGTCCGGCGCTTCCGCAGGACTGCTGCACGCTTCGGGCCCGGGGCCGGGCTCCGGCGGACTAACCTGACACCTCAGGATCGCCCGCCGAGGCCCGGCCCTCGTTGTGCCCTGCATGGCCCCATGTCTCACCGCACAGGCGCCCGCGGCGGCGGGCGCGCGTGTACCGTGGATCCATGTCTGCGACCCTTGTGTGGCTCCGTGATGACCTCCGGCTGGATGACAATCCGGCTCTGGCGGAGGCCGCTGCCCTGCACCAACCCCTGACCGTCGTCTATGTCCTGGATGAGGAGTCACCCGGCATCCGGCCGCTGGGTGGCGCGGTGAAGTGGTGGCTCCACCATTCCCTGGCCGGCCTGGCCGCCGCGCTCGAGGCCACGGGCTCGCGGCTGGTGCTCCGCCGCGGCCCCGCCGCCCGGGTCATCCAGGACCTCGCGGTGGAAACGTCGGCAGACGCCCTGCTGTGGAACCGCCGCTACGGCGGCCCTGAACGCGCCGTCGACGCCGGCCTGAAGAGCTGGGCCGGCGGGGAGGGCCTCAACGCCACGAGCTTCCAGGCGAACCTCATGTTCGAGCCCTGGACCGTGCGCACCGGCGGCGGGGGCCCCTACAAGGTCTTCACGCCGTTCTGGAAGGCCTGCCTGGCCGGTGCCGAGCCCCGGCAGCCGCTGGCTGCTCCGGACCAGCTGCCGGGCCCTGCACGCACCCAGAGCGGCGGCCTGCCGGCGGGCGAACCGCTCGAAAGCTGGGGCCTGCTCCCCCGGAGCCCGGACTGGAGCCCGGGGCTGGCCGACACCTGGACGCCGGGAGAAGCCGGCGCCCTCAGCCGCCTCGAGGACTTCGTGGACGGCCCGGCCGCAGAATACGGCACCGGCCGCGACGTCCCGGGCGTCGAGGGCACCAGCCGGCTCTCCCCGCATCTGCGCTTTGGCGAAATCAGCCCCTTCCGGATCTGGCACACGCTGCGCCACAGCTTTGCGGCGGGGGCGCCAGCCGACGTCGGGATCTTCCGTTCCGAACTTGGCTGGCGGGAATTCTGCTGGCAACTGCTGTACGAGAATCCGGATCTGGCGACACAGAACTACCGGCCGGAGTTCGACCGCTTTCAATGGCAGCCGGCGTCGGGCGACGAGCTCCAGGCCTGGCAGCAGGGCCGTACGGGCTACCCGATGGTGGACGCGGGCATGCGCCAGCTCTGGCAGACGGGCTGGATGCACAACCGCGTGCGGATGGCGGCCGCGTCCTTCCTGGTGAAGAACCTGCTGGCCGACTGGCGGCTGGGCGAGGCCTGGTTCTGGGACACGCTGGTGGACGCCGATGCCGCGAGCAATCCGGCCAACTGGCAGTGGGTGGCGGGCTCGGGTGCCGACGCGTCGCCGTACTTCCGGATCTTCAACCCGGTCACGCAGAGCAAGAAGTTCGACGCCGCCGGTCGTTACCTGCGCGGGTACATTCCCGAGCTCGCCGCGCTGGATGACAAAACCGTCCACGAGCCCTGGAAGGCCGACAGCGCCGCCCCCGGCTACCCCGCACCGATCGTGGACCTTGCCGAGTCCCGGGCGCGGGCGCTGGCAACCTATCAGCGGCTCAAGGACGGCTGAGAGCCGGCACGGGGGCGGCTCAGGGCAGACGCAGCGCAGGCCGCCGCCGCGGACTTAAAACGAAAGGTCCGGAACACTGTTTCCAGTGTTCCGGACCTTTTCTCCAGTTGCGGGGACAGGATTTGAACCTGTGACCTCTGGGTTATGAGCCCAGCGAGCTACCGAACTGCTCCACCCCGCGTCGCTTGATCAACTCTACCCTAGTTTCCGGACCGCCCTGACCACGTGCCCGGCCGCCGTCCAGTCCGGCACATCCAGATCGATGGACTGCGAGGCGATGGACTGCGGGGGCGAGCCGCTCGAGCGGTCGCCCTTTTGTCCTATGACCGGTTTCCCGGTTCCCGGCTTCCCGACCGCCCCCCAGCGGCTTAAAGCAAAAGGTCCGGAACACTGTTTCCAGTGTTCCGGACCTTCTCTCCAGTTGCGGGGACAGGATTTGAACCTGTGACCTCTGGGTTATGAGCCCAGCGAGCTACCGAACTGCTCCACCCCGCGTCGCAAGATCAACTCTACCTGCCGGCGAACTTGAGGCCAAATCGAGGCGACGTGATGTGCATCTCGCCGCCGACCGGAGCGTCCGCCCTGGTCTCCCGGGCCCGTCCGGCCAGGGCCGCACAGGGATCGAATCCGGTCCGTCTACGCCACAGGCCGGGTTTGCCCCTCCGTAGGGGCAAACCCGGCCTGTCGCACCGTTCACAGCCTGCGCCTGGCCCTCGCGCAGCGCGTAAGGACCTGCCAGGGTCAGCTGCGCAGCGTTAGCCGCCCGCCGTCGCCGACGGTGTGGGCGACGGTGTGGCGGTGCCCGCCGGCGCGGCCGGGGTTTCCAGCTTTGCTTCGGCCTCGAGTGCCTTTTGCAAGGCAGCGTTCAGCTTCTTTTGCTGCTCACCGTAGGTCGCGAAGTCGCCCTTCGCGAGGGCGTCCTGGCCGGCCTTGATCGCGGCATTGGCCTCGTCCAGCGCGGCCTTCAGGTCTGCCTTCGCGTCGGTAGTGCCGGGCGGCGGAGTGGCACCACCTGGCGTGGTGGGCGTGGCCGGTGTTTGTCCCTTGTTGGCCGAGTCACCTGCTGCGGCACCCGAATTTCCGCCGAAGAGCTGGTTCAGGGCCTCGTCCAGTGTGGGCGCGAACCCGATCTTGTCGCCGAACGCCACCAGGACCCGCTGCAGCGTCGGGTAGGAGGTCTCCCCCGTGGAGCGAAGATAGACGGGTTGGACGTACGCCATGCCGCCACCGACCGGCAGGGTCAGGAGGTTGCCGTTGAGCACCGCCGACGCACCCTGGCGCAACAGGTTAAGGGCCTGCGAAACGGTGGGGTCGGAGTTGAACTTGTTCTGCGCCTGGCCCGGTCCGGGGACCTGGGTCTCCGGCGGGATCTGCAAGAGCCTCAGCTGGCCGTAGCTGTCCGCTTTGACGCCCTTCTGGTTGCCGGCGTCGGAGTCCGCGGCCAGGAAGCCGTAGAGCACGTTGCGGGCGTTGCCGTTGACCACCTGCGGGATGAACGACGAGGTCAGCTGGAACGCCGGCTTGTCCTGGTCGGGCATCTTCAGCGACATGTAGTACGGCGGCTGTTTGACTTCGTCCTTGACGGTGGGGTCGTTGGGAACGGACCAGGCGTCAATGTTGGTGTAGAAGCTGTCCGGGTTGGTCACGTGGTAGCGGCCCAGAAGCTCGCGCTGGACCTTGAACAGGTCCTCCGGGTAGCGCACGTGGCTCATGAGCGCACCGGACATCTCCGAATACGGCTTCACCGACGTCGGGAAGATCTTCTGCCAGGCTTTCAGGACCGGATCCTGGTCGTCCCAGGCGTACAGCGTCACGGAACCGTCATAGGCGTCCACGGTGGCCTTGACCGAGTTGCGGATGTAGTTCACCGAGCTGTTTGGCAGGGCTACTGTCCGGTTCGCGGCGGTCTGTGAGTCGGCCGTGGCGGCAGAGAGCTGCTCCTGCTGGGAGTACGGGAAGTACGGGCTGGTGGTGTACCCGTCCACGATCCATTTCACCCTGCCGTCTACGACGGCGGGGTACGGATTGCCGTCAACAGTCAGGTAGGGCGCCACCTTTTCGACGCGGTCCCGCGGGTTGCGGTCGTAGAGGATCTGGGACTCGGCGTTCACGCCGTCGGAAAGCAGCAGGTCCGAGGACTGGAATTTGATCGAGTAAAGGATCTTGTTGAAGAAGCTGCCCACGTTCGGGCCGCCGTTGCCGGTGAAGGTGTACTGCGTCTCGCCGTCGCCTTCCTTGGCCGCGGGCCGGTCCTGCTCACGGTGCGGTGCACCGTCCGGGGCCCCCACGATCGAGTAGTCGGGTGAGTCCTGGCCGAAGTAGACGCGGGGCTGATAGGTCGAATCGTTGCCGAGCGCGCCGGTGGACGGGATGCCCGCCTGCAGGAAGTCCGGCTTGCCGTCCACGGTGAACTTGTTGCCCTTGGCGGCGACGACGCCGTAGCCGTGGGTGTAGACAACGTGCCGGTTCAGCCAGGACTGCTGGTTCGTGGCGAGCCCGTCCGGGTTGAGTTCGCGGACTGCGATGACCGTGTCCTGGATCTTGCCGTCGATCTCGTAGCGGTCCACGTTCAGGGCGCTGGGGAACTGGTAGTAGGGCCGGTACTGTTCGAGCTGCGAGAACGCATCCGAGATCAGGTTCGGATCCAGCAGCCGGATGTTTGCGGTGGTCTGCGCATCGGGGGCCAGCGCGCCGGTGGTGGCGTTGGTGGTGGCGTTGTACCGCTTTTCCTGGACCTTATCCAGGCCGTAGGCGGCACGGGTCATCGCGATGTTCCGCTTGATGTATTCGTTCTCCAGCGTCTGCTCCGAGGGCCGGACCTGGAACTGCTGGATGACCCACGGGTAGACGCCGCCGGCCAGGATGGCCGTGATGATGAGCATGGCGGTGCCGATCACCGGCAGCCGCCACTTGCCGATGACCGCGGCGACGATGAACAGCACGGCGACGATGGCCGCGGCCACGGCCAGGATGGCCTTGGTCGGAATGACGGCGTTCACGTCCGTGTACAGCGCACCGGCCCAGCGCCCGCCGTTATTCTGCACCGTGGAGTAGCGGTCCAGCCAGAAGTTGAGGCCCATCAGCACCAGGAAGGCGGCGCCCGTGACAGCCAGGTGGATCTGCGCGGCGCGGCTGGTGAAGATCCCGCGTTCCATGATCCGGATGCTGCCGTAGAGGTAGTGGGTGAGGATGCCGGCAAGGCCGGCGATCACCGTGACGCTGATGAGGAACCCGGTGACGAAGCCGAGGAAGGGAAGAGTCATGAGGTAGAAGCTGATGTCGAGCCCGAACTGCGGATCGTTCTGGCCGAATGCCTCCTGGTTCAGGAACAGGAGGACTTTCTGCCACTGGCTGGCCGCGGCGCTGCCGGCGAACAGGCCAAAGAGGATGGGAAGCCCCACCATCACGACGCGGCGGATCGGTTCGAGCTGCGCCTGGTAGCGGTTGAGGTTGTCCCGGATTTCCGAATCGGGGGCGTATACCGGCCGCGCATGGTAGGCAATCCTGATGGCGAAGAAGATGGCCAGGAACATGACAGCGAAACCTGTCAGGAAGATCACGATCCTGGCCAGGTTCTCGGTCAGGAACACTTCGAAGTAGCCGAGCTGCTGGTACCAGAGGACATCCGTCCAGACATTGGCGAAGAAGATGAATCCGACCACGATCAGGGCCACGATGATCAGCGTCGGCGTCAGGGCGCCGCGTCGTGTCTGGGGTCTTCCGGGCGGGACAGTGCTGGCGGGACGGGACAAACTCGGTACCTCATAGCTGGTCGTCTACTGCTGGTTTTTAGTTATCAGTCGCTGCTGTGGCTCAGTCTGGCGACCAAGTGCCGGTGTTTCAGGTTGATGCATTCTAACGGCCGTCACCGCCGTTCCGTCAGGGCCCTGCAGCAGGGTGCCGGCGGGACGGCGCGGCCGTCAATTAGTGCCACGAGTGGGGACGGCGCTTAGTTCCGCGGCCAGTCTAGTTGTTGGTGCAGACAGGCAGTCCCGATGTGTCGCCGCCTGACGCGGCCAGTTCAACTGCCTTGCGGGCCTCGGTGAGGTTCTCGACCCGGACCACCTGCAGGCCGTCGGGGATGTGGCCCAGCACGTCTTCGCAGTTGGCCGCCGGGGCCAGGAACAGTGTGGCCCCGCCGGACCGCGCCCCCTGCATCTTCTGGGCGATCCCGCCGATGGGTCCTACGGCACCGTCCGGGGTGATGGTTCCGGTTCCGGCGATGTGCTTGCCGCCGGTCAGGTCCCCGGGAGTGACGGTGTCAATGATGCCAAGCGCGAACATCATGCCCGCACTGGGGCCACCGACCTTGTCGAGCGAGATGGTGACATCAAACGGGAAGGTGAACTTGTACTGCAGCAGGACGCCCAGGATGTAGCGGCCCGCACTGTTCTTGGCCGGCGTAATGGTGACTGGCACCCGGGCGCCGGCGCGTTCGACAATAACCTTGGCGGGCTTACCGTTGCCGGCGGCCAGTTCCGCCTGGACCACGCCGAGCGCAGTGATGGGCTTGTCATTGATGGCGACAAGTTCGTCCCCTGCCTGCAACAGTCCTTTCGAGGCGGAGTCGTCCGGGAGCCCGGCCACCTGCATTTTCTGCCCGAACGGAATCTTCAGTTCCTTCAGTGCCGAGGCGATGGCGTTCTCCTGGGAGGTGGTCATCGCGGTGGCGCTCTCCTGCTGGGACTGTTCCTTGGTGACGCCGGTGGGGAAGAGCAGTTCCTGGGGGTAGACGGCCTTGGTCCCGTTCAGCCATGCCGAGAACGCCTCGAAGACGCTGACCGGACCGTTGGGACCGCCGTCGACATAGACAGTGGTCAGGTCCAGGCTGCCCTTGGCAGGAAACGACTCATGGCCGCTGACGCTGATCACCGGTTTGCCGTTGTCCTGGCCGATGGTGTTGAAGGTGGGGCCGGGAGACTCGATCACGTAGGGCACGGGCAGGCTCACCGCGGTGATGCCCAGTGCGGCGGCAAGCAGCCCCGAGACAAGCATGGCTGAAGACCGGTTGTTGCGCGGGCGCCGCACGCCGGCGCCCGCCAGTCGCGCCCACCTGCCCCGGGCAGGGCCGGCCGCTGGGTCGCTGGCGGGCTGCTCACCGTGGGTGATTGTCATTGAACGACCTCTCCGTGCCGGCACGAGGGGCTGCGGCCCTGCCAGGACAAGCCCGAGAGGACACCGCGACCACGCACCAGGGCCGCAGCCTAACCCGAGGCTGCCGCGTGCAAATATTCCAACTTCCAAGCCTACGCGCTTGGGACCCCGGACCGCTCTTTGCCTACAGCGAACGTGGCGCGGTTTCGGCAGACAGCCACTCTTGCACAGGGGTACCGTGAAGTTGAGAAGCAGCCACACCGACGATCGGCGGGATCATGACCTCCAACCCACTCAATCCGTCCAATGGCGACGAGGAACCCAAGGATCCCTTGGCCGAAATGCTCAAGAACCTGATGGGCGGGCAGGGCATGGGCAATATCGACCCCGCCGAGCTCGCCAAGGCAGCAGGCCTCCCGGACGATCCAAACCTCCTGGCCCAGATGTTCTCCCAGGTGCAGGCGATGATGAGTGCCCCCTCGGAGGGGCCCGTCAATTGGCAGCTGGCACATGACAACGCCCGGCGCGTCGCCGCCAGCGGAACCGACCCCTCGGTCACGGCGCATCAGTCGCGGGAGGTCGATGAGGCCCTTCGGCTGGCCGAACTGTGGCTCGACCAGGTCACCGGGCTTCCGGCCACGGGACTGATCGGCCGGGCGTGGTCCCGCGCCGAATGGGTCGAGGAAACCCTTGGGACGTGGAAGCGGCTGACCGAGCCCGTGGCCAACAGCATTGCCAATGCGCTCTCGGCCGCCATGACCGAGCAGATGCCCGAGGAAATGAAGTCCATGATGGGCGGCGCCTCCTCGATGATCCAGAACATGGGCGGGGCGATCTTCGGCATGCAGCTCGGCCAGGCGATCGGCGCGCTCTCGGCCGAAGTGGTCAGCTCGACGGACATTGGCGTGCCCCTCGCAGACCTCGAAATGGCGCTCCTGCCGGCCAACGTGGCGAAATTCGGTGAGGGCCTCAGCCTGCCGGAAAACGACATCCGCCTGTTCCTGGCCGTGCGCGAGGCGGCACACGCCCGTCTCTTCGTCCAGGTCCCCTGGCTGCGCGGGCACCTGCTCGGCGCGATCGAGGCCTACGCCCGCGGCATCCACATCGACACGTCCAAGATCGAAGAACTGGCACGCGAGATCGATCCCAGCAACCCCGAGGGCATCCAGGAGGCGCTCTCGCAGGGAGTCTTCATGCCGCAGCGCACTCCCGCCCAGGAGCAGGCCCTCGAAAAGCTGGAGACCGCGCTGGCCCTGGTGGAAGGCTGGGTGGACGAACTCACCTGGGGTGCAACCGAGAAGATGTTGCCGTCCGCCGCCGCACTGCGCGAAACCGTCCGGCGGCGCCGGGCCACCGGGGGCCCCGCGGAGCACGCGTTCTCCTCCCTCGTGGGACTCGAACTGCGGCCGCGCCGGCTCCGCGAGGCCGCCACGCTGTGGGCCTTGCTCAAGGAAGAGCGTGGGGTCGACGGCCGCGACGCCGTTTGGCAGCATCCCGACCTGCTTCCCACGGCAGAGGACCTGGAAGATCCGCAAGGCTTCAGCGAACGCCGTAAACTCGCCGAAGCCAGCGACAGCGAAGTGGACGACGCCCTGCAGAAACTGCTTAGCGGAGGGTTCGACGAGCCGGCCGACGCCGACGCCACGGACACCGAGGGCACGGCGGATTCAGAGGGCACCACGGACACCGAGGGCACTCCGGATTCAGAAGGCACCGCGGATTCAGAAGGCACGGCGGATTCAGAGGGCACGGACGAACCGGCGGCCAAGGACGACGACCGTCAGGACGGCGGACCGGACGACGGCGGCACGCCCAAGGCCTAGCCGAACGCTAGTAGGCCCCGGCCGGGATTTCGGTTCCGTCCGGGGCTTCGTCGTATCCGCCGTCGGGTGCCAGGCCGCGTGAGGTCGCAAACGAGACCCCTTCCAGGAAGGCCTTGGCACGCTCAGTCTCCGGGAACGCCGTCAGCAACCGCCAGAAGGCGGCATCGTGGCCGGCCACCAGGAGGTGGGCCAGTTCGTGAAGCAGCACGTAGTCGATCACCCACTGCGGCATGGGCTGCAGCTTCGCCGAGAGCCGGATGGTCCCTTCGGACGGCGTTGCGGAACCCCAGCGCGAATTCTGGTTGGTGACCCAGCGGACCGAGGAGGGCACCGCTCTGCCGCCCAGGTACTTCGCCGACAGATCCGCGGCGTGGGCGGCAAGGTCGGCATCGTTGCGGGGGCGGCGCCGGCCGGAACCCCGCGCCGCCCGGTCCCCCTGGCGCCGGAGTTTCTCCAGCATGCGATGGACCCACTCCCGTTCCTGCGCCCTGCTGAAGGACGCGGGGATGGCGACGACGGCGGTGCCGTCCTCCCAGAACGCGGCGACCGTGCGGCGTCGGCGCGCAGAGCGGCGGACCACTACCGGGGCGCCGTCGGCGGTGGTCAGCGGTGTGGCCGCCGGAACTGAACCGGACATCACTGAACCGGGCATCACTGAACCGTGCTTTCGGCCAGGACTGTCAGAACGGCCTCGCCGTACTTCTCCAGTTTGGATGGACCCACGCCGGCGAGTTTGGCCAACTGCTCCAGCGACTCGGGGCGCGCCTCGGCGATGGCGGTCAAGGTGGCATCGGTGAACACCACGAATGCCGGGACGTCCGCCTCAAGGGCCACGTCCTTCCGCCACTGCCTGAGCGCGTCGAACGTCTGTTCCTCGTAACTGGGCGGGCACTGGTTGCAGCGGCCCACCTTGCGCTCCGCGCCGCTGGAGAGCATGCTGCCGCAGACCCGGCAGGACGCCGGAACGGCCGCCTTCCGGCGCGGCGCCGGGCCCTTGCCCCGCAGGTGGGAGCTGGCCACCGAGTCGGGGCGAAGGCCGTCCAGGAAGCGCGAGGGCTTGCGGTTGGCGCGTCCGCCGGGTGTCCGGGCAGTGGACCAGGACAGGGACAGGTGTTCGCGGGCGCGGGTGATCCCGACGTACAGGAGCCGGCGTTCCTCGTCCACCGCTTCCGGAGTGTCCGCGAACGAGATCGGCACGAGGCCCTCACTCAGCCCGACCAGGAACACGGCGTCCCATTCCAGGCCCTTGGCGGCGTGCAGCGATGCCAGGGTAACGCCCTGCACAGTCGGCGCGTGCTGGGCCAAGGACCGTTCCTGGAGCTCGTTGACAAAGTCCGGGAGCGAGAACTGCGGGCCCCTGCTGATCACGAGTTCGTCGGCCAGCGCCACGAGGGCGGCCAGCGATTCCCAGCGCTCCCGGAGAGCGCCGCCGCTGTGCGGCGCCGCGTCCGTGTAGCCCAGGGAGGCGACGATGTCCCGGACCAGCTGCCCGAGCGGCTCGGGCGTGGCGGTTTCAGCCACCGCCCGGGTCGCGGCCCGGAGCTGCAGGATGGCGTCCCGGACCTCCTTCCGCGCGAAGAACCGCTCACCGCCGCGCAGCTGGTAGCCGATCCCCGCCGAGGCCAGCGCCTGTTCGTAGGCTTCGGACTGCCCGTTGGTGCGGAAGAGCACGGCGACCTGGCTCGCCGGTGTTCCGGCGTCGAGGAGTTCGCGGATCCGCGCGGCGACAGTGGCGGCCTCCGCCTCGTCATCCGAGCATTCGGTGAACCGCGGCACCGGGCCTGCCGGCCGCTGCGCCACCAGCTGCAAAGGCGTGGCCCAGGCGGCGTCCGCCACCGGGCCGCCGCTGCGCCGGCCGGCGAGGAGGTCGTTGGCGAGCCTGACGACCTGGGGCGTGGACCGGTAGTCCCGGATCAGCTTAACGACGTGGGCCTCGGGATACATCGCTTTGAACCCGAGCAGGTGCTTCGGGGAGGCGCCGGTGAAGGAGTAGATGGTCTGGCTGGCGTCGCCCACGACGCACAGCTCGTCGCGTCCGCCGAGCCACAACTCCAGGAGCCGCTGCTGCAGCGGCGAGACGTCCTGGTACTCGTCGACGACGAAATGCCGGTACTGTTCCCGGACGGTCGCTGCCACCTTTGGGTCCTCCTGCAGGATCCCCACGGTGATCAGCAGCACGTCCTCGAAGTCGATGACGTTGCGGTCGGTCTTGACGTCCTCATAGGACTGGAAGACCCGTGCCACGGCCGTCAGGTCGAAGCCGCCCGGATTGCCCCGGCCCTGGGCGTTCTCCAGATAGTTCGCCGGGGTCAGCATGGATACCTTGGCCCACTCGATTTCGGAGGCGAGGTCCCGGATGGAGGCGCGGTCCGTGCTGAGCCGGAGCCGCCGCGCGGCCTCGGCAATCATCTGTGCCTTGTGGTCCAGCAGGTTGGGCAAGGTGCCGCCGACCGCCTGCGGCCAGAAGAACTGCAACTGGCGCAGCGCCGCGGCGTGGAAGGTACGGGCCTGAACGTTGCCGACGCCGAGGTCACGGAGCCGGCTGCGCATCTCGGCGGCAGCCCGGGCCGTGAAGGTGACAGCGAGGAGCCGTTGCGGGCTGTACACCCCTGAGTGCACGCCGTAGGCGATCCGGTGCGTGATGGCGCGGGTCTTGCCGGTCCCGGCACCGGCCAGGACACACATGGGCCCCTGGAGGGTGCTGGCAACCTCGCGCTGCTCGGCGTCGAGGCCGCCGAGGATCCGTTCCTCCAGCGAACGGCCGTCAGGTTCGGGGGCATCGGCAGGCGGGGCATCGCCCGACGTCGTGCCGCCCGACGGTTCCCCGCCGGGGATGGTGCTGAAGTTCAATTTCTCTGTGGTCACTTTTGCTGCTCAGTCGGTAGTCGGTGTCCTGCGGATAGGGGCAGGCGGTGTCAGCCTGTATGGGGCAGTGTCAGGCGCTGTCCGCGGCGTCCTGAATGACGCCGCCGTACCAGTGTTCAATAAGGGACCGGGCGATGGAGAGCCTGCTGGAAATGACGATCTCGCCGCTGAGGACGGCGTCCTGCAGTTCGCTCCGGCTGAACCACCGTGCCCTGGTGACCTCGACGCCGTCGGGCCGGGCTTCGGTGTCCGGCGTGGTGGCCGTGAAGCCGAGCATCAGGGAGGCGGGAAACGGCCAGGACTGCGATCCAAGATACTGGGACGCGGTGACGCGGACCCCGACTTCCTCGCCGATTTCGCGCTGCACGGCCTGTTCGAGCGACTCCCCCGGTTCGACGAAGCCGGCGAGGGTCGAATAGTTCCGGGCGTCGAGTGGGCCACCTCCGCCCAACAGCAGTCTCCCGTCGGGGCCCACCACGGTGACGATGATGGCCGGATCCGTCCGGGGGAAGTGCTCGGAGTTATCGGCCGGGCAGCGCCGGACCCAGCCACCGGCTTCCGGCTGCGTGGGAGTGCCGCAGCGCGGGCAGTGAGTGTGGGTGGAATGCCAGTTGGCGATGGCGCTGGCTTCGATGAACAGCGCAGTGTCCGTGGCGTTCAGGCGTGCCGCGACTTCGCGGAAACCCACCCACTGCGCATCGCTCGGAACGCCGGCCACGTGAGCCTCGAATTCCTCGGCCTGGACTTCGAACTGAAGCGGGAGGACAAAGAGGACAAGCTCGGTGCCGGCGTCGAGGTCCGAACCGGCCAGGGCGGAACCGAGGTAAATCACGTGTTCGGGAGCGTACGGGGTGTTGGCCAGGTGCCCGGAGAGCTCGGCCGCGTTGAGGAGCACGAGGCTGTTGCCGCTGACGAGGGCCTGCCTGCCGGAGAGCACCACGGCCTGCGCCGCGCCTGAACCGACCAGCTCCGCGAGCATTCCGGGTTTCACCCGCGCCGCGGATCCGCGGTCGATCAGGGCCGGGCGCACGGGAAGGACCGTCTCCATGAGGTGGTTTGCCGGCAGGAGATGCAGCGGCGGCGCCGCACCGTCGGATGCCGGGGATTCGGAGGGTGTTTGCTGTGATGCCGATGAAGATGCCGCTGACTCCGCAAGACTCATACACCCACCGTACTGACTCGGGCAGACAATTGACATTTGCCGACCATGCCGCCGGGCGCTCCACAGCATGTGCGGGACAAGACGCCTGCCCCGGATTCAGCGCCTATTTCCCTCCGATTTGTCCCCGATCTCAAGACTCGCCGGAGTGCATCGCCGACTTGGGCGCCGCTCAATCTACCGTGGAAGGGTGAGAAGGAAACCAATCGAACTGGCAGCTGTAGCAACGGCGGCGGTACCCGGCCTGACCCCGACCGCCGTCAGCTCTGCGCCCGACGATCCGGCGGACTTCGACGCGGCCCTCCTGCTGGACTCTGAGGGCAAGCGTTGGCGCGTCCGCTCCCCCCGGCATGCCGAAGCGAGCGCCCGGCTGGAAACCGAATTCCTGGTGCTGCGTGCGTTCGCTCCCGGCATCCGGGCCGAGCTCCCGTTCCTCATGCCCACGGTGGCGGGAACGGTCCGGCAAGGCCAGCTCAGCACGTTTGTCTATTCGCACCTGGCCGGCGCCACCCGCTCCCTGGACGAGCTCAGCAACGGCTCTCCCGCGCTGGCCCGCGAAATCGGGGCGGCCCTGGCCGCGATCCATGACCTCCCACGGTCAATTGTGAGCAACGCCGATCTGCCCAGCTACACGCCCAACGAATTCCGCCAGCGGCGCCTCAATGAACTGGACCAGGCGGCCACGACCGGAAAAATCCCGCCGCTGCTGCTGCGGCGCTGGGAACACGCCATGGAAGACGTCTCGCTCTGGCGTTTCAATCCCTGCGTCGTTCACGGCGACCTCCACGAGGACAACCTGCTGGTCGAGGGTGAGCGTGTGACCGCAGTGACGGGCTGGACCGACTTGCGCATCGGTGACCCGGCGGACGACATGGCCTGGCTGGTCGCCTCCAACGAACAGGACTTTGTGAATGCGGTCCTGGATCACTACACCTCCAGCCGGCGCGACGCGCCCGATGCGCACCTGTTGCGGCGGGCCGCGCTCTCCGCCGAATTCGCCCTGGCGCAGTATCTGGTCAAGGGCATGGCCGCCGGCAACCAGGAAATGATCGACGAGGCGGAATCCATGCTCGCCACACTGGCCGAGGACGTGGCCGAACACGGCGGCCAGCCAATCAGCGTGGAACCGCTGCCGCAGCCGGTCGCGGCACCCGAACCCGGCACAGAACAAGCCATCGCCGACGCCGGTGCTCATGTCGATGCGCCGACGGTCCCGGCTGCGCCGGCCCCAGCGGCCAACGGGACGGAGCCCGCCGTCAGCAAGGTCACGCTGCTGCCTATGGAGCCGGTCCCGGGCAGCGCTCCGGCTGATGATGCCACTGCTGGCATCAGTGCCAGGCCCGCTGTGCACGTCACGCCTATCCCCCGCGAAACGGGGGCTGACGAACCGGCGGCTGTCCCCCAGCCCGTCGCAGACACAGCCACAGCCGCAGCCGCTGAAGCAGGCGACCAGGCAAGCGCCGAGCCGGGCGCCGGTAAGGCCGCAGGTGCGTCCGCCGAAATCACCGCAATCCCCGGCGCCGCCAAGTCCTCCGAGCCCTCCAGCGCTGATGCCGCGCTGGACGGCGCCCCGCAGGCGGCGGCCCCCGACCCGGACTCCGGGAAGGTCAGTGAGGCCGGTGACAGCGACGCCGGGGCCGCGGTTCCAGCCGGTACCGACACATCGACGCAATCGATCGCCGTCGTCCAGCCCGGGTCCGGTGACAACACGTCAACCGCCGCGATCACGGTGGTCGACTCCGCGTCCCGCTAGCGCCGGCTGCCGGCCGGTTCAGGTGTACTGCCCCGCCCGGATCGAACGGCGGGCTTTCTCCGGCCGGCTGACATCCGCTAGGCGCCGCTGTGCGTCGCTGTCCTCCCTAGCGCCGCCGACACGATTTCCTCAAGCTTTTCCGCTGATCCAAGGTCATGGGGGCGGACCACCTGGTTGTCGGCCACGTAGTAGAAGGCGGCCCGGACGTCCTCCAACGGGACCCCCTTGAGCCGGGCCCAGGCCAGCCGGTAGACGGCGAGCTGGACTGCCTTGACCTTCAGTTGGGCCGCCGAGGGGCGGCGGCCGGTCTTCCAGTCCACAAGATCCCAGCGGCCGTCGGCGTCGCGGAACACGGCGTCGATCCTGCCCCGGACCACGACGTCGCCGATCCGTGTCTCGACCGGGACCTCGACGTGGGCGGGGGCGCGGTGGGCCCACTCGGACTGACGGAAAGTTTCCACCATGGAATCCAGGCCGTAGGCCTCGTCGATGTGGTCGTCAGCGCCGGCTGCCTCACCCAGGTCCAGCATCCCGGCGGCGCCGAAGTATTCCTCCACCCAGGCGTGGAAGGCCGTGCCCTTGCGCGCCGACATCCCCGGTTCGCGCGGGATCGGCCTGCGCAGGCGGGCCACAACGGAGCCTGGGTCATCTTCCAGGTCCACGAGAGTCGACGCCGAGATGTGCCCGGGCAGATGCACATCCTGGACCACCGAACGCCGGGAGCGGCGTTCCAGCAAAGTGGCCGCCTCCTGCGCCCACCCGGCGGCAGGACCGCGCAGGACGGGACGTTTTCCGGCGTCCGCGCCATCCGGGCCGGATGCCATTGCCTGCAGGACGCGGGCCGCTGCGGATTCCATGGCCGCCCGCCGGCCCGGGACAAGCCGCAGCCGTTTTCCCGTCCGGGGGTCATGCGGGCCCTCCAGCGGATCATAGGGCCAGGCGGCGACTTCGAGTTCAGAGGTCAGGGGGCTTTCGGCCGGCAGCGCGTCCTCGCTGACGGACAGCGGATGGATTTCGGCCGCGCCGTCGGCGGTGAGGCCCTCGAGCCCGGCAAGGAAGGGAGACATCTCCGCCAAACCGGCCCGGGACCCCACCCACGCCGCACTCGATAGCCAGAGCACGTGTTTGGCACGGGTGTACGCCACGTAGGCCAGGCGCCGTTCCTCGGCCTCGCCGTGCGCCTGGACGGCAGACTTGAACTCCTTCTCGGCGTCAAGCCAGCCTTTTTGGTCCGGCTGGTCCAGGTCCCATTGGGGCAAATCGGTGCGATCGCCGCGCAACGGCCACGGCAGTGCCGCACTGCCGCTGCTCCACCGCGAGTCGCGGCTGCTGGGGAACGCCCCGGAATTGAGCCCGGGAACGAACACGACATCCCATTCCAGCCCCTTGGAGGCATGCACGGTCAGCAGCTGGACGGCTTCGTGGTTCACCTCCGGCGCTGCGGCATCCAGACCGTTTTCCTCGGCCGCCGCAGCTTCCAGCCATGCGAGGAACGCCAGGACATCTACCCGCTGGGAGGTGTGCAGGAACCCGGCCGCCGCGTCCTGGAAGGCGTCCAGGTTGCGGCGGGCCTGATGGATGCTGATCCCGGGCCGGGCCGCAACTTCGATGTCCAGGAGCATCGCCCGTTCGACCTCCCCGAGCAAAGTGGTGAGGTCGTCCCCCATGTAGCTGCGCAACTGCCGGAGCTCGTCCGAGAGCCGCTGCAGACGGTCCCGGGCCTCCGGGCTCAGTCTGCGTCCGTGCGCCGAGGTCCAGCCGTCGCGGGGCAGCCAGTCCAGGGCCTCGACCAGGCTGGCGGCGTCCGTGATGTCGCCTTCGATCACAGCGTCATCCAGCGCGTCCTCGGCGGCACGCCCGTCATCCTCGGCACCCTGTCCGGCGTCGCCGGCCTCCAGGCCGCCGGGGCGACCCCGACGGCGGGCCAGGAAACTCGACCAGTCCCGCAGGGCCATCAGGTCCGCCGGGCCGATCCGCCACCGCGCGCCGGCCAGCAGGCGCATGAGGGAGTCCGAGCGGCCTGGGTCGGCCAGGACCCGGAGCGTAGCGACAAGATCGATGATTTCCGGCGTGTCCAACAGCCCGCCGAGCCCAACGATTTCATAGGGAATACCCCGGACTTCGAACTCGCGGCGAATGCATTCCATCTGTGCCCGGCGCCGGCACAGGACAGCCATGGCCGGCGGAACCGGGTCGGCGGAGTGCGCGGCGTCGAAGTCTGTCACGCGAAATTTCAGCACGTCGCCTGCGATCGCCGCGGCCTCGGCTTCGTCCGTGGCGAACCGTCCCATCACCACCCTGCCGTCCACCGCGGCCGGGCTGGGCTGCAGTGGCGGGACCTCGACGGCGTCGGCGCTTTCCCGGGCCCCGGCGGCCCCGAGGTTCGCCGCCGCTTTGCTCAGCGGCGCCGAAATGAGGTTGGCCGTGGCCAGTATGTTGCGTCCGTTGCGCCACGCTGTAGTCAAGTAGGAGGTGGGCGCCACGGCAAAGCGCCGGGCCTGCCCGCTGCCCCGGTCCCGCGAGCTGCCCCGGTCCCCCTCGCCGCCGTGGGCGGTGTCGGTGCCTTCGCTGCTGACGAGGATCGGGAATTCGCGGACGAAATGGAAGAGTTGCCCGGCGGACGCTCCCCGGAATCCGTAGATGGACTGGTTCGGGTCCCCCACCGCGGTAACCGCATGGCCGTCGCCGAAGAGCCGGGAGAACAGCACCAACTGGGCGTGCGAGGTGTCCTGGAACTCATCGAGAAGCACCACCTTGTAACGCTGGCGCTCTGTTTGGGCGGCGACCGGAATCTCACTGGCCACCCGCGCCGCCAGGGCCACCAGGTCACCGAAGTCCAAGGCGCCGCGGGCGCGCTTCGCCTCGGAATAGCGGCCCACCATGTCCGCGACGCTGGCCCGCGTGCGAAGCATCGCGCTGAGCTCGCCCGCAGCTTGGGTGGGGTTCTTCTTGGCTTCTGCGACATACGGGAGCGACTCGAACGCGGCGACCCGCTCCAAGAGCCAGCCACGGGCCTGGGTCGGGTCCTGCAAATGCTCGGAGCACTCTCCCGCCAGCTGGATCACGGCCTTGACGAGCGTTGATTTGGCGGACCGGAAGTGTTCGTAGTCCCCGTCAAAGGCTTCCACCACCTCGCTGGCGAGCTGGAACGACTGGGCGCCGCCGAGCAGCACGACGTCGCGTTCGACGCCGAGGCGGAGACCGTAGTCGGACACAATGCCGCTCGCATACGAGTGGTAGGTGGAGACCTTGGGTTCGAGCGCATCCGCGCTCAGCAGCCCGGCAGGGAAGAGCGTGTTCCCGGTGTCGGCCGCCGCGATGCGCGCCAGCGCGGCCAGCTTGGCCCGGATCCGCGAGGCGAGTTCACCGGCGGCCTTGCGGGTGAAGGTGACGCCGAGGACTTCCTCCGGCCGGACCCAGCCGTTGGCGACGAGCCACACTACCCGGTCCGCCATGGTGGCGGTCTTCCCCGAGCCTGCCCCGGCGATCACGAGCCGCGGCGTGAGGGGCGAGGAAATGATCAGGGACTGTTCGGCCGTGGGGCTGTTCCCCTCCCCCAGCAGTGCCGACAGCTCTTCCGGGCTGAACCGCGGCTCAGGAAGGGGCTCGGGGAGGGGAGCCGGAGCCGGATGCGGGTCGGTCGGGCCGCTTGCCGGCGCCTCGGGGCTCATTCAGTAACCTGCTTTCCCCGCACGCACAGCGGGCACACTTCAGGGAGCCGGCAGCCGTGGCCGCCGTGGCCTCCCTTGGACGGATCGTGGCGGGCCTGGAAAACGCTGCCGGACATCACGCGGGCCGCGTCGCCGACCATCTCCAGTGCCCAGTTGTCCTGCGGATCCAGCGGTGCCTGGGCCTGGATGCCGGGGCTCTTGGTGGTGGTGCCCAGCTGGGCCAGGACGGCGCCGCCCGGCAGCGGCGGCGGACCGTCGTCGGGACCCGCGAAGCCGCCGGCCAGCACGGCGGCCTGGTAGGCACCGAGCTGCGGGTGCCGGTCCAGATCCGCTTTGCCGGGCTGGCGTTTGCCGGTCTTGAGGTCGATGATCACCAGCCGGCCCTCGGCGTCGATCTCCAGCCGGTCGACCTGGCCCCTGAGCACGGCGGGCCGCGCCGGACCGGCGCTTCCGCCCTCGCCCGGATCGGATCCGGACTGTGTGGAAGCGGCCTCCGCCGGAACGTCCGGCAGCTTCACCTCAAAGTCCTGTTCGACGCCGATCAGGCTCCGGCCCTCGCTGCGCATCACGAGGACATACTGGGCGAGCTTGCGGACCATGGACTCGGCTCGCTGGAAGTCCAGTTTGCCTTCCCAGTTGTCCTTCATCCCCAGCGTGGGCCAGCGCCGGACGAGTTCGGCGACATACTCGCTTCCCGAGGCGTCCGGGAGGTCCTGCGCAATGGCGTGGACCAGCGTTCCGAGGCTGCGGGCAAAATCGGTGGCGGCTTCACCTCCGGCGGCTTGGACAAACCAGTCCAGCGGAGATTTCTGCACGGTTTCGACCTTCGAGGGCGACACGAACACAGTACCGCCCGGCGGAACCACCGCCTCCTCCGAGGACAACTCCGCCAGCCCCCACCAGCTCGCGGGGTGCGCGCCCGGAACCGGCGGCTGGGCCGTGGCCAGGCCCCCCAGGACGGCCGCGGCTTCCGCCGATTCGGCCGCCCTCGGGTCGAGCTGGGCGTACTGCCGCAGCTCCGCTACCAGCGCCCGGAGCGTCAGCGGACGCTCGACCGGGGTAAAGCCCCGGCGGTCCTGCCCGGGCCGCAACGGCGCCACATAGTCCAGGAACGAGGACGGCTGCTCGTCCTCCGAGGACACCGCCGTGCAGATCAGCACCTCCCGGGCGCGGGACACTGCCGTGGAAAAGCTCCGGAGCTCGTCATAGCGTATTTCGCGCAGCCGGCTCTGCGGATCCAGTCGCAGGGCATACTCCACGCCGTGCTCGACGGCGTCGGCGAACAACGTGCTGCCGAGCAGTTCTCCGCGCAACCGGGTGTTGGGCCACACGCCTTCCTGAAGTCCGGGCACAATGACCACCGGCCATTCGCGGCCAGCCGCGCTGGCAGGGGTCATGAGCTCCACCGCGTCTTCCAGCTGCGCCCGGGCGGCCAGGGTATCCATGGGAAGTTCCTGGCTGAGCAGGTATTCAAGGAACTGCTCCGGGCCGGAACCCGGCAGCTGGTCCACAAAGCGTTCCGCGGTATGGAACAGCGCCATCATGGCATCAAGGTCACGGTCGGCCCGGGCACCGGCTGAGCCTCCGGCGAGGGCGGCGTCGGTCCAGCGGGAGGCCAGGCCGGTGGAATGCCAGAGCGCCCAGAGCACCGTCTCTGCGTTGCCGCCGGGGGCACCGGCGGCGTCCCGGCCCGCTGCGATCATCCGGGCAATCCGGCGGGCCGAGTGACCCTCGATGCCCAGCGTTGCGAGCGCTCCCGGCTCCAGCAGGGCTTCGACCAGGAGCGCGTCGCTGGTGCGCCCGCCGCCGCCCAGGAGTTCCTCCCGGCGCAGCGACTGCCGCAGCCTCCGCAGTTCAATCGCGGTGGCGCCGCCTATCCGGGACGTCAGCAAGGACACCGCTGACTCGGGTGTGAGCACGGCAGGGTCCAGGGCCACCGCATAGGCATCGAGCAGCGGACGGACCGCGACCTCGTCCCGGACGGCGGATTCGGCGACGGGAATCCGGACCGGGATCCCCTGGCCGGCCAGGTAACGCTGCAACTGGCTGAGCTGGCCGCCGTTGCGCACTATCACGGCGATGTCCCCGAGTTCCCGGTCGTCGTTCAGCTGGGCTTCGAGGATCCGCTGGGCCACATACCGCAGCTCGTGGACCGGGGACGGCAGCAGGTGGGCCTCGACCGTCCCCGCCCGGGCACCGGCGGCTCCCTCCGGAACGGGGACTGGTTGCCCGTCCGGCGCCGGCACCGGTCCGGGCTGTTCGAGCCGGCGGGCGGACTGCCCGCCGGACCTGCGGGAGATGCGCCCGGCCACTGACAGCCATGCCTCCGCCACTGCCGGGTCCTGCCGATGCGCCGTCCACAGGGGTCGTTCCAGGATCGTCCCGTCAGGTGCCAGGAGGCCGGGAAGCTCCGCCACGAGATCGGGGCGTGCCCCGCGGAAGCCCTGAACCACGGTGTCCGGCGAGGCAGTGATGATGGCATCCTTGCCGGCGGCGATGTCGGCGAGCAATTCGAAGACCGCCGGGTTCGCCTCCTGGATGTCATCCACGAGAATCAGCTGCAGGCGGTCGCGTTCGGCGGCGAGGAAATCGGGTGAGTCCTGGAAGATCTGGCGCGCGGCAGTGATGATGCCGGCGGGGTCGAAGGCCTCGGGCATGCGCAGGTCCAGGACATCGCGGTATTCGGAGTACAGGGCGGCCGCCGGAATCCAGTCCGGCCGGTTGCACTGCCGGGCCAAGGCCACAAGGTCCTCGGCGGTCCGCCCGGATTCGATGATCCGGTCAAAGAGCTGGCGCACTTCCTGCCGGAAACCGCGGGTCTGCAGGGCGGCGCCCAGGTCCTCGGGCCAGGGCAGCTCGAGGCCGGGCAGCGCATGGCCCTCCAGCAGTTCCTTGATGATCAGGTCCTGTTCCGGGCCGGAGAGCAGCTTCGGCTGGCGCGGAAGCGGCAGGAGGCCTTCGGCCTTGGCACGGCGGATCAGATCGAAGGCATATGACGCCCAGGTCCGTGCCGGCGTCGTGCTCAGGCTCCGGTCCAGGCGGGCCGTGAACCGGTCGCGGAGCGTATCCGCGGCGAGCCGCCCGGGAGCCAGGATGAGCATCCGCTCCGGATCCAGACCATCGCGCAGGGTGCGGCGGACGGCAGCCTCGACAAGGACCGTCGACTTGCCGGTGCCGGGCGCGCCGGGCACCAGGACGGGGCCGGAGCCGGGCGGGACCTCGACGGCGGCAAGCTGGTCCGGTGACAGCACCGGCACCGCGCTGTGCTGGGTCCGGGGCGGCAACAGGCGCAGCCCCGCTCCCGTTGCGCGCCCCGCCCCGGGAAGGGGACGGGACCCGGACCGCTGCAGGCTTGGTTCAAGGTGGCTGGGGGTACTCACACAGTCATTTCATCATCGGGTACCGACAATTTATGCGACTCCCGCTCGAGCCGCTCCGCGATGGCATCGATCCGGTCGAAATCGGCGTCGGTGGGCGCCCACCGGCCGGAGGCCAGGTCAACACGCCAGCGCCCCTCGCCGGTCCGGCGGAAGTCCTCGTAGCGGCCCAGAAGCGGCGTCCCCTCCTGCAGATAAAGGCCCAATGCCTCGTGCTCCAGGCCGGGCGGGGCGTCTCCGCTGGATTTCAGGACACGCCACCAGGGCACGCTGCTGCCATAGTGGCTCATGACCGATCCGACCTGGCGCGGGCCGCCGGCACCGAGGAGTTCCGCAACGTCGCCGTAGGCCACCGCCGTGCCGGCCGGGATCAACGCCACGAGCTCCAGCACCGCCTCCACATACTCCGTCCGCATCGGTCCAGCCTAGCCGTTCCGGACTCCGGAACCGTGCCCGGGCGGCACGCCGCCACCCCGGTCAGGAACTGTCAGTGGCAGCAGGTAGCGTTGAAGCATGAGCACTTGGAACACCCTCCCCCGCGCAGCCTTCGACCTCGAAACCACCGGGCGGAACTCCCGCGCGGCGCGGATTGTCACAGCATCCATCACCGTGGTGGACTCCGACGGCGGGATTGTCCAGGAACACGAGTGGCTCGCGGACCCCGGGGTTGAGATTCCCACCGAGGCCAGCGACATCCACGGCGTCACCACCGAGAAGGCCCGCAGCGAAGGCCGCCCCGCCGGGGAAGTGACGCGGGAGGTCGCCGCCGTGCTCCAGGAGCTTTTCGACACGGGTGTGCCGGTCATCGCCTTCAACGCCAGCTACGACTTCACGGTGCTCGCCGCCGAGTCTGCCCGCTACGGCGTCCCTCAGTTGAGCCGCTTCCCCGTGCTGGATCCGTACGTCATGAACAAACAGGTGGACCGCTACCGCAAGGGCAAGCGCACGCTCACCGCCTTATGCGAGGAGTACGGCGTCAATCTGGACAACGCGCATACCTCCGCGGCCGATGCCCTGGCAACCCTTCGGATGCTCGATGCCATGGCCGGAAAATTCCCCAAGCTCAGGATGCCGGCGGGCAACCTGCACCAGCTCCAGGTCGAATGGGCCTCTGCCCAGGCCGCGGACTTCCAAAGCTACCTGCGCAAGACGAAGCCGGCCGCCGTGATCGAAGGCGACTGGCCCGTCCTGCCTCCCGAGGACGCCAGCCGGGGCGACTTCTAGGATTTCCGGACGCTGGGATTCCGGACGCTGGGCCCCGGCGCGGGAGCACTTCTTAAAACGAAACGTTCGCCGGCGGAACGGCTTAACTAGTCCCCCGCTGCGCGCAAATCCAGTGATTGCGACGGAGGTCACACGGCCCGGGGCTTCCACTTGCCGCCCGCTCCGGCGCCGATGATTCCGCGCCACCCCGCCAGCACTATCAGGATCAGCGCCGATCACACGCGATCCTGAAGATAGTTCGCAGAACGCACACATCATCTCTGATTTGTTCGGATTGAATGGGCGCCCACGTCGGATGACACAATTATCTTTCGCGGCGTGTCTGCTCCACCCGGCGCCCAAGCCAGCGGCCGGGGGCCCGATGAGCCTCCCGCGACCCACTGAATTTCAGACGAAAGTGATTGCGTGATGAAAAGCAAAGCCTTGAAGTGGCTGACCACCGTTCCCGTGGCCATCGCCGTGGCGGTTTCCCTTGCAGCCTGCGGCGGCGGTTCGGCCCAGTCAACGGCGTCACCGACGGATGCCCTCCAGGGCAGCGACCAGAAGTCCCTGGACAAATATACGACCAAGGACGTCACTCCCCTGGACCAGATTGACAAGTCCAAGCTCGGCCTGATCAGCGACGGAACCCTGACTGTGGGCACCCTTTCGGACGCCCCGCCGAACATCTACATCGACAAGTCGGGCAAGTTCACCGGCTACGACAACGAGCTCCTGCGCGCCATTGCGGACAAGCTGGGCCTCAAGGTGGAGTTCAAGGCGACCGGCTTCGCCTCGCTGCTCGCCCAGGTTCAGAACAAGCAGTTCGACCTCGGGTCCTCCTCGATCTCCACCACTGACGCGCGCCGCAAGACCGTGGGTTTCACCAACGGTTACGACTTCGGCTACATGGCCGTGGTCGCCAAGAAGGACTCCAACATCAAGGGGTTCAAGGACCTGACCAAGGACACCCGCATCGCCGTGGTCCAGGGCACGGTGCAGGATGACTACGTCACCAACACCCTCCAGATCGAGCCCGTCCGCTTCGAGGACTACAACACCGCGTATGCCAACTTGAAGAACGGCCAGGTCGACGCCTGGGTCGCTCCGTCCCAGCAGGCTACCGGCCAGGTCAAGGAAGGCGACGGCACGGTCATCGCCGAGTCGGTTGTAAACACCCAGAACTTCACCGCGTACGCCGTGAACAAGGAAAACCAGCCGCTCATCGACGCGCTGAACTCCGGCCTCGACGCCGTGATTGCCGACGGCACCTGGTCCAAGCTGACCAAGGAATGGTACCCGGACCGCGAGACCCCGGCCACGTGGTCCCCGGGCTCCAAGGCTGTCACCGTTCCGAAGTCCTAGTCCATGGATGCACTCGATCAACTCGTAAAGACCTTCTTTGACTGGGAGGCGATGGCAGCCGTCCTGCCGAACATGATTATGTTCGGCCTGCCCAACACCCTGATCCTGGCGGTTTCCTCGGGCGTGCTCGGGTGCATCCTGGGCATGGTCCTGGCCGTCATGGGCACGTCCCGCCTGACGCCGCTGCGGTGGCTCTCCCGGATCTACACGGACATCTTCCGCGGCGTTCCGGCTATTGTCATCATCCTCCTCATCGGCCTCGGGCTCGGACCCATAGTCCGGGTAGCGACCGGATCCACGAACCCGTTCCCGCTGGCCATCTTCGCCCTGACGCTCATGGCTGCGGCCTACATCGGCGAGATCTTCCGCTCGGGCATCCAGAGCGTGGAAAAGGGCCAGCTGGAGGCGTCCCGGGCCCTGGGCTTCAGCTATGGCTCGTCTATGCGCCTCGTGGTGATTCCACAGGGCGTCCGGCGCGTGCTCCCGGCCCTGGTCAACCAGTTCATCGCGCTGATCAAGGACTCGTCCCTGATCTATCTGCTGGGCCTGATCGCCAGCCAGCGCGAGATCTTCCGGATCGGTAACGACGCCGCCGCCAATACGGGAAACCTCTCGCCACTGGTTGCCGCCGCGTTCATGTATCTCATCCTGACCGTTCCGCTCACCCACTTGGTCAACTACATCGACAAGCGTCTGCGCACCGGCCGTCCGGAGAAGCGTCAGCCTGACGACGCCGCGGCCTTGATCGGGAAGGGAGCACAGCCATGAGCGAATTCGCCTCCGGCTCGCTGACCGGCAAGAACCTGCACTTGTCCTTCGGCACGAACCATGTCCTCCGCGGCATCGACCTTCATGTCGAGAAGGGCACCACTGCCTCGGTGATCGGGCCCTCCGGCTCAGGAAAATCGACGCTGCTGCGTGTCATGAACCGTCTGATCGAACCGGACCAGGGCGACATCCTGCTCGATGGCCGCTCGGTCCTGAAGGACAACCCGGACGAGCTGCGCCAGCGGATCGGCATGGTGTTCCAGCAGTTCAACCTGTTCCCGCACAAGACCGTTGTGGACAACGTCTCGCTGGCGCTGCGGAAGCTGCGCAAGCTGCCGGCGGAGCAGGCCCGGGCCGAGGCACTCGAGCAGCTCGACCTGGTGGGGCTCAAACACAAGGCCGACGCGCGTCCTGCCAATCTCTCCGGCGGCCAGCAGCAGCGTGTCGCCATTGCCCGCGCCCTGGCCATGAAGCCGGAGGTGATGTTCTTCGATGAGGCCACCTCCGCCCTCGACCCCGAGCTCGTCAAGGGTGTGCTGGCGCTGATGGCCGACCTCGCCAAGGGCGGCATGACCATGGTGGTGGTGACCCACGAGATGGGCTTCTCCCGCAATGTCTCGGACACCGTGACGTTCATGGACGCCGGCGTCGTCGTCGAGTCCGGTCCCCCGGAACAGATCTTTACCAGCCCGCGGACCGAGCGGCTGCAGGGGTTCCTCGCGGACGTTCTGTAGTTCGCTCCAGCGTCACGGCAGCTTAAATGACTGATGGCACCCGCAGCGGCGGGTGCCATCAGTCATTTAAGGGCTGAGGCTACGGCTTGGCGCCGGCCGCCGCCTTAGCCGCTGCCGGCAGGGCGTCGAAGATCCGGTTCATCGCGGCGTCGTCGTGCGCGGCGGAGAGGAACCAGGCCTCGAAGACCGACGGCGGCAGGTAGACGCCGGAGTCCAGCATGGAGTGGAAGAACGGGGCGTAGCGGTACACTTCCTGGCCCTGGGCGTCCTCGTAGTTGTGGACACCCCGGGCGCCCGTGCCGAAGGCCACGGAGAACAGGTTGCCTGCGCGCTGGATGGAGTGGTCCACGCCGGCCGCATCGAGTGCGGAGGACAGCGCCGCGGAGAGTTCCAGCGAGCGGGCATCCACGAACGAATAGACCTCGGGGGTGGCGTGCGTGAGGGTCGCGACCCCGGCGGCCATGGCCACCGGGTTACCGCTCAGAGTCCCGGCCTGGTAGACCGGGCCCAGCGGCGCCAGGTAGTCCATGACCTCCGCGCGTCCGGCGAGAGCCGCCGTCGGCATGCCGCCGCCAATCACCTTCCCAAATGTCAGCAGGTCCGGGGTCCACGGCTGGGCGGCACCGGCGGCGCCGCCGGTGAGGCCCCAGTAGCCGGAGTAGCCGGTGCGGAAGCCGGTCAGGACCTCGTCGAGGATCAGCAGAGCACCGTGTTCGCGGGTAATCCGGGAGAGGCCGGCGTTGAAGCCGTCGCCGGGGGCGACCACGCCCATGTTGGCGGGAGCGGCTTCGGTGATGACGGCGGCAATGCTGTCACCGTGCTTGGCGAAGGCGGCTTCGACGGCGCCGAGGTCGTTGTAGGGCAGCACGAGCGTCTCGGCGGCGGTCGCGGCGGTGACCCCGGCGGAGCCGGGCAGCGCGAGGGTCGCCAGGCCGGAGCCTGCGGCGGCGAGGAGGCCGTCGAGGTGGCCGTGGTAGCAGCCGGCGAACTTGATGATCAGATTGCGGCCGGTGAAGCCGCGGGCGAGCCGGACGGCCGTCATGGTCGCCTCGGTGCCGGTGGAGACCATCCGGACGCGCTCGGCGGCCGGGACGCGCTCCTTGACGATTGCGGCAAGGTTGGCCTCGTCCGGCGTGGAGGCACCGAAGGAGAGACCGCGGTCGACGGCGGCGTGCACGGCCGCCAGGACCTCCGGGTGGGCGTGCCCCAGCAGCGCCGGGCCCCAGGAGCAGACGAGGTCGACGTAGTCGGCACCGTCGGCGTCGGTCAGGTAGGCACCCTTGGCGGACACCATGAACCGCGGCGTCCCGCCCACGGAGCCGAAGGCGCGCACGGGCGAGTTCACGCCGCCCGGCATCAGCTGGCGGGCACGGTCAAAGAGTTCCTCGTTGCGAGGCATGCTGGAAGTCATGGTTTCTATTCTTTCAGTTCGCGGCGAGGTCTGTTCGCGGCCAGTTCAGTTGGCGCTAAGCAACGCGGCCACGCGGGGCGCCACTTCGGTGCCGAACAGCTCAATGGAGCGCATCATGGCCGTGTGCGGCAGGGTGCCGTTGCTGTACTTGAGGTCAAAGCGGTCCACGCCCAGGTTCTTTTTGAGCAGGGCAATCTTCGCGGCCACGGTTTCCGGCGACCCGACATAGAGGGCTCCCTCGGGCGTACACATCGCGTCGAACTCGCCCCGGCTGGCGGGGCCCCAGCCGCGTTCGGCCCCGATCCGGTTCCGCTGCTGTAGCCAGTGCGGGAAGAACTCCTCGCGGGCGTCCTCATCCGTGGCGGCAACGTGGCCGGGCGAATGCGTGGCCATCTGCTGCATCGGGTGCCCGTACTTGGCCATGGCCTCACGGTAGAGGTTGGCCAGGGGCGCGAAGGACCGCGGCTGGCCGCCAATGATCGCGAAAATGATCGGGTAGCCGTACTCGGCGCAGCGCAGCACCGACTCGGGCGTGCCGCCGACGCCGATCCAGGTCGGCAGGAGGTGGTGTTCCAGCGGCGGGTAGACGCTCAGGCCGCTGATGGCCGGCCGGGTGCGTCCCTCCCAGTGGACCGGTTTCTGCGCCCGGACCTTGTCGAAGAGCTCGAGCTTTTCCTCGAACAGGACCTCGTAGTCCGCCAGGTCCAGGCCGAACAGCGGGAAAGACTCGATGAAGGACCCGCGGCCCAGCATGACCTCTGCCCGGCCGCCGGAGATGGCGTCCACGGTGGCGAAGCGCTGGAACACCCGTATCGGGTCATCGGAGCTGAGCACTGTCACGGCCGAGCCGAGCCGGATGTTCTTGGTGCGGGCAGCCGCCGCGGCCAGGAATACCTCCGGGGCGGAGACAGCGAAGTCGCGGCGGTGGTGCTCCCCCACCGCGAAGGCGTGCAGGCCGATCTGGTCCGCGAGTTCGGCCTGTTCCAGGAGCTGGCGCAGCACCTGGGCGTGCGGGACGGGATGGCCGTCCGGGAAGACCCCGACGTCGCCGAAGGTGTTCAGGCCCAGGAGGATGCGGTTGGGCCCCACCGGCGCGGTGGGCGTGGAATTGAGCGGGGCGTCCGCGGATTCGGGGGCCGTGTTCATCGGGTTTCCTTGAGCCAGCCGGCGAGCTCGCTCGCCCAGTAGGTCAGCACCATGTTGGCGCCGGCGCGTTTGATGCCCAGGACGGACTCGGTGATGGCGGCCCGGCGGTCGATCCAGCCGTTTGCGGCGGCGGCCTCGATCATCGAGTACTCGCCGGAAATCTGGTAGGCGGCCACGGGGACCGGGCTCATGGCGGCGACGTCGGCGAGGATGTCCAGGTAGCTCATGGCAGGCTTCACCATGACCATGTCGGCGCCTTCGGCCAGGTCCAGGTCCACCTCGAGGATGGCCTCCCGGCGGTTGGCGGCGTCCATCTGGTAGGTGCGGCGGTCGCCGGTCAGCTGTGAGTCGACGGCCTCGCGGAACGGGCCGTAGAACGCGGAGGCATATTTCGCGGCGTAGGCCACGATCGCGGTGTTGGCGTGCCCGGCGTCCTCCAGGGCCTGCCGGATCACGGCGACCTGGCCGTCCATCATGCCGGACGGGCCCAGGACGTGGGCGCCGGCGTCGGCCTGGGCAACCGCCATCTGGCCGTAGATTTCCAGGGTGGCATCGTTGTCGACGTAGCCGTTGGCGTCCAGGACACCGCAGTGGCCGTGGTCGGTGAATTCGTCGAGGCACACGTCGCTCATGACCACGAGGTCGTCGCCGACCTCGGCGCGGACGTCCCGGATGGCCTTGTTCAGCACGCCGTCGGGGTCCAGCGACGCCGTCCCGCGCGCGTCCCGGACGGCGGGGACGCCGAACAGCATGATGCCGCCGACGCCCAGCTGGACAGCCTCGGCCGCGGCACGCCTGAGCGAATCGGTGGTGTGCTGCTGCACGCCGGGCATCGAGGCGATCGGGTTGGGCTCACTCAGGCCTTCGCGGATGAAGGCCGGCAGGATGAGCTCCGAGGCTGAGAGCCGGTGTTCGGCCGTCAGCCGGCGCATGGCCGGGGTGGTGCGGAGCCGGCGGGGGCGGTGGGTCGGGAAGCTCATATGGTGTCCTTTGCTGAGGGCTCTGCGGCTGACGGAGGCGATGGGGGCTGCTGGTGGTCAAAGGACCGCACGACGGCGGCAACCAGGCCGGACGCCGTCGGCTCTTCGGCGACGGCGTCGACGCTGAGTCCGAGGGAGGCCGCCTCGGCCGCCGTCGAGCGTCCGATGGCGACGAAACGGCAGGTGCCCAGCGGGCCGAGGTCCGCGTGGATGCGGCGGGCGGCGCTCGGGGAGGCGGCGACGACGGCGTGCAGCCGGCCGGCCCCGATTTCGGCTTTCGCCTCGGCCGTGGTGAGCACGGTGGGCGGCGGCGCGTCCTGCCCGGCCGGACTGATCCCCTGCGACAAGGTCGCCTGTGGCGGGGCCGGCGGGAATGCGGGCAGGGCCCGGCGCGGATCGGCAGGATAGTCGACGGTGTTGTACGCGGTGACGGCCTGGACGGCCGCACCGCGGGCCTCGAGGCCCTTGCGGAGCCGCGGGTCCGCTATGTCCGTCTGGGGCAGGAGCACGCTGCCCTGGTTCGCGGGCCAGATGTCGAGCAGGCCCGTGCCGGATTGCTGGCCCGCGGGTGCAAGGTCGACGCTGATGCCCCGGGACTCCAGCTCACGGCGGGTCGCCGGGCCGATCGTGGCCACGAGGATGCTGCCGGGCAGCCAGCTGCTGAGGGAGGCGCCGCGTTCCGCGGCTTTCGCCTCAAGTGCCTGGACTGTGGTCACGCTGCTGATCACGAGCCACGTGTAGGCCCCGGCGCCGAGGGCGTCGAAGGCGACGTCGAGGGAGTGCTGGTCGCTGGCCTGCTCAAAGTCAATCAGCGGGAGCAGCAACGGCTCGGCGCCGACACGGCGGAGGGCCGTGACGAGTTCCCCCGCGCGGTCCGGGCTGCGGGCAACCAGCACGCGGGCGCCCTCCGGCACCCTCATGCCGGTTGGGCCGCCCGTGTGGTTGCGGTCGCTGTGCCGTGCCATGAAGTGGTGGATCCGCGGTTCAGGAAGCTGCCAGGTCCGCGATGTCCGCGGCGCCGCGGGCCAGCAGGACTTCCGCCAGCTCGATCCCGAGCAGCGTTGCCCCGACCTCGGTGAGGCCGTCGGTGGCTTTCTTGTCGCGGACGGTTGCCGTGCCGTCGACGGCGCAGACCACCGCCTCGAGGTGCAGCATGCTGCCTTTGCGGTAGGCGTAGGCGCCCACCGGGGCGGCGCATCCGGCCTCCAGCCGGGCCAGCAAAGCCCGTTCGGCCGTGACGGCGAGCCGGGTGTCCGGATCATCGAGGGCCGCGAGGGCCTGCGCCAGCACGCCCTGGGAGCCTTCCGTGGACCCGGCCCGGCGGGGAGCGTCGGCGGTGCGGCATTCGATCGCCAGGGCACCCTGCCCGGCGGCCGGCAGCATGATGTCCGTCTCAAGGTATTCGCTGACCGCGTCGAGCCGGCCGATCCGGTGCAGTCCGGCAGCTGCGAGCACGACGGCGTCGAGGTCGTTTGACTTGCCGTCAACGACGGCGTCGTTCGTGTTGCCCGACAGCCCGGGGACGCGTCCCAGCCGGGTGTCCACGTTCCCGCGGATGTCGCGGATGTCCAGGTCCGGACGCACGGCGCGGAGCTGGGCCGCGCGGCGCGGGGAGCCGGTGCCGACGCTCGCGCCGCTCGGCAGGTCGGCGAGCTTCAGCCCGTCGCGGGCGCACAGCACGTCCCGGACGTCGACGCGTTGGGGTGTGGCCGCGAGGCTCAGGCCGAGGGCCGGACCGGTCGGGAGGTCCTTGAGCGAATGCACGGCGATATCGCAGACGTCCTGCAACAGGGCGTCGCGGAGCGCGGCGACGAAGACGCCGGTACCGCCCATCTGGGACAGCGAGCCTTTGAGGACGTCGCCGTCGGTCCGGATATGGACCAGCTCCACGGGGAACCCGCCGACGGCGGCCAGCTGGTCCGCGGTCTGCTGGGTCTGGGTCAGGGCGAGTTTGCTGGCGCGCGTGCCGATCCGGACGCTCATGCGGTTCCCTGGCCCGCCGCCGCAGCAGCCGTGCCCGAAGCCACAGGTGCGGCCGGGTAGGGATCGTGTCCGGTCCCGACGGTGGTGTCGGCTCCGGCGATGGTGGGCTTTTCGCCGCGGAAGTTAGCGCAGCAGCCGGGACGGCAGACGTCGTACCAGGGGCCGAGCTTGGTCAGGTGCGGCCGCTCGGCGATGTTGTTCGCGACGGTCCGCTCGCAGATGAGGTCCACAAGTCCGGCGACAAACTTGCGGTGCGTTCCGGGCGTGGGGACGCGGGTTGCGGCCAGTTCCAGCCGGGCGCAGGTCTCAAGCGCCTCGGTGTCCAGATCCCAGACCACTTCCATGTGGTCGCTGACAAAGCCCAGCGGCACAATCACGATGCCCTTGACGCCCTGGCCTGCGAGCTCCTCGATGGCGTCGTTGATGTCCGGTTCGAGCCACGGCACGTGCGGGGCGCCGGAGCGGGACTGGTAGACGAGGGACCAGGGTGCGGTCAGGCCGGTCGCGTCTTCCACCCGGCGGATGACCTCGGTGCCGGAGGCCAGGTGCTGTGCGGCGTAGGCGGAGTCTTCCTCAAAAGTGCGCGGCTCGCCCTCGGACCGGCCGGCGGCCTCGGCATCGCGGGTCGGGATGGAGTGCGTCGCGAACAGGATGTGCACGGGGGCGTCCGGGGTGCCGGCGGCGGCCAGCTGGGCACGGACGTCGGCGAGGCCGGCGGCGGTGCCCTCGATGAAGGGCTCCACGAACCCGGGGTGGTCGAAGTACTGGCGCACCTTGTCGACCTCGAGCTTGCCGTCGAGCCCGGTTTCGGTCAGCGCCATGCCGATGTCCTCGCGGTACTGGCGGCAGCTGGAGTAACAGGAGTAGGCGCTCGTGGTGAGCATGAGCACCTTGCGGTGGCCGGCGTCGTAGATCTCCTGCAGGGTCTGCGGGATGTACGGGTCCCAGTTGCGGTTGCCCCAGAACACCGGCAGCGCGATGCCGCGGGCTGCAAGTTCGGCCTCGATGCCGGCCTTGAGCTGACGGTTCTGTCCGTTGATGGGGCTGATGCCGCCGTTGGCGCGGTAGTGGTGCGAGACCTCTTCGAGCCGTTCGTCGGGGATGCCGCGGCCGCGGGTGACGTTGCGGAGGAACGGGATGACGTCCTCCTGGCCTTCGGGTCCGCCGAAGGAGGCGAGGAGCACTGCGTCGTACTCCTTGGGGGCCATCCGGCCGGCCTCGGTGACGGTGTTCACGGCGGTTACCGGGGCGGCGGATTCCTGCGGATCGAGCGGGCTCATGCCAGGACCTCGGCAATCTCGGCGGCGGTGACGCGGCGGCCGGTGTAGAAGGGGATTTCCTCGCGGACGTGGTGCCGTGCTTCGGTGGCGCGCAGGTGGCGCATCAGGTCCACGAGGTCCACGAGCTCGGGGGCTTCCAGTCCGAGGATCCATTCCCAGTCGCCGAGGGCGAAGGAGGAGACGGTGTTGGAGATGACCTGGGGGAAATCGCGGCCCAGCATGCCGTGGTCGCGGAGCATGGCGCCGCGCTCGGCGTCCGGGAGCAGGTACCACTCGTAGGAGCGGACGAAGGGGTAGACACAGAGCCATTCCGCCGGTTCCACGCCGCGGGAAAACGCCGGGGTGTGGTTCTTGGCGAACTCGGCCTCCCGGTGCACGCCCATGGCGGACCAGACGATCTCGGTGCCGGCGAACAGCTTGCTGCGCCGGATGTCCCGCACTGCCCGCTGCAGCGCTTCCGGCCGGGGACCGTGCAACCAGACCATAATGTCCGCGTCGGCCCGCATCGCCGAGACGTCGTAGCTGCCGCGGTGGACAACTCCGGCGTCGGCGAGGCTTTTCATCAGGGCCTCGAAGTCCTCAGCGGCATCGGCGCCGCGCAGGATGTCCGCTGACCGCTTGAATACGGTCCAAAGGGTGAAGAACTGCTCAGTTGAATCTTCGGGCGCCGATGCCCCGGCGACTGATTCTCCGGGGGCTGACATTCCGGTTTTAGTGACAGATTCGGCAGAAGTGTGGCTCATGCATACCAGTCTGCCTCCTCTCCCCAGCTAAGTCGAAAAAAAGCACTTCTACAGCGCGTAGAAGTGCTTTATTTCACATGCGGGGCGCGGGAGGTGGGGGCGCATCCGCGGGAGGCGGGTCTGCGGGAGGGGGCGCGTCCGCGGGAGGCGGGTCTGCGGGAGGGGGTGCGTCCGCGGGAGGCGGGTCTGCGGGAGGGGGTGCGTCCGCGGGAGGCGGGTCCTCTCAGCTCCGGCGCATCCGGAGGACCGCGGCGCCGGCGCCGAGCGAGAGCGCCACCAGGCCGATGCCCCAGCCGACCAGCGGGGACAGGCCAGCCGGTTCCAACGTCGAGGTTGCCTCGAGGGAGGAGTTGCCGGAGTGGCCCTTGGCCGGAGCCGGCGCCTGGGTCCAGCCGGCTGTGTTTGAACCCGCTGGGGACGGGTGCGGTGTGGCCGACTTCGAGGCCGACGCCTGCGCGCCGGCACCGTTGCCCGCGGCCGGCACCGCGGTGCCGGACTGTGGATCGGCGGCCGGGTCGGCGGCCGCGCTGCCCGGTGCCGGCCAGCCGGGGGCCTGTCCGGTGGGAGCAGACCCGGCGGATCCGCCTGCGGCGGGAGCTCCCGGAGCCGGGGCGGCGGGCGGCGCGGCGGGGTCCTGCGGCCCGCCGGGCGGCGCAACCTTCGCGGGCGGGGTGCTCGACGCCGGTGGAGTACTGGTGCGCGGGGCCGTGGGTTCGGGATTGCTGGGCTCGGGGTCGCTGGGTTCCGGGTCGCTGGGCTCGGGGTCGCTGGGCTCCGGGCTGCTGCCGTGCGACGGCGACGGGGAGGACTCGCCCGAGCCGGCGGACGGCGAGGGGCTCGGCGTCGTCGAGGAACCCAGCAGGCTGTCCAGCACGTCGCCGAGGCCGAGGGTCAGCGAACCCTGCGCGGACGGTGCGGTGGACGCCGCCGCGGACAACCCTGCGGCCGCCTGCGAGGCAGGAGCCCCGGCGGTGCCAGCCAGTACGGCCCCGAGCGCGACCGCCGCCGCGCCGCTTCGAAGGCCCCGATGGCGGCCGGTCTTCGTTGTTGACACCTTGGACCTGAAAATAAACATGGTCATCGAGCCTAGCCGGAATCGACCAGCAGGAAAAACTTGCAAAAACCGCGAATTTCCGGCACGAAACCGCCGTGACCGGAGGGGTTCAGGGTGCCTTTGGAACCGCTGTGATTCTTGTGACTGAAGTTGTGCTTGGGACTCGGAAACCTCGTTCGGAACAGCCACATTCAGGGTCACCGAATTCAGGGTCACCGAATTAAGCGCAGGCACATTGAGGCAACCACATTCAGCGCAGCCACGTTCAGCGCAGCCACGTTCAGCGCAGCCACGTTCAGCGCAGCCACGTTGAGGACAACGTTCAGGACAACAGGGCGCGGACCTGCTGCGGGGTGTCGGCCACGATCGCTGCCAGGCCATTGCCGGACAGCCAGCCGCCCACCACGGCAAGCGTGCCGTCCGCGGCACAGACGCTCCGGACGGCCGCGACGCGCTGCCTGTGGCCCAGGGACGCAAACGGCAGCGCGCCGGCCCAGCGGACCACGTCCCAATCGGCCACGTCCCCGGCGCCGACTGGCACCGCCAGCAGGGCCGACGCATCAGCCAGGGCTGCGCGGAAAAGTTCATCGTCGGAGCGCGGCGCCGCGGCCAGTCCGCCGCCGCGGGGCTCGGGCAATGCCCGGGGAGTAACAGCCTCTGGAGCTGCACTCCGCCCGTAGGAGAGCCGGAGCACATGCCGTCCCGGGCCTGCCTGCTCCGCCAGCCACGCCCATTTGGCGGTGGCGTGCGTCAGCGCCTTGGCCTGCACACCCGGGCTCTGCGGCGCAACAAGCACGCCGGTGCCGCGTGGCGCCGCGTCAAGGGCCGTGAGGTCCACCACGAGCGTGACAAGGCTGACGTCGGGTCCGGCATCGGGGCGGTGGCCGGCAAGTTCCGGCAGGGACTCCTCAAGCAGCCCGACGGCGGCGGGACCCTCGACCGCAACCGCGAGGAGCCCGGCGTCGAAAGTGGCCTGGTCCGTGGCCACGCGCCAGCCGTCGGCTGTGCGCCGCACTGACCGGGCCGCGGTGCCGGGCAGCAGGGTGACTCCGCGCTGACGCAGATCGGCCAGCAGGGCGGCGACGAGGGTGTGCATGCCGCCGCGCAGCCCGGCGACGGCGGAACCGGCCTTCTGGAGCCCGCCGGCCTGGCCTGTTCCGGACGGTCCGGCTGGTCCGGGGGGTCTGCCCGTGGCGGCCGCCGCTCCCCTGCGCTGGGCCGCGACGGCGGCGGCGAGGGAACCGTGCTGGCGGATGCCGGCCCGCAGACCGGGGGCCACCATGTCGACGTCGAGCACTGAAGGGTCGGCCGAGTGGACGCCGCCGACCACCGGTGCGACGAGCCGGTCCAGGACCCGCCTGCCCATCCGCCGGCGGACAAGGGCTGACACGCTCGTTGCCCCGGCAGCGGTGCCCAGCGAGGCCGGCAGCACGGCGTCCACGGAGGCGCGGAGGGATCCCAGCAGGCCCAACGACCGGCGGACTTCCGGATCCCACGGGCTCGCCGGGATGCCCAGCACACCGGTCCTAGGCAGTTCCCGGGGGCCGTCAGGCAACTGGACCCAGGCCCCGCCGGGGTTCGGCGCGACGATCTGGCCGGCCAGCCCCAGCTCCGCGGCGAGATCGGCTACGGCGGCGGTGCGGGTGGCGAAAGACTCCGCGCCGCTGTCCAGGGTCAGTCCGGCCACGACATGGCTGCCGACGCAGCCGCCCCAGGCCTCGCCGGCCTCCAGGACGGTGGTGCGGACCCCGGCCCGGGCGAATTCCCGTGCCGCAAGCAGTCCGGAAATCCCGCCCCCGATCACGACGGCGGTACCTTCCACGGGAGTCCCGGCGGCGCCTGCGTCCACGCCCCTACTCCGGAGCGATGGAGTGGATGAGTTCGACGACGCGCGTGAGCACCTCAGGGTCCGTCTCCGGCGGCACGCCGTGGCCGAGGTTCAGGACGTGCCCGGGCGCCGCGGAGCCGGCCGCGATCACCTCTCGGACGTGGGCTTCGAGGACTTCCCACGGTGCCGAAAGCAGTGCCGGGTCGATGTTGCCCTGCAGCGGGACGGTGCCGCCGAGGCGGCGGTTGGCTTCGTCCAGCGGCAGCCGGTAGTCGACCCCCACGACGTCAACGCCGACGTCGCGCATCGCGACGAGCAGTTCCGAGGTGCCGGTGCCGAAGTGGATCAGGGGTGCGCCCAGGTGCCGGACATGGTCCAGGGCACGGGACGACGCCGGCGCAACGAAGCGCTGGTAGTCGGCCAGTCCCAGCGAACCGGCCCAGGAGTCGAAGAGCTGGCCGGCGGAGGCGCCGGCTTCCAGCTGTGCGCGGAGGAACATCCCCGAGGCATCGGCGGCCCAGTTGGCCAGGGCAGTCCAGGTTTCGGGGTCGGCGTGCATCATGGTGCGCGGGCCGAGGTGGTCTCGGGAAGGCTTGCCTTCCACCATGTACGCGGCGAGGGTAAAGGGCGCACCGGCGAAGCCGATCAGCGGGGTGCTGCCGAGCTCGGCCACCGTGAGCCGGACGGCTTCGCGGATGGGCTCCAAGGCCTCCCAGGTCAGCTGCGGCAGGGCGGCAACGTCCGCGGCCGTGCGGACCGGTTTGTCCAGGACGGGTCCGACGCCGGGCACGATGTCCACTCCGACGCCGGCCAGCTTGAGCGGGATGACAATGTCCGAGAAGAAGATGGCGGCATCGACGTCGTGGCGGCGGACCGGCTGCAGGGTGATCTCGGAAGCGAGCTCGGGGCGCAGGCACGAGTCCAGCATCGCGACGCCCTCACGGACCTTGAGATATTCGGGCAGTGAGCGGCCGGCCTGGCGCATGAACCAGACGGGACGGCGGGAGGGCTTGCCGCCGCGGTAGGCGGTGATCAGCGGCGAATCCGCGGTGCGGCCGTCCATCAGCGGGTGGCCGGCATCGAGGCCGCGGGCGGCGCCGTCAATGGCTGCATTGCCGGCTGCGCCGTTGTCGGACGTACTGAATGTGGTCGTGCCGGCACGTGCCGCAGCGCTTGGAGTCATGACTTCGATTGTGCCCAAATTTGTGCCTAAAAGATAACGACAGCCTGTCACGCCGGCTCTGACACCGGCCCCGAGTGCCGCGTCGTGGCGGGAATCACAGGCCAGGGTGCCTGAGCCCACGCCCGGACAGTTGTTCTACACGGGCGCGAAAAAGCTATGATGGTGATGCTGTGGTTCTTTTTTCATTGGTGGCTACACACGCCGACATCGACCTCGAAACCGTTGCTCAGTTGAGCACCGGTGCTTCAGGGATCGCCACATCCGCCCTCGCCGGATCGCCGGCCGTGGCGGGTGCCGTTGTCCTTGCCACCTGCAACCGCCTTGAAATCTACGGTGAAGCCCCCCATCCGGACGCCGTCGCCGCGGCCCGGGCGGCCCTCATCACCCACATCAGCGGCGCCAGCGGACTCAACGATCAGCTCGTCTCCCGCGCCTTCAGCACCCGCACCGGCGCCGAGGTCAGCCAGCACCTCTTCTCGGTCAGCTCCGGTCTGGACTCCGCCGTGGTGGGCGAACGGGAAATTGCCGGGCAGGTCCGCCGCGCCTTGATCACGGCCCAGCACGAGGGCACCGCCAGCTCCGGCCTGGTCCGGCTGTTCCAGGCCGCGTCCAAGACAGCCAAGGACGTCGGCGCCCAGACGGCGTTGGGTTCGCGCGGGCTCTCCATCGTCTCCGTGGCACTGGACCTCGCCACTGACCTGTCGGAAAACCCGGACTGGTCCGCCAAGAAAGCCGTCGTCTTCGGGACCGGCGCCTATGCCGGTGCCACCATGTCCCTGCTGCGTGAACGTGGCTGCACCGATGTCTCTGTCTATTCCTCCTCCGGCCGCGCCGCCAGCTTCGTCGCCACCCGGGGCGGCACGGCACTGAACGAGGACACGCTTCCGGGCGCAGTTGCCGGGGCCGACGTCATGATCGGCTGCAGCGGCTCCGACAGCCGGGTCGAAGCGGACGAACTCGCCCGGATCCGGGCGAACTCGCCCCAGCCGCTGATCGCGATCGATCTCGCTTTGACCCATGACTTCGACCCCGCTGTCGGCGACCTCGACGGCGTCGAACTGCTTACGCTGGAATCGGTCCGGCTGGCCGCACCGCAGGAACAGGCCGAGTCGCTCGAACAGGCCAGCAGCATCGTGGCCGGGGCGGCCAGCGCCTTCGAGCAGGAGCGCGAGGCCAGGAGCGTCGACTCGGCGATCGTCGCCTTGCGCCGCCACACGATGAATGTCCTGGATGCGGAAATGGAAAAGGTCCGGGCCCGGCACGGCTGCACGGCCGCCGCCGAAGAAGTCGAATTTGCCCTGCGCCGCATGGTGAAACAGCTTCTCCACGTCCCCACCGTCCGGGCCCGCGAACTGGCCTCCAACGGACAGCAGGACGCCTACATTGCCGGTCTTGAGGCGCTGTACGGCATCACGGTGGAGCCCACCGCCGGCGCAACGGTTGCAGGTGCCGCCGGTTCCGGGGCCGCGTGCCCCGTGGACCACAACGCCGCTGTCCACAACCCCGGTGCCCGCAACCCCGGCGACCCCGGCCCCGCCGCGGGCGACATCCGCGAAACCGCGTAGCTGCCCCGCGCGTTCCCGCGCCGCGGTTTATCCCTGGATTATCCGGGGAAAGCGTTGATCCCGGTCATTTCGGCCGACACCTGCCACAGCCTAGTGGCCGCCTCCCGGTCCACCGCGTGGGCATCCACTCCCCTGATCCTGGCTTCGGGCGATCCCGGCACCGTGGCTTCGGCGATGTCGCAGTCCTCGCAGTAGACGCCGCCCATTCCTTCGAGCGCCGGCGCGGTTGCGGCCCAGACCGAGGTGGCGGCGCCCTGCGCGGGTGTCTTGAAGCGCGGGTCGAGTTTGCCGTGCTCGTCCATCCAGCCCGCGGCGATCATCTCCTCCCGCGGCAGGTGCCGTTGCAGCTCCGTCATGATCCCGCCGGGATGTACTGCGAAGGCGCGCACGCCAAAGTTCCGGCCCAGGGCATCGAGCTGGACGGCGAAGAGCGCGTTCGCCGTCTTGGCCTGGCCGTAGGCACGCCATTTGTCGTAGCCGGCGTCGAAATTGATGTCATCGAAGCGAATGGCCGAGAGCTTGTGGCCGGTCGAGGACAGCGAGACCACGCGGGCTCCCTGCGCCGCGGCAAGCGCCGGCCACAGCAGGTTGGTCAAGGCAAAATGGCCGAGGTGGTTCGTGGCGAACTGTGATTCCCAGCCGGGTCCCACCCTTTGCTCCGGACTTGCCATGATGGCGGCGTTGTTGATGAGGATGTCCAGGCTGCGGCCTGAGCCCAGCGCCGCGCCAGGTGCCGGGCCGGCCAGGAAGCCGGCGGCGAACTCCTTCACACTGTCCTGGTCCGCCAGGTCCAATTCGGCAACTTCCAGTTCGGCAACGCTGACGCCGCCGCCAGCCGTTGCCGGCGTCAGCCCCGCCGCGGCCAGGACGTCGCGGGCATGCTCGGGCCGCCGGGCCGGCACCACGACGGTGGCGCCGGCGGAGGCCAGCGCCCGCACGGTCTCCAGGCCCAGCCCCGAGTAGCCGCCCGTGACAATAGCGGTCTTCCCGGTCAGGTCGATGCCGGCAATGACGTCGGCCGCCGTCGAATCCCGGCCGAACCCGGAGCCAATCTTGCGCTGGGACGTCACTGTATTTTCCTGGCTCACGGCGTCTTCCTCTCTCACGACATTTTCCTCGCTCATGACCAGGCCTTTCGTTTTAGGGCGCCGCTCGGCGGAGCATGTTGTGCGGTATCGCGGCCTTGCTGGCCATATGGGCCGCCGCGGCTCAATACACCGGTTTCCCGGGCTCCACGTCCCGTACCCAGGCGAGAATGCCGCCTTCGAGGTGGCTGACGCGCTCGTACCCGACGGCGCGGGCTGCGGACAGGATGGCGGCGGATCGTGTTCCGGCCTTGCAGTGGAAGACAATTTCGGCATCCTGGGGCAGTTCCTGCCACGCCTCGCCGGCAAGGATGCGGCCTTGCGGGATCAGCTCCGACCCCTCAATGCGGACGATTTCGTATTCTCCCTGCTCCCGCACGTCCACGAGGTGGAAGTCTTTGAGGCCGGCCTTGCGGGAGGCCAGCATGGTGGCGAGCTGGGTCGCCGTCACGGTGTGCTCGGTACCGGCATCCGCCGTTGGAGTGATCCCGCAGAAGGCCTCGTAATCGGTGAGTTCGGTGATTCGTGCTGCCGCCGGGTCCTTGGTCACCTTGATCTCGCGCCAGGTGCCGCCCAGAGCGTCATAGAGCGCCAGCCGGCCCAGCAGGGACCGGCCGACGCCGGTGATCAGTTTGACCGCCTCGGTCACCATCAGCGCTCCGACGGCGGCGCACAGCATGCCGAACACGCCGCCTTCGCCGCAGGACGGCACGGATCCGGGCGGGGGTGCCTCCGGGTAGAGGTCCCGGTAGGTGGGCCCGAACTGTTCCCAAAAGACGCTGACCTGGCCGTCGAAACGGAAAATCGATCCCCAAATGTAGGGCTTGCCGAGGATGGCGGCGGCGTCGTTGACGAGGTAGCGCGTGGCAAAGTTGTCGGCGCCGTCGAGGATCAGGTCGTAGCCGGCAAAGAGCTCCAGTGCGTTGGACGCGTCGAGCCGGACGTTGTGGAGCCGGACGTCCACGAGCGGGTTCAGGGCCTTAATGGCGTCGCGGGCGGACTCGATTTTCGGCCGGCCCACATCCGCGACACCATGGATGATCTGGCGTTGGAGGTTGCTGAGGTCGACGTCGTCGTCATCAACGATGCCAAGGGTGCCGACCCCCGCGGCGGCGAGATAGAGCAGGGCCGGGGAGCCGAGGCCACCGGCACCGATCACCAGGACTTTCGCGTTCTTGAGGCGTCGCTGGCCGATCGCGCCGATCTCCGGAATGATCAGGTGCCGCGAGTAGCGTTCCACCTCGTCCGGCCTGAGGTCCGCAGCCGGGTCGACCAACGGTCCGGGCTGCGGATCCAGCTTCGTCTGGGGGGTTGCGGGGGCACCGGCGGCGGTGAACTTGGAAGCCATACTTCAATCTATGCCCGAAGATACCACCAGGTCATATTACCCGCGCGTAAGGTGTAATTGAGTGCAAGGTAGTTCAGTACAAAATGCAAAATATTGCCATTGCGCGCAATGGGGTGAATAAGGGAAAGAAGGCCGACAGTGGTTCATCAGGCACCGTTGGAGCGGGACGAGTCCGGCAAGCCGACGGCAGGGCAGCCCCGGAGCGGACAACGCTCGGCCCGCCTCCCCCGCGACGAACGCCGGGCGCAGCTGCTGGCGGCCGCGCAGGAAGTTTTCGTGGCGAACGGCTACCACGGTGCCGCCATGGACGAGATCGCCGAGACCGCCCACGTCAGCAAGCCGGTGTTGTACCAGCACTTCCCCTCCAAGCGGGACCTCTACCTGGCTCTGCTGGACAGCCACCTCAGCAAGCTGACCGACCTCCTGCTTGGCGCCCTGAACTCCACCACCGACAATGACGAGCGCGTCCAGGCCGTCATGCGCGCCTATTTCCGCTTCATCGCGCACGACGACCAGGCCCACCGGCTCGTCTTCGAGTCGGATCTGATTAACGATCCCGACGTCAGCGCGCGGCTGGAAACGTTCAACAAGACCTTTGCCGACGCCGTCGCTCATGTCATCGCCGAGGACACCAAACTGCCTGAGCTGGAGGCCCAGCTGCTGGGCCGCGGACTCGCCGGCATGGCTCACGTGAGCGCACGGTATTGGCTGGAAACGGACGGGAATCTGGATCTCGATGTAGCCAGCGACCTCATCTACCGTTTAGCTTGGCGCGGAATCTCCCGCTTCCCCAAAGGGACCTAGACTACAACTAGAGATTGACCTTAGACATTTTTTGGACGTTGATTGGCTGGGAGGCCTTGCTGTGGAAGTAAAGATTGGTATTCAAAACATTGGCCGCGAAATTGTCCTCGAATCGGCGCAGGATGCCGAAGCCGTCGCCAAGGTAGTTGGCGACGCGATCGCCAAGGGCAGCGAACTGCGGCTGACGGACGACAAAGGCCGCCTGGTGATCGTCCCCGCCAATGTTCTGGGCTACGTGGAAATCGGCGCAGAAGAGGCCCGCCGCGTCGGCTTCGGTGCCCTCTAGCCCCGTTCTTCCCACGACCGTCCTTCATCGCAGTTTCTACATCGTGAGGTGTCCTGAATGCTTTCCCTGATTGTGGTCGCCATGGTGACCGTGGCTGCGGGTTTCGTGGTGTGGGCCAACGACAAGCGGCACCAGAAGTACGGCGTCGCCGTCCCCGCGGGGGTTGCTGCATCCGTCGGTATGCTCAGCTGGATCATCTTCATAGCGGCCGGATTCGGCTACCAGCCGGGCCTGACCTGGATCCCGTGGATCCTGCCGATGGTCCTGGGCACTGCGGCCTCAATCGCGGCCGTGGTGTACCTCGGCAGGGCCCGGACGCGGCAGGACACCGAGCGACTCACGGGCATCCTGAAGCTCTAGTTCGTTAGCCCCGCGCAGCTGTTTCGGCGCGCAACTGTGACCACGCACCCAACGGGGTGCGTGGTCACAGTTCATTTGGGGTTCGGCCGAGTGCGCCGTACCGGAGTCATTCCGAGGCGGAACTGTGCCCATCACTTTTGTCGGAGCCCTCAAATAGACTCGAGCCATGGAAGCCGTCAGGGATTTCATCAGGGATTTCACCGCCTGCGGGGACGAGGCGGAGGGCACGGAGCAGGGTGCAGCCCCGGTCGGGCAATCCGGTATGGACGCCGCCCTGGCCGCGCTGCGGGCGGTGGGTTCGACGGCGGTGGAGGATGCGGGGTCGTGGGGCTTCAGGGCCGCGTCGGACTTCGCCGGCGGCGTGGAGGAAGTCTCCCGCGCGGTGGAGTATCTGCAGCTCGTCGCGGCGGCCGCCGTGGACCGGACCAGGAAGCAGTCCGCAGCCGCGGGGTTCGCGGCGGGGGCGGTAACGGGGGCGGTCACCGGGTGGACCACCGGCTGGCGTGAGAGCGGCGGCGGGTGGCAGACCGGCGCACCCGGAACCGCGGAACCCGCCGGCGCCTCCTTGGCCTCGGCTCCCGCCGGCGGGCCCCGTTCCTCGGCTCCCGCCGGCAGGTCTGTTGGGGCGGTTCCCGCCGGCACCTCCTTGTCCTCGGCTCCCGCCGGAAGCCCCGGAACGGGTGAGCCGGCGGTGCCGGAATCGGTGCTGGATGACGGGTACCGGAACACGGTGGAGTTCCTGCGGGCGCGGCTGCGGATCAGCGCCGCGGAGGCCAGGCGCCGGCTCTGCTTGGCCGACACGCTGCTGCCCCGGCAGGGACTCGCCGGCCGGCCCATCCCGCCCGTGCACCCGGAGCTCGGGGCCGCCGTCGCGGCCGGCGAGGTCGCCTCCCGGGCCGCGACCGTCATCACGCTCGCCCTGGACCGGGTCCGGCACAGCTGCCTCCCGGAGGCAGCGGCGGCGATGGAGCACGCCCTGACCCGCACCGCGGCCGAGAACGACGCCGACTTCCTGGCCCGGATCGCCCGCCGGTGGACGGAGGCGCTGGACCAGGACGGCGCCGAGCCCTCCGAGGAACTGCTCCGCCAGCTCCAGGGCGCCTTCCTCCGCAAACCCCGGCACGGCCTGCAGCACCTGGAAATCTTCGCCACCACGGACCAGTTCGAACACCTGATCACCGTGATGAACACCGCCACCAACCCCCGCACCGGCCC